>PMDG01000059.1:337-60448 GCA_003154375.1 Candidatus Peregrinibacteria bacterium
TCGAGGAGCGAGTAGTGCGAGTGGACATGAAGATGGACAAAGGGTTTTTGGGACATAAAAAAGTTCGATTGAAAGGATATCACATGAGGGGAAAAGCGGACAATGAACTGGGGTCTAAAAAAAATAGATGACAAAATATTAAAAAAGTGTATAGTATACCACCATATTGTCTATCTCCCCTCCCAATGTTGCCTCAAAAAATGTATCCGGAACTTCAAAAGGTCATCGATGGGGAACTCTTGGGCCTTCATTTTCTCGACCCCAAAGCCTGGAATCAGATTGGAGATTACATGGCCGAGGTTAAAAAAAGGGTCAATGACTTCGTGACAACGAGAGATGAAAAGGACCAAAATCTAGAACCCTTGTGTGTATCCCTAAAGGAATTGGAAAAAGAATACGAGGATAAATTTACGCAAACGAAAAAAAACGAAAAAGACGAGGATATAATTGAGCCAAGGGTGATCCGGTTCCTCGCCATATCACGAGCGAGAATCGGAAAACGGATCCACGAGGGAACCATTGAACTGGGCCCGATCAAATTCAAATCAATGATATGGCCTAACGACAAAAATCGAGAAAAGAAGGAGGTCAAAAAAGGGGGGACCGATAAAGGCCTAATGAACAACTGGGCCAAAAATGGCTTTCCGATCGACTAATCGAACTTTAAAAATGTCCATTATCAATTTTTTGCCCAACATGTCCAACAAATCTTCAGAACCAATACAGTTGGAACTTCCCGAAGCCAAAAAGGACCCCACGTTGGAGTCGGCGATCGAAATGGGTAACCGGATCAGCGGGATCATCAATAAAATCGCGAAAACGCTCATGCAGCCCGCGGAAAGGCAAAAAAAAATCTCTGAGGAGATGGCGGGTATCAAGGCAAAGGAAACATTTCGTGCGTTTCTTGGCGAAGCCCAAAACAGCACACCGAAAGACTGGATCAATTTCATTATAAAGGATATCCAAACCCGCGATGTCGAGATTCATGGAGGAGCCTTGGTCGGGCTGAGGAAGTATCTTGAGAATTTCCAAAGAATGTTTGGGCTCGAAAGCCTCCTTGAGGCTCGGACGAGGTTCCAATTCATTCTGGAAAATTACCAAAGGGGATTGCTGCCCCTCAAAAAAGAGGCGGTCGAAAAGGTCAAAGAGGTGAATTTCGATCTCAATCCAAAACATCTTTAAAGACTGCCAACGGAAATGCCGAACATGGAAGGCGCAAAAGCATTGGCTGGGGTGATCGAAGAGGAAAAAGAGACTCTACTCTCTCGATATCCATCTTATAGAGACCAAATTGAGGCCTATGTGTTCGAGGTGTCCACCGTGGTGAACAAGGCGCTCGAAAATGGTTCGGGAAAAAGTGTTGGTGCCAAATTGGATGATATTTGCTCAGAATTCGAGTCGATCGATCAATTGAATCTGAGCGACATCCCATANNAGGGCTGATCCGAAAGCAAATTGAAAGCGGGGAGATATTGCTCGGGCCAATTCCCATTTCCAAAACCGTCAATCTGGTTGAGCCAATCGCCATTAATGAATCTAGCCAAAAATTTTAAGTCCACAATTAAGTCCCAATTATGGAATACGGTGAATCCCCCAAATCACTCATCGAAGTACTCGATCGGCTGAAAAACGATTTGATCGAGCGATTTCCCGCTCACCGAGATCTGATCGTATCTGATGCAGAAAACGCACCAAAAGCCATCGAAACGCTTGTTGGAAAGGGCTGGAGCCTAGATCGGATCTGCGCCTATTTCAAGAATCTGGAAAAATTCTATCCTAAGGATATTGATCAAGAGCTCCTAAAAGAGATTCGGTCCATTCGCATCCAGATCGGCGACCAAATCCGCCTCGGAAAAATAGCCCTACCCGAAATGAAGGAGCCATCGGAAAACGATCAGGCCCACAAATAGGCCTCCTATTAGTTCCCCAATTAGTTCACCCATTAGAAGAAAGGTATCCTTCAATGAACTTCCTCGCATCGTTCCCGTCTTTGATGAGCCCTTCGATCTGAGCCTCGCGCTCAGCCTGAAGCAATTCTTTGATTTTGGGTCCAGGCTTCAGCTTAAATTCTTTCATCAGATCGTTGCCCGAAAGCTTTGGCTTAAAATGGTCTTCGAGGAGTTTTTCGTTCTTGAAATCCTCATAAATTTTCATCACCTTGCGGTATAGGCTCAAATCGGAAGGAACCGACCCATGTTCATCGCAATAGTGCAACTTCATCAGGTCCTCGAACCAAAGGTTCCAGAACAGATTGGCCTGATGGGCTCGGCGCATTTCGGGAATAAAACCGATGATCATATGGTTCTCGATGAGCCAAGCAATTTTGGTGGTCTTTTCATTGCTGAATTTGAGTCGTCGGCATACCTTTTTGGCCATCTCCGCCGAAAGCAGGGCATGACCGTTGAAATGGATTCGATCCACCTTTTCCACAAAGGTTTTGGGTTTGCCAATGTCGTGGAGCAATACAGCCCAAACTAGCTCCTCACTCACAAAATTTTCAGGCATATCATGAAGAGCCTTCAGGATATGGGTGAACACATCGCCCTCCTTGTGGTATTGGCGTGGTTGCTCGACCCCTTTGCAGGCCGTGACCTCAGGCAAAATCCGTTCGAGCATGCCGAATTTGTCCATCTCGCGCAGGCTATGCGCCCGATGGGGATGGAGCAGCATCTTTGCCATTTCGTCATGGATTCGCTCTTTAGAAACATTGTCGATCAGATTCGCGAGCTCTTGGAACGCCTTCTTGGTCTGAGCATCGTATTCGAACCCGAAATTGTTCTTGAAACGGACCCCGCGAAGCAGGCGCAAATGATCCTCTTTCACCCTTTCGTGCGGATCGCCGATGAATCGGACGATCCCCTTCTCAATGTCTTGTTGGCCTCCGACAAAATCATGGACCTTCTTTTCAATGGGATCGTAAAACAAACCATTGATCGTGAAATCCCGGCGCAGGGCGTCCTCCTTGGCATTGGTGAAAAGCACGGCATCGGGCCGCCGCCCATCCGAAGATGAGCTATCGGACCGAAACGTCGCGATCTCGAAATGATGCCCATTTTCCTCGACCAATATAACGCCAAATTGTTTTCCGATCGGATAGGTTTTCTCCATCAGCCCCTCGATTTCCTCGGGCTTGGCGGACGTGGCAATGTCGTAATCCTGAGGTTCCTTGCCCATGAGCATGTCACGCACCGAACCGCCCGCGAAATAGGCCTCGTACCCGGCCTTCTGGAATTTCTTCACTATGCTGACTGCCGTTTTGAGCATAAAATTTGTTTCGGTTCAGATTGATTATATCAAACCAACACTCTTATTTCGATCTTCTTGTGAGATAAAGATCAAAAATATGGTTAATACCATCATTGTCGATTTCGCGGGAGTCGTCACGAAATCTGCCATATTCCCAAGGGTGGCCGAAGTCCTTGGCCAGAAGTCGGGAATCGGAAAAGGGGCATTCCTACAAAGGCTGAAGTCGAAAGAAAAATGGATATTGTTGGGCGAACTTCCAATGGAGGAATACTGGAAAAATGTTTGTCGAGGTACCGATATTTCTTATGAAGAATTTATTAAAGAAATTTCCTGGTACGAAATCAATGACGAAACATTGAATCTCTTAAAAAAACTGAAAAGAAAATATGAGGTGGTTCTTTTGACGGACAACTACGATGCTCTCTATAAAAAAATCATTGCCGACAAGAGGCTCAAAAACGTTTTCCATCATGCCTTTTATTCGAACAAAATCCATCTGGTGAAAATGGATGAGGGCGAAAAGGTTTTCCAATACGTCTTGAAAAAAATCGGTGCCAAGGCTGAAAATTGCGTCTTCATCGACGACAAGGAAACCAATCTGGAGCCAGCAAGAAATTTGGGTATCCGAGGAATCCAATTCAAAAATTTGGAACAAGTAAAAAGGGAGCTCGCAATTTTAGGAATTGCCACGAATTAATTCAAAAACCAAGTGTAATTCAAATCGCAGAATTTATGACACCGTTAACGCGGTGGGCCTATTTCCGTCGGTTTCTTGGCTTCGGGGGGACCCGGGGGTTTATGCTGAACTGCGTTGCTGGGATAAGGAATACGACGGGGAGTGAATCATAAACCCCCAGGCGGGTTTTCAATCCGCTTTTGCCCGGGCAAAAGCGGATGCCCGCCCGGCAAGGGCAAAAACAAAAATAAAAAAATAAATCTAAAAATCCATTGACCCTCAAACTAATAGGGACTAATTTTATTTCAGAGACAAAATAATCCAAAAAATCATGAACACTAAAGAAATTCTGAACTTCCTCGAACCAAAAAAGCAGAACCTTCCTGCCATCGAGTTCCGAGGCAATTTCAAGGGCTGCGACATCGTCGTCGTCCCTGTTTTCGAAAACGAGGAAAAACCTGTGAAAAAGGCATTCCCCATCCCCCTCCTCACCAAACTCAGCGGAAAAAAGGACGAGAAACTTCAACTGGTGGAAAACAACCAAATCCTCAAATTCATCGGCATGGGGCCTCGTGCAAAAATGGATAGCCGAAAGATGCGCCGTTTCTATGGATCGGCCTATCTGATGTCTCTCCACATCAAATCCAAGGCGATCGGTTTGGTTTGCCCGATCGAATGGCTCAAGGAGGCGGCTTTGGGAATCCACATGGCAGGCTTGAACGGCGGAATCCTAAAATCCAAACCCAAAAAGGAGCCGGCACCCAAGGTGGTGATCGGCAACAAGGATTTCGAGAAACAAATGTCCGAGGCCAAAAAGGCGCTCAAGGTGGGCATGGCCCTCGCGGAAGGCAAGAACCTGATGCGCCTGCTGGGTGCTTTGCCTCCAAACCTGCTCAACACCCAATCGTACGCGGCGGTAATCCAAGAATTGTCCAAAAAATGGAATGTGGAATGCAAACGCCTGACCGAAAAGGAGAAGGAGCCCTACCAATTGCTCAATGCGGTCTCCGCCGGCAGTCAGCATCCATCTGAACTTTTGATTCTGACTGTTCATCCCAAGGCTGGGAAGACGTCCAAAAGCGTGGCCATCATCGGCAAGGGCCTTTGCTACGATTCCGGAGGCCTGCAGGACAAGCAGAACTACATGAAATGGATGAAGGAGGACATGGCCGGCAGCGCCTCGCTATTGGGCACGATTTTGGCCATGCAGAAGGGCGGATTCGATTTAAAGGAGACGACCCACTTCACGTTGGGTCTCGCGGAAAACATGATGGGCGAAAGGGCCATGCGAGCCGACGACATCTACACCGCGGGCGATGGACAGACGGTCGAAATCGGCCACACCGATGCCGAGGGCCGATTGGTCCTCGCCGACGCCATTTGTTACATCAAGAAAAATTACAAAAACGTGCATCGTTACGTCACCATTGCCACTCTCACGGGCAGTTGCGCCGTGGCGCTCGGCGAAAACTACACGGGCATGATCTGCAACCAAGAGGAATTCGCCAAGGAAATGACCGAAAATGGAAAATATTCAGGGGAATATGTTTACGCCTCGCCATGGGATATGGAATTCGACGACATGAGCTCAACAAATGCCGACATTTCGACCGTTTCCGAGGGGGAGCGGAACGCCGGCTGGATCAAGGCAGGAATGTTCTTGTACCGCTTTATTCCCAAGGCCAAAGACGAAAAGGGCCAGGCGGGATTCTGCCATCTGGACATCGCCGGATCGATCGACACCAAGGAGGCGGGCCGGCCATGGAGGCAAAAGGGGCTCAATTCTGGAGTAGGAGTTGGTTTGCTGACCAGTTTTTTGGCCCAATAATCGGAGGCAAGGGTCAAATGGAGAACTGGGGCTTAGCCTCTTGACGGCTCGAAATTAATGGAGTAAATTCTCCTAAACATTTTGGGTGCCAAAAAGGCATCTTTTTTTGGAAATAGAAACTATTGACAAATTTAATAACATATTTTATAATGCACATCAATCATAAAAATCCCATGATAGATAACGACGAAAATCAACGGGTGCCCGATGAGGAAGTGGAGGGAGATGAAGAAATAGGGGCGATGGAAGGTGTTGAGGGGACAGAAGAGTTGGCAGAAGTTCAGGATGAAAATCCTGAGAAAAAACTGACTCGTCTTATCGTGGCTTATCACACCATGATCGCCTTGGCAGTGGCCTCAGTGGTCACGCTAGTGTCAACCGTGGAATCGTGCACCACTGACCATGGAGGTGCCATTACCACGCCTTATGAAATGACCGCGGAGGAAAAGAAAAAAAATGATGAGACCAATACAAAGGTTGCCACCTACAAAGGAAATGATAGTTGCGGCAAAGAAACTGTCATGGTTGGGCCAAATCAAATGTGCATAAGCCAAGTGACACCAGAGCTGGATCTAAACTCCCCCTTGGTAAAACTCCTTATTCCATGGAAAGACGAGAATGGAAACGAACAAAGGCCACTTTTCAGAGAGCAGGCGATCAAAACACACTGGAGCGCGATAATGGATTGCAGGGAAAGGCTGGGGATTTTGCTTATTATCAGATCTGCATTCCGCTTCAACTACGTTCAGGACAATTTATTTGTCAAACTTCCAGGTCTTGCGTCTCCGGCGGGATACGGCAGGCATGCCTTTGATGCTGCAGATTACGCCCGCATATCCGCAAATAAAAAGGGGGCTAAGCCTTTGACTTTAGACTTGATCGGAAGGGTGATTTTCCTTGAAGATCTTCAAACGCCAGAAGGGAAAAGGCGTTTTGCCGAGGTGGTGGTTCGTATCAATGCTGAGGAGATCGCGCAACACCCCGAACGAAAAGAAAGGATTATCGAGGAGTGGACCGAATCGGCAGAGGAGGACTTTGAGAAAAACGTGTGGGGAGCCATGGATACCTGCATGGAATCTTTCCAAAAAAACGAGTTAACCATTTCACATTGTGGTGTGGTTTCTGATGCCACAAATCCCAGTGCTTTGCGCGAGTCCTGGCATGCTCAACCCCCAAAGGGTCGTGTATTGGGGTGCAAGAGGTGGAGTAAGGTCTACAACGACAATTTGCTCATGTACCGCAAGCATCCGCCAATACGAGAAAACGATTATTTCGGAATTATGAGCTCAGCTTGGGATAATGGCGTCAATTGGACCAAGGGAAAAATACGCGATGCGATGGATTGGTGGAACAAGAAAAAGTAAGCATGAGCAAATCGGTTGACCAGGAATGACCCTCAACGATCTTTGGAAACCCAAGCCAAAGCCATTGATTCAGAGGGGTTTTTTTGGTATAATATAAAGATTTCTTAAATGTTACCCATGCCAGAGAATGACCAAAAAGAAGGTGAGGCGAAACTTTTGGAGGATTTGACCGGGAAGGTCCAGCTTTTGAATGCCGTTCTGGATAATTTGGGGGATTCCGAAAGGGATATGGTGGAGATTGCCCAAGACCTCCGCGATGAAATCAAGTCGATTAAAGCGGATTATTCCCAAATTTCGAAGGGTAATGATTTTCCTGAACTAAGAGAAATGATCAGGACGGTGGATGATAGGGTGAAAAAGGTGCTGGACGAAGCGGAAGAATCCATCGAAATTCCAGACTCGGATATTCAGCTAATCGAATCGCCAGAGGTCGACTTGGACGCGAATTGGGTGGATAAGGTCGTGGATGATATGAGATCGGATCCAGTGCTGAAAGCCCTGTTTTTTGGAGAGGGCAATGAAACCGAGCAAGATATTCTCGAAAACCTGAGGGCGCTCGGCTTTCGAATTGAATCTGTCGGGGACTTAAAAAAATTGGTCCAAGGATCGGTACGAGCAGCCCATGGGAAAGAAATCTCGGAAGAGGATGCGCTGAACATCTCGGAAATCATTCGAGCAATGGAGAACGAAAGGAGCTTGGCCCATCTGAAGGCAGAGCTGGAAATCGCATTGCAAAAAACAGCGCAGGATTCATCCCCTGTGCTTCCCAGCCAAGAAGTCATGTCGGATAGCGAAAGGCGATCGGAGTTGTTCGAGCTCAATCTCAAATCCATGGAGACGATCCTGACAGAGGCGGCTTCCGCGGAGGAGAGGGAAAGTTTGGAAAAAAGGCTTCTGGTGCGGATGTTTGGCTCAAGTGTGAACCAGCCAACCAACCAGGCGCCTCTTGAAGGCGCGCCACAAAAACCAACCGTGGAGGATGTGGTGGAAATGCTGAAAAAAGACAAATCATTGCAGATGCTCATCCACGACTTGGAAGGCTTGCGCCTGACTCTGCAGGACAGAGAAGACAGCCTTAAATTTGGCCTCATCCCCGAAGGATTCGAGAGCAACGAGCAATTCGTGGATTCGCTGAGGGTAATGGAAAAGACCAATGACCCCATCCTTTCCGCGGACTCAATCGAGGATTTGCTGGCCTCACATGTGCGATTGTCGCTCAAGACGTACCCGAATCTTTTGAGCGCATGGGACCCTGAATCTTCTCCTGAAAAAGTTCAAATATACTTTAAAAATCTGTGGAACAAATATCTAAAAACAAATAAACCCAAGTTTTATGGCTAAGCATTCGGATCGCGCAAAAGGCGCAATGGATATGTTGGCTGAATTGGAGCAGGATGAATCCAAGGACAAGGTGGAAGAGTTCCTTTTGTCTTTGGATGGCCTAGGCTTTTTCACAAGCAAAGACTCCGAACTATTTGAGGTGCAAAAAATCATCCACGAAAAAATCAAAAAATTGCTAGGGGACATAAATCTACTTGCAGATCCGAAACTGGCGGACTTGTTGGAAAATTTCCACAAAACATTGGGGGGGACGATCGAAAAAAACAGGAAGTCGCTTCACTCAGCCCTGACACCCCCACCGCTCCCAAAAAAAACCCAAGCGCCCGCTGGTGCACCCCCGGCCACGCCCCCTCCTTTCAAAATGGCTGGAGCGGACAAAAAGGAATTCCTTTTGTCGATGGCACTTGGTGAGATGAAACAAATCCTGGAGCCTGTGTATGAGATCAAGGAAAAGGATCCGAAAAAGGTGTCTGCTGAATTGCGTGCGTTTCTGGAGCAGATCCAGCCCGTTTGCAAAAATTTCATAGACAACGAAATCGTCATCGACAATCCTGATATGTCCATGGACGAAATGGAATCCAAGGCGGTTGAGATCAAAAAATCATATGCCAAAATCGAACCTCGGATTAAGCGCTACCTGAAAATAGAAAAAGAGACAATGGATGCTGAAATGGAAAAGGCGCACGGCGAAGGGCTGAAAGACGACAAAGAATGGAGTAAGACCAAAAAGGCGGCTGAAGAAAGAAAGGCAAAGGCCGAAGCTGAAAAAAAGACGAAGGCGGAGATAGAGACTGCGCACGGGGAGGCGCTTGAGGAGGATATGGAAAGGGCGCACGGGGAGGCGCTTATCGAAAACAATCGCCAATCTCTGAATACGGATAAATTGTTCAAAGAGGTCTTGATAAAACCCGATGATTACAAGCCGGATTCGAAGAGCCCTGAAATCCAGGCCATCATGGCCCTGACAAAAAATTTCGACAAATCAAAGCTGGCCGAATTGGCCACGGCCTTACGCACTTCGGGCAAAATCCCGACCGCAAGCCAAACAAAAAAAATCGATGAAATGATGGCCAAAGGGATCACCACATCGGATGAATTGGACAAAAAGATAGTCAGTCTGGAAGAGGACATCGACAAGGAGGAGGGAGCCATAGACAATCTGAATTCCCAAATTGCACAGCAGACAACGATCATCCAAAGCATGCGTGGAAACGTGGACCAAAAAGACAAGGATAACCTGAAAAGTCTCAACGAAAAGCTCACCGCGGAGAAAACCAAACTTAGGGAATCGAAAAATCAGCTCAAAGCATGCAAGGAGATCCAGCCATTTATCGGTGGAAGCAAAATGAGCCCACGCCAATTGCTTCTCAGGGTCGTCGAGTTCAACGAGATCAAAAACAACAAAGGAAAGGAGGCCAGCTTGCTCTCCATCGGTGAAATGGCGGATAAGCTCGTCGCAGCCGAGGAGAAAAAATTGGCGCCGCACCGGGAGTGGCTAGGGAGCTGGAAGCAGTGGGACAAATACTCGCAGCTCATCAAGCCCAGCCTCAAGGCAACTTTGGCGGAATTCACGAAAATCGAGGCCCTAGAGGGGGTGAGGGCGGAAGAATTGGAGGAATTGGTGAAACTGAGAAAGGATCCCGAAGGACTTGCGGTCTGGATCGAAAAACGGAAGGAAAAAGCCAAGGCCGTGGTTCCGGCCATTATGGCGTATCTTCAAATGGCCATTGTCGATGGCAAGCTCAACATACTATCGCGTGGGCAAGCCATGGAATTACTGAAAAACCTGCGATCCGTCCGCAACAAACGGATTCTGAGCCAAATCAACGGCAAGCCTGAATTGCTGAATGCAAAACCTCAGGTACGCATGCAGGCCTATCTGACAGAGATGAACGAATGGGACGAGAAATCAGTCCTAGTGAACCGCGAGATCGTCGACGATTTGATCAGAAAATCCTACGTCTCCAATGGTCTCAAGGCGGGGGTCGCCCTATCGATCGGAATTGTCGCCCATGGGCCCATACTTATAGCAATGAGCCATATTGGCCTAGGCGCGTTGGCGAAGATCGGTGCGGTCGGAGCGACCATAAAGGGGAGAAAAATGTTTAAGGACTATAAGCCCGAATACGAGACAGCCTACAGGCATATTGTTCCTCGTGCTGTGGGATGCTGGATTCTGGGACCTATTGGCCTCGCGGCCCCGGAGCTCATGAGCGGTGTGAAATTCGTGTTCAACAAACACAAGGAAAAGGCGGAAAAAGATTTGAAGGAAGGAAAGGGGGAAACCTCTCTCAAGTGGGCAATTGCCAGCGGCTTAGGAAGAGGTCTTGCCTGGCCGTTCAAAAAACTGTTCGGAAAAAAAACCACATCGATTATGAAAAAAGCGGCCTAGTCCAAATATTGACAAAATTAATTATTTAAGTAAAATAATATTATGCCAGACAAGGAACCCTTGCTAAAATTCGAATTCGAGTCCTACATTGCTTCTCTTATGGAGGCAATGGATATGGCCCAGGCCCCAGAGGAGACTCAAAAGGGGGTCACCCAAGAGTTAGGTCGCCAGCTGGGCTATCGGATCATGAACACTCTGACCCTACATTTCTCAGAGGAAGATTGGAAGGGGTTGGCCCAACCCGAGACGGCGACCGACCTTTCTGGACTGATTTCCGAGGCGATCGTACGGAACCCCGCGATCAAGGAAAAACTGGTCGAGGAATTGGACGAATTTTTCTCGGAAACCGTGGAGGCATACAACACCCTTAAAAATGCACAATAAATGCGAGCCAATTTCTGAATTTCACCTTAAAAAATTCGTAATTTGTAACTCGTAATCCGTAATTTTAGTAAAATGAGCAATCGTACGAAAAAACCAGAGGAGGGCGCTGGCAAAAGCCCAGAAAAGGAGAAGCGGCCACAGCACCAAATATCCAGAAGGGCTTTGCTGGTCGCCGCGCTGTCGATGGCAGTTCCTGGAGCCGCGGAGGCAGGTAGGGCTGTGGAAAAATCGCGTTATCCAAGCGAATTCATGTCGCGCGCGAACACTGAGCCCCAGGATTACCAAAACCCGGATTCGCCTACCACAGAGCCTCAAAACCAACCTCCTCAACACCCTCAAGATAATGAGGCGGGGCCAGGGCATGATACCCCTGCGCCGGACCACCACCAACCGCCTGAAAAATTGGGGGGGGTCGAAATGTATACCGCCATGGAAAAGGACATGTCACTCGTTGAGCAGAATTACACGAACCCTTCCCTGGGAATCCTTCTCCGTAAAATGGGAAAAGGGGAAATGGACAAGGTCCTCGGGGCCTTGGAAATGGCGATCCGCTTTTTTGACCAATTGGCCTTCACAGAACGAGAGAGTCGTTCCCCCATGGGAAGTGTGACTCAAATTTATCTCACCAAAAGGCCTGATAACAAAAACTCAAATATTCCTGGCGATTTCAAAATCGTTATCCAAGACGGAAAAGTCATAGAAGCGGGAGGGCAAACCATTGATCCCACGAAATACGACGACTGGAAAATTGTGGCCGAAAAATCGAAAGAGTTCAAAGCCGAAAGAAGGAAGATGGCAAATCCGAAGGAGAGCTTCAAAATGCCAATAGATCACAAGGAATACGACAATGAGATCAAATTTGAAGTGGATAAAAGCATACTCAAAATACTAGGATTTTTGCCCCCCCTGGAAGCCTACAAGGGCAAGGAGTTCTCAAGGCGTAGCAAGGGACATAGCAGTGAAAATGGCCAATTTATCGTAAATCTCGACCGATTCGGAGAATTGACAGTCCTAAACTTCTACACCACAAAAAACGAGGGCGACAAAAACATCGAACACAAATTGGTCGCCTCATACGCCCCCGACGGACGCGCGCTGACCAAAATAAAGGGCAGCGAAGGGCAATATCAATTTTTGGACAACAANNATTTTCGAGGGCATTTTCAAATCCAGACACGGGGGTCCTGAGTTCAGCCTCACCCAGATCCCTGAGCCGGACTTCACTAAAACGGCACCCCAAGGCCCTAGCCATCATGGAACTGGATCTGGCAACGGACCGTCAAACCCGCCTCCGCCAGGACCGTCGAACCCCCCTCCGCCGGAAGAAGGCCACGAGTTTGACGTGCCCAAGAAATTCTACGATTATCTGGCAGAAAACAACGATCATGTCCTTGAGCTCATCGATCACCCTGAATTGTTCAGAAAATTGCTTTCCGACAAACCCAAGGCAGCGGAAAATTTGATCATTTTTTACAACGACAATAAAGATAAACCTTGGGCCAAGGAAGGACTCCAGAAAATTCGAAACGAGATTAGATTGAAAACTTTTCAACTTCCGCCCAAGGACAAAAGGGGTATTCCTTTAATTTCAGCAGGCATTAATTTGAATAGGGCGAATAATTTTGTTCTAAAATATTTTCCAAAAGTCCCCAAGGGCACGATTTGGGATATTATTAACGCATTTAAATAAAATAAAACAATATTTGGAACGGTCAACCAAGCCCACTGGCTTTGTTGGCCGTTTTTTGGTATAATATATAGATTTAATTATCTATGAAAAACACCTTCAAACACCCCTATCGGGATTCCGATTTCCAAACCCTGGGCGCTTCGCGCCTGGTTTTTGCCAAGGGAGAGACCCCTTCGGTCTCTACCGAACAAAAGGAAAAAGCTAAGGAAACGGACCCAAACAAGCTCCAGGATATCTATGAGGCCAGGAAGGCCGAGAAGGAAAAAATGGAGAGCGACTTTAGAAAGGCCCTGCAAGACGAAAAATTCGCGGAATACCCCGAAGGTCAATTCAGGGCCGAACATGTGAGTGCAATGGAGATGGAAATCACAAGGGACGGCAAGTTATTGGACAGCACAAAAGACCTCATCAAGGCAAAAATCGAGCTCATACAGAGTTGGATGAAGGAAGAAAAAATCGAGCCTTCCATGCTTGAGGCGAACAAAAAAAACGAATTCAAATACAAGGAAGAGGCAATCGTCAAAAACAAAATTCTCAGCTATCTGCAAAACGCCAAGTACGAAACGTGTTTGGCCTCGTACGTTGAGGCAGGAAATGAGTTCATTCCGGCTGGAAAGAAGGTGTTCGATGGCTACAAGGCCAAGGCCGACTTATACACTTCGACCGAAAAGGGATTGGAGGGTTTAAAGGGCAGTCAAAACTACCAAATAACCGAAACCGCCTTTGACAGCGCGGTCAACGGACTTTTGCGCAGCAAGCCCGAATTCTCCGTCTTTCGTGAAGACCGTGAACACATTGAAAGCAACAAGGTGGCCAAAGAGTACCGCCAGCTGTTCATGTCGCTCATGTACACGGAAACCAACAAATTCGACAAAAGTTTCCCATTCGGCCCAGACTTTGATATCGATGATGCGGACAAAAATCGCACGAGCTTCCCAGACCTCTACAAGATCTATTACGACAAAAACGGGGGGGGCGAAAAGCTCTATGCGGAAAAAACCGCAGACGAAGGGAGGGTGATCGATCTCAAAAAGGCTATAAAACCGGTTCGATCTGGACTTGAGGCCCAATTGGGTCTTTCTACGCTACCCAACCTTAACACGGATCCACAAAACAAGGAGGATGCGGATAAAAACATCAAGGCGATCAATACCACCCTAAAATTCCAAAACGACAAAAAGGGCCAAACGCCCGGAGGCTTGGGCGCTTTCGAGACAACCTACCAAAGCGATCGTGAAAATCTGAATGCGATGCTGAAGTTGGCAGAGGCACAACTTCTTCTGGTCGATTTCAAAAAGAATAAGATGGAACCCTTCGAAAAAGGGTTCACCACGAGATCGATGTCAGACGGCGGAAAGATGCAACAGGAAGCGATGGAAATGTGCGTGCAAAAATTCAAAAAGGCATTGGATATCGTGGAAGGAACCTGGAAAGAGGCTAAGCTTGCGGATTCCTTCAGCCCGGAATTGAAACGATTGCTGATCGTCCAGATCTACAAAAATGGGCTCAACAGGGTCGAAATGGTCAACGGCAAACCCGTTTTCATAGACACCGATTACGGCTCAGTCCTTCTGGAGCTCATGCGATCTAACAAATTCAATCAAAACACCGAACATCTAAATGGGGATCAGGTCGGTTTTGTGACTATGGCGGTCAACCTTGCGTCAAATATAGACAGGGTGGATGCCAAAGTCGCATTTGATAAAAACGACAAGGCATTGAACACGCCAGAGGTCGAAGCCTATGTGGATGCCGAAAAGGCTTTCTGCGGATTGCCACTTTTCCTCCAGAAGCTGATGGAGGCAAAAAGGCCAGGTGGGGATATCGCCAAGGCCTGGACCGAATTGCCAACCCCCATACAGAGTCTTTTTGATAACAAGGGCGACCTCAAGGCCTATGTGCCGCAGTTGCTTACTGCTCTGACCAACCGTAGCGAACGTGGCGAAGAAAAAATCCTGGCGCTCGAAAAGGATTACGGGGTCCGGATGGAGAAAAATGAGTGGGATCAAATCAAAAATAATATCCAAATGGCCCAAGCGGCAGTCGAATTGTCCAGGGTCAGAGAGGCCAAAAAAACAGCCTACGAAGCGGCGTTAAATGCAAAAAATCCGGATTTGCAAAATAAGACCAAGGCGTATGTCGCAAATGAGATTCGGCTAATGCATGGAAACGCGATCTTTCAGTCTTTGAAAGACTATTTAAAAGATCCTGAAAGCCCGGAGAGCAAGAATTGGTTCGCGCTGAACCGGGACGTCATGGAAAAAAATCCAAGTGGCAAAAAAAGGTTGATCGACAGCAACGATGTTTCGCTCACTTATAACTCGATGGAGCTTCAAAGCCGAAGCATCGAGAGAAAGATGGAAATGCTGATGGACATCGAAATGAGGGGGTTGTATGAAAATTATGAACGAGAGGTCAAAAAGGATCCCGAGCGGTTCCGAATCGAAAATTGGATGAGGCTATTCAATGGCACCAAGGAGGACCGAAAAGCGCTGATCGGCTTCCTTAAAAGCGTCATTCCGAATGACGAGGCGGGAGGAAAAAAAGATCTCCTCTTCATCCTCAACAATATGGAAAACGAGGATACGATGACCCTTCTTGGGATGGGGCCCAGAGAAAAAAACGATCCGAGATTCGTGGCGCTTTCCGTAATGAATCTGATCAGTGTGCACATCGGAGAGGTGAAAAAAAGAATCGACAAGTCAGATCCAAAAAAGGAGGAATATGAGAATCGAATGGACGGAAAGACCATCAGCGATTATCTGATGAAACAGGTTAACGCCACATGGCAGATGTTAGCGGGATCTGGCAGCAAACCCGCGGATCGCATTGCGGGAGGCTTGCTACTCTACATGGCCTACAAATCGCTCAGGACGGCGTTCGGGGATAAGCCTGGACCTTATGGCAATTTGCTCAAATTGGGTTTGGTCGCCACGGTGGCGGATCTGATCGTCAAACGGCAAACGGGGAAAAGCATCTTGGAATACGTGAATGTGCATAGCATCGCCAACTCGTTTGAGGGAACTCCTGAGGCGGCCCTGGTGCAATTCAACAAGAACATCGGAGAGTCCGAAGAAGTCAAAGGGATCTCCATCAATGAGGAGCAACAGCATGAGGCATTGAGGCAAATGAAAAACGTGCCATTCGGGAAACTGACTGAATGGTATAAGACCGTCAGCCTGACAGGCGGAGGCCTTAGGCCTAAAAAAGGTGAGCCGGACCTGTTCAAGAAACTGACCCCAGCTATTCAAACGGATGTCATCTATGGGCACAAAAAGCACCCGAACCTGGAGCCGGACTTGGTAGGAAGGGCCGCGGTGTTCAAAATGATGAAGGGGTTGTTCACCTATATGGGGAACCAGGATGGCCATGCGTCGGACAATGCGGCTGAATATGGCCTGCGGGCCGCCGAAGCCCGTTGGATCCGACCACTCCAGCCCAAAGGAACACCCGAAGTGCCTGGGGACACCAAATGGAGGCCGACCCCGGAGTTCATGGCACCTTACAAAGGGAATCCTGACAAATTGGATTGGGAAACCGTGATGCACATCGAGGTCCGCCAAGAGGACGCCATGAAAACCGTGGGGGCAAACTGGATCGACCGATCTTACAATGCGGGAGGAGACTTGGCTCAGGCCGCGGCAGACCTCTTCCGTGTGGACATCGTCGCTCCCACTAGGGCAAAAATGCAGGAATACCTTGTTTCCGCCCGCAACCAATGGGGTCCCGAGGCCAAACAGTGGATTCTCGAGCTTGGGGAAACGGGTGCGACCCAGGTCTCGTTCGCCAAGGACAGAGTGATCTTGGAATACGGCGCGCACAAAGATGCGGCCGGACGGTTCATCGGCCAGCACATCGAGCTGGTCAAGACCGCCACGGTATCCGTGTTCAAGCTCGCGATCGGTGGGGAACAGATACTGTTGAATTTGGCTGATAAAACAATCAACCAAATGGGCGGCATTCTCCAAACCAAATTCGGCAATGAGATCCAAATCCCGCTGATGACCGATGATCCGAATCCGACCATGGTCTTCACCCCCATTCCACCAAACCCAAGAGGTCTTACCCCCAAAGAAAGAGCCGGAGACCCCAATGCGCTAAATCCCTACTACAAAGATTATTTTGGCGAAATCTTTGCTCCAAGGTTCGGCGAGGCTTTAAGGAATGGAGCTCGACCTCAACCAACTCCATCCGCAGGTCCAACCAATAGAAACTATTATGTTGAGAACAATGAGTTGGCATCGGATGGACGAACCAATTTGGGCCCAATCGCCTATACCATGGTCAGATTTGATACCAATGACCTTGCCCCTGAAGAAAAAACATCTCCGTATGACATTACTCTCAATCTGCATAAAAAAGTTGAAGAACAGGCCAGAAAAGAAATTATGGTCAATATTGAAGCTCAAATTGACGCCGATCTTAGAGCCCAAATTGAAGCTCAAATTGACGCCGATCTTAGAGCCCAAGTCGTATCCAATCAAATTTCGAGCTCTGAAGTGCCAGGAAGGAAAGCCAAAATGATGGCCGAACAAATTTCGAGCTCTAAAGTGCAAGAAAGGAAAGCCAAAACGATGGCCGATTACAAAGAGCCTTACCTCAAAAAATATCTGGTTCCCATCACCACGGTGATGAAAGTCGGGGCTCGGGGACCCAGCCATCCGGAGGCTATATTTGCCTTCTACCGCATGCCTTTGGCAAACAGCAGGGAATATCAGATGAAAGAGAAAATAGGCGGGGAGTGGATGGACAGCCATGACCCACGCTGGCTTAAGGACCGTCCCGCGTTCCTTGCGGACTCCTCCAAGGGTACAATTATGAACATTGTGGCCGCCTATGGCGCGGATATCAGCAAGCTTGCCACGGTAGCAAGGGTGGTGGGTTTCCCCGCGGCCGAAATCCTCAGGCTGCTCACAGCGGTTACAACCTTCGCCAGGAATTCGGTGAATGGCACACAGCACCCAAGGGTCCGAGCAATGTTGTCTGCTCTAACTCTGGATGAAGGCACAAAGAAAACCATCGACGAATATTGTGGAACTGCGGCAGTGGGGTTATTTGCTCTTTCGGCCTATTATGGCGGAGGCCAGGCCGTGGATAAGAATGGAAGGGTTACCGGTACTGTCAATGACGCAACAGCCAAAGCACACCAAAATGCTTATCTAAGTTCAAGCGGTCTAGCGGCTGCGGCACAAAATGCCGGAATAACAATCCCAGGCCAAGGCCCAGCGCCAACGCCTCCTCCAACCCCTTCGGACGTCCGGCTTAAAAAAGATATTGCCCCAATCGAGTCCTCCCTTGATAAGGTCAAAAAATTGCAAGGTGTTTCGTATAATTGGAGAACTGATAAAAATATGGATAGAAACTTCCCTTCTGGCAGACACTACGGAGTGATCGCCCAGGAAATCGAAAAGGTCCTACCTGAGGTAGTGACCACCGATCCCAAAAACGGAGAAAAGGCGGTTTATTACAATGAAATCATCCCCATCCTTATTGAGGCTATGAAAGAACAACAGGGAATGATCGATAAACAAGGGGCTGAGATCCAGGCCTTGAAAAAAAAGATCAATGATCTGAGGTTCAAATAGTTCAAAATTTTCAGGCCTTTCCCCCAACCCCCTATCCCTTTTGCCAAGGGAAAGGGGGTTCTGGTATTGGCCGAGCCCTGGGCAATCTCCTCCTCTGGTGAGTGAGGAATACCCGCTAGGGGGAGGTGGTCTTTCCGACAGCACAATCGTTGCGCCGATGTTCTGTCGGACAATCCACTTGGACCAACAAATAATCATAAATGATCTTATTTGACAAAAATAATTTATTATGTATAATAGTATTCTTTAATCCATAATCAAGCGAACTATGACTCTTAAAAGCAATCCATCATTGAAGGACGATATGCCTGAAACGAAACCCTCAGGCCGAACATCGCTCGTGGCTGATATTCGCAAATCCGCGAAGCCTTTGCTGTTGATCAGCTCCCTTCTTACGGCTTCCTGCAGCTTGGGTTACAAAGAGATGACCAGGGTTTCCGAAAAATGTGGAACCGTGGAAACATGCCAAGACTCCCTCGACCAGGTCGTCGAAAAGGGGGTGAGCGAAAGTCTCGACAATGAATGGAAGGCGGAATACGCAGCCCGATTGCTGGGCGGTTTGGAGGTTGTCGAAAAAGACCTTTTAGAGAGAATCAAGGCTCAAGAAGAATCGCTTTTGGTCATTGAAAAATATAAAGCCCCCAATTGGGCGGAAAAACTGGGCCCCGACGAGGAGCCTAGCGAGGCTGGATTGGCCATCTTGCTGGAGACGACAAGGGGTATTTTGGAAAATTCGGAACACGAGGAGTTTGAATTTCAGCAAAAACTCACTCCAACCGGAATGAAAAAATTGAACATCATGGCCAAACACGCCCAAAGGTTGATCCGTCTAAAACAAAGGGTTTTGGAGGCGAAGAAAAAATACGGATGGTTTGCAAAAGACTGATCTTCAATTCTGGTCCTAAAACTGAGGAAGTCATCTTATATTCGGACAACCCATGGCTAAACCGGAAAAGGAAACCAACGGGGAACTGGTCGATCAGGACTCCGAAAAATCAGAGGAGCTTCAAAATCATCGGGAAATCATAGGGCGGCATACGCTCATCAGCCTTGTGCTTGCCTCGGTGGTCTTTGCGATGACTCCACATGAATGCGGAAAAAACCCCGAAGTTCCGGAAAACCCAGCCTTTGGGTATTTGGGGGATTGGAAGGGGCAAAAGTGGGGTGACAGAATCGGTATCAAACAAAAATTCGACAAGCCTCTTCCCGACAAGATTGTGAAATTGGATCAAAAGGAGGCGAGCCTCCTGCTTCCGATTTCGATAGACAACATCCCTTTTGGAAGGGATGGAGGGATCTATCGATGGAATGGAAAGCTTTGCATGATCCTGTGGTGCAATGCCTGCAGGCACAACATCGTGATGGCTTTGCAAAAAAAGGGTGAAACGATTGAATTTGGAATGCCCAAAGGCTACAACGACTATGCATTGGGGAAAAAAATGATTCCAGCCCACACCGAGCGGGATTACCATTACAATCCGGAAAAATGGGTTGATTACAGTTCAGCCAAGGAGTCTGACAAGGGCAAAAAATAGCCGTCGTAAGCGGAAAAAATAAATTCCAACTTATAGCATCGGGGGCACCTTAAACTCTTGACCGAATAAAATATAAGGGTAAAATGATCATTACTGGGTTCGCGGGAACTCTTTTTTTTGTAAGGAGGATGATATTGACTTTATTTATATTTTATGGTTTAATAATCACTCTATTGTCGAAACGCGTTGCTCTTTGAAACCATCGCGCTTAGCAGGGAACGATCTGGGCAGGGGTTGAGTCGGCCTCCATTGTGGGGGTTCGCCTTTCCTGTCCGGATCAGTTCTCTGTTAACAACTTTCAATTAGGCCGAAAGGCCAAGGAGAGTGCAATGAGAAAGAACCTGTGGTTCGCCTTCGCGCTCCTCGCGGCCTTCGGGCTCGCTGGATGCAGCGCGGGAGACCGCGCTTCGTGTTTGTGGGATTCGTTCCCAAGCATCACCGGAATGCTTAAGTGCATTCTTCTCGACCGTTCCTTCGGGGATGTGTTCATCGAGAAGTATGTGCCGACCAGCCTGATCTGGTGGGCCTTGGCGATCATCTCGCTCTGGCTCCCGATGCGGTCCATGAAGTACTGGAAATGGGATGCCTACGTGGGTCTCGTCTTCCTGTTCTTCAGTGGCATCGCCTTCATCTACACGGCACTCAACGGGATCGCCTTCCTCGGTGTGGGCATTCTGTTCGCCATGGGAAGCGCTATCATCGCGCCGATTGTCCTGCTCGCGACCAAGGCTTTGGCCGTCGCAAAGGTGGTCAAGGGGGCGGCCCAGCTGACCGCCGATCAGATCAAGAAGGCGGATGAGAGTGCCAAGGCGGCCAAGTCCCAAGGAGGGGTCGAGGCGGAAACGAGCTTCGAGGCCAAGATGGTCCCCATCATGGTTCTCGGCCTTCTTGGTACGGTCTTCGTGGTGGCGGTTCTGTTCGGAGGGGAGGTTTCCTCTGCACCCCCCAAGCAGGTTTCCATCATCGACCTCATCCTTCGTGTGGTGGGATGCCTGTTGGCCGCGGCATCGTTCGGATTCATCCTCTACGATGCCAAGCACTGCCACTGGCTGTGCACGCACTGTGAACGGCTGGTGTGGGACCACGGTTCCAACAAGGCCACTTGCCCCCTCTGCCAGTATCCGAACCCCCGGGAAGACCTGATTTGGATCTGCGAGAAGTGCAAGTGGGCAAACCTTGGGCCCAAGCTCAAGTGCGTGGAGTGTGGCACGGTCAGGACGGGCTGCAAGCAGTTCGTCCCTGCCCCTTCGTGGAAGTGCCCCGGTTGCGGAGCCACGGTGCTGAACGAGAAATCGTCCTGTGCCTGTGGCTATCTCAACCCCGGACCCAAGTGGACCTGCAATAAGACGCAGGACGGAGAGTTGTGCGGCCAGGAGAATTCTGGCAGCTCGCTCTTCTGCGAAGCCTGCGGGAAGCCCCGAAAGGGTGTCTTGCAGAAGTTCCTTCGCTCCGCACTTGAGGCCCAGGATATTGAGGAGCCAGAGGAGCTTCCGCCAGGTCCTGAGCCCATGCTCGCGCTTCCACCCCACGATACGGACGATCCAGCGGACGACCCGTCGGACACGCCATCGGGGGATGACGGAGGTCCAGTCCTCATCTAGTGAAAGTTGTCGACAGAAAAGGTGGGGGGTCGGTTTCCATACTGACCCCCCACCCCCATCTAATAAAATTATCTGCTCCTTTAAACCATTGGATAACAGGGAATGATCTGGGCAGGGGTTGAGTCGGCCTCCATTGTGGGGGTCACCTTTCCTGTCCGGATCAGTTCTCTGTTAACAACTTACAAATAAGCCGAAAGGCTTTGGAGAGTGCAATGAGAAAGAACCTGTGGTTCACCTTCGTGTTTCTCGCGGCCCTCGGGCTGTCGGGGTGCGCGGACATTTTTCTCGAGCGTTCCCCAGGGGAAGTGGCTATGGAGAAGTACGTGCCCCCCCTGATTTGGGTGCTACCGGCACTCATCTCGCTCTGGTTCCCACTGAGGTCGAAGAGCTACTGGAGATGGACCGCCCTCACGGGGCTGGCGTTCGGACTTTGCTCCGCGTGTGCCTACCTGTACCAGACGCTCAACTGGGCCGCGGTGCTTTTGTCCGCCTTCGTAGTTGGCCTGTTTGTGGTCTTCGGAGGCGGAGTCTCCGCCGCGCTCATCCTATGGGCGGGCAAGGCTGTGGTCGCCGCCAAAACGGCCCACATGCTGGTCGGAATGACCAAGGCACAAATTGACAAGATGGCTGAGAACATCGAGAAGGCAAAGGCCGAAGGTGTCGATGCGGAAACGAAGTTCACGGCGAAAATGGTCCCGATCCTGGCCTTTGCCATCCTGGGCACGGTCGTCATCGTGGCCATCCTGTTCGGGGGATCGGTTTCCCCGACTCACGGCAAAGAGCCTTCAAACATCGACTACGCCCTCCGCATCATAGGGGGTGTATTGGCCACGGTATCGTTCGGGTTCATCCTCTACGACATCAAGCACTCCCACTGGATGTGCACCAGGTGTGAACGGCTGGTGTGGGACCACGGCTCCAACAAGGAGTTTTGCCCTCACCCCGACTGCGGCTATCCGAATCCGAACCCAGACCTCAAGTGGCTGTGCAGCAACAAGGATTGCAGCCATGTGAACTTTGGCCCCACTCTCGAGTGCAGGGAGTGCCACAAACCTAGGAAGGATTGCACAAGGTTCGTTCCCGCTCTCCCCGCAGAAGCCCCCGAAGATCCCCACGATCCAGACGATCCCGCGGACGATCCGCCAGAGGCACCGCCGGGGGTTGGAGGCCCGGTTATCATCTAGTTGAAGTTGTTAACAGAGTGGGTGTGGGGCTCGGTATCCATACCAGCCCCCACCCCTCACCAAATCAATCGATTGCTGATCTTTTAAATCATCGCGTAACAGGGAATGATTTGGGCGGGAGTTTGCGTTCACCCCCCAAAAGGGGGCTAAACGCTTCCCGTCCAGATCAGTTCTCTGTTAATCCAAACCAATTCCCCATTCGGGGAACAAAGGAGCAAAACCATGTTTCGAAACCTTTTCGCAATGATGGCGGTTGTTCTGCTGAGCGGCTGCGGCGTCAGGGACGAGCCGTGTCACTATTCCCTGTCTGAAATCCTTTACGAAGCCTTCGGCGCTGCCAACAAGGCCACGCTAGGCAATGGCCTCGCTTCCCAGGCGACCGAGGGGATCGTTAACCTGGCCACCGAGAAATCGGAATTCCAGCAGTGCCTGGAACTGCGCTGCCAGTTCAACGATTCGGAAAAGTGCAAGGACGGGGAAGAGGCGTGCAAGCAGAAGCAGGCGCAATGCCTGTCCCATCAGACTTCGCTATCCCAGTGGAATAGCTTTGCCTCGGCCTTCGGCCTCTCATTTCCTCGGTTCCTGATGGTGACACTGATCATCATCATAATGGGATGGCGAATGATCGTTGCGGAGAAATGGGGCACATTGCCCGCATGGCGAAAGGGTTCGTGGTTTGCTTGGCTGTATTTGGCGACCTGGCTCATCACGCTTCCCCTTCTCGTCTCCAACTGGCTGATCATCCCCTATGCCCTTTTGGTGGGCTACTGGGGCTGGGAAACCAGAAAGAAACTGGTCTCGGCCAATCCGACTCAGGTCGAGTCGGAATCCGAGCCGGCCACGGAGCGGGAGACAGAGCCAGAGCAGCCTTCGCCCTGCCTTCAGTGTGGAGGAGACTGCGAAGTCACCTGCGACACTACGGGCAAGCCTCGGGACGAACCCTTGGCAACGGATGAGAGCGAGCTCAAGCTCATCTGACGGTTTGGATTCACAGGAACACGGAGGGCTGGTTCGATCACACATCGAACCAGCCCTCCACCCTCTAATAAGCTATCAAATTCAAAAGATGTCGATTATATTGACATTATTACAATAATATTATAGAATTTCATTCCGAGTCAATTTGCAAATTTCAACTTTCGAATATCAAGTTTCATTTTGATACATGTTCCATTCGTCCACCACTCTGTGGCAACATGCGAATCCGAGCCCGCTCGCAATAGCGGAAAATCGACGTATATTCGCGTTCAATCCAAAGCAGGCGGTCGGAAATTTCTACAAAGGAGTGGGTTCTTTCGGAAAGGGATTTGTCGATACGGTTGGTGCCATCATCGCGCCCATAAGCAAGCCCCTAAGTATACTGATGTTGCCGATCACAGGCCCAACAAGGGTCGGCTTATGGGGCATCAAGAAAGGTTACTATTGGGTCATCAAGCCAGCGACCAAGGCCGCCTCTGTCACCGCGGGCACTTTGGTTGAAATGGGGAAAGGGCTAAGAGAGGCCATCTGGGACCCTGCCTTTACCTATGCGAAGGCCCCCGTCTGGAATTTGAAAATGAACCTTTTGGATCTTCCGATCCACCTGTTATCAAGCGCCGTTCATCTTCCGATTGAAATTTTAAGGACTCCGGGGCGAATTCTCAGTGAAATCAAAAAAACGACCCTCGAATTCCCAGGTAAAATGATGGGGGTGGCGAGCAATACGCGCAAAAATGTCGAGGAGGTCCTCACCAATGTGGGGGAGCTAAAACCCATCAAGGCCCTAGTCTCAATGGCAAAAACAGGACGTGATTTGCTAAGGGGGGTGTTTGTGGATCCTGTGGTAAGCGGTTTCAAACACACATGGGCTCCCCTTGGCCCCTTGCTGGATGGTCCTGTCGGCGGAGTGGAGATCATTGCGAAAAGCAAATGGCAATATGTCACCTCAGTCAAAAAGGCGGCCGGACAATTCAGGGATGGGATCGAAAGGATCATCAAGGCGCCAGGCAAGGAATTGGATGTCCAGGGCATCAAGGCGTGGTGGAAAGAGGTGTCTCCGGAAAAAATGGAGGAAGCTCCTGAAGGGCCAAAAACGGATCAGCCGGGAAATGGCCATGAGCCCAAGCCCGGCAACAAAGGAAAGAGGGGTAAGGGGGGAACTCCGACGGAACCTGAAAATAATGATTGACACATAAAAAAATTTATGTTATAAAGCACTCTAATCCTTAATCAACCCTATGGCAAACGAACAAATGAAAATCGCTGATAAGGCTGAATTCCGCCTGAAAGGACGGAAAAATGAAATGCTGACCAAGGCCGTGAGGGGTCTGGCTCTGGCGGCCCTCCTGGCGACACCTTCAATCGCCTTAGCGGGCAAGGGGGTTCCAAGGGGAGGGCTTATCCCATGCGACCAAGGCATCGAATTGGGAAAGGGAAGTGCGGCGGGTCAAGAATGGGCAAAAACAAATTGCTACTGTCAGGGCCCAGACACAATTGATTTGCTGAATAACGGTGAAGATTTGCCGCAGGCAGAATATGACAAAACATGCGGTCCCAAAGCCCTTTCCACAACCCCTCCAGGTTCTAACGGAGGAGGAGGCAATAGAAGGCCGGATGCCGGTATCGGAGGTGGTGGGAATGGTGGAGGGAACAAGAAAAAAGATGGAGGTGTAAGCTCGACAAACGATGGCGGGGTAGATGGCGGGGTAGATGGCGGGGGCGATTCATCGCCTTCGGAAATCCCTTGGGGTTTGGTCCTAAAAATCCTTGCCGGATTTGGCGCTACTGCGTTGATCGAAAGCATTCTCCGCTTAAAAGTCAGGTGGCAAAAAAAAGAGCTTGGGGATGAGCAGGCCTACGCCAAGGCTTTGGCAGAAACCTTAGGGGCATGCGGGGAGACTGTAGAAGAGTACAAACCAAAAGGGGCAGAAGATGCTGGATTCCCGATTATCGGAACCGTCTCCGCTTATGTGACCAACAAAGAACGGATCAAATTGGCCACGAAGAAAGTGGAAGAGTTTGAGAAAAAATTGACCGAGTAATATTCAATCATTCAAATTAATAATTCATCACTTTAAACTTTATGGGTTTCATAAATCTGTTATCCGAGGGCAAGTGGACCAAGGAGAAGAAACAAAGGCTCACCCCTGAGCAATTGGCAGAGATTGTCCGAAAAAAAACAGGGGGTGTGGTGAATCCTCACAAGGATCCTCCCGTCAAGCCTGTAACCCCCGTCAAGCCCGCAAACCGCGGCAAAACCCCGCCTGTTGGGCCTGTCCGCCCCCCCGTGGCTCCTGTTAGGCCTCTACGTCCTGATCCAAATCAAGAGAATGCAAATGCGATCAAGGGGTTTGGATATTTCCAACAGCGCATCAACAAATTGCCTGAATATCTTGAGTTTGTTTCAAGCATCAAATCGGCGCTCACCATTCTCCAATACTTTCAGGACGAAGGGGAAAACCATCCCATATTGGACAATTTGGGAATCCGAAGGGAGCAAATCGTGAAAATCCTTGTTCTGCTATTTGGGAAATTCAACAGCGAATATGACAACACGGAGGAAGAGCCTGAAAGGGGCACGGAAAATGTATCCTACATTGGCGATGCGAACAATCGCGGTAGCGTGATGCATTTCCTTTTCCAGGATGTATTGGGTTTCGGAGAGGAAACAGGCTCTATGGCCATTGATAAAAAATTGGGGATTTTTATGGGAAGGTGCAGGCAATTGAACAGATCTAAAAATCCGTTTTTCGATTCCAAAAAATTATCAAGACTTGCGGACTTGGCAGTCTCGGCCCGAACAAGGGTTGTCCAATATGACGATCCGAGGCCTAACCTCAACATCAAAAAAGGTGACAAAATCGCCGAAAGCAATGAACTCGAATGGCTATTGCGAGCCATCGCAAGAGGTGGCAGACCCGAACGGCCAATCGATTATCTAGCCGGTTTGGACGAAAGCTCTCAAGCGACTGCCCAGCCAATTGCTCCCAAACCAGCCCCAAGGCGTGCCCCAAGGCCAGTGGTTGTTCCTGAGACTGAATATGACGTTGTTGATGCCGAATTTACCCACGCTGAAGAGGCACCCACACCACAGCCAGAGCCCGTTCCCGTAGTGCCTCCAACCCCTGTGGAAGAAGAGCCCAAAGTTGAGCCAGTCCACACTCCAATTAAACCCGAGCCCGTATCGGCTCAGAAACCTGTGGCACCAGTGGCCCCCGTTGTGCCAGTCGCCCCTGCTCAACCCGAGTCAGCGCGAGTGGCCAAGCCTGTAACTCCTATAGTCCAACCCGCTGCCACCGCGGCCGCACCGGCACCAGTTGTCCAAGCACCCCAACCAATGGCTCCAGTAGTGCCATTTAGGCCCGCCACGAGACCAGCTTCCGCGCCAGTGGCCCCTGCTGCCAAACCCGCCGAGCCTGCAGCCCCCGCCACAAAACCAGTTGAAAATGCCGTTTTGGAGAAAGAGGTGCTGGATGCCGCTCTGTCCGCAGCTAGCACTGACAAGACTTGGGAAATCAGGAAACTGAGACTCCTTGCCGAACAACTCACCCAATTCGATAAAAATAAGGCCACCCTTTCAAAGATAGTCTCGCATCGCAGCAACCCCTTTGTATCTCATTTCATGGATCACCAAGGTATTTCTCCAGACGAGATCGTGGCACAAATCCTCGTGCTGATTCAAAAGCAGGGGAAGGTTTTGACTCCTGCAAATGTGGGCGCTGAACTGAAGAATTTTGCTAGGGAAATCCTCCCGCTTCAGTAACCATAAAATTGATCATGCATTCGAAAAACCCTGCTACTCCCGATACATTGGGACCGCAGGGTTTTTTTGATATTTGATTCCACGCAAAAAAGCTAAGGCTTATAGCTTAATGCTTACTGCTTAGCGCTTATTGTTTTTTCAATGCCTCTCGCTTTTCTCTAAGGCGCACGGCTTGGTCGATCTTTTGTTTGACCTGCTTGCCCTTGATCACCAGGTCTTGGTTCGCAAGCTCGGCGATTCGGCTTTCGATGACCACCCGGGCAGTGCCATCCAGATTATCGCGAACCTTGGTCCAGAAATCCTGGTCATAGACGTATTCGGGGTATTTTGAAATCAGGCGTTTCACCTGGTTCTTTTGCCCTTGCCATGTGGAGTAAATGGCCACTTTGCGCGCGAATTCCTTGGCTTTTTGGGCCTTGGAGAAAGCCGAAGCCTGAGCCAAAACCACATCGGGCATGGCGGGGCGGATCGTATTCACGGTATCGCGGATGGCGCCTTCCAGGCTCGTTGCCTGGTCTTGGGTCATGGCAACGAGATCCTGGCCCGCATTTCGGACCGCGAGCTCGTGAGAGATTTCGGTGAAAAGCCTCTTTTCCTCGTATTGGGCCTCAAGCAAGCTCGAATAGAGCGACTTCTTCTGGTCTTCGCTCATAGTGGCTGTGTCGCCAAGAAGGTCGGCGGCAATGGGCTTATGAGAGGCCAACATGGCCTGTGCGGTGACCAAATCGCCCGTAAGGACGGAATCGTAGGCATGGGTGAGTTCACCGAGACCGTTTTGCAACCGGACCTGGGCCAATTTCACAGGATCGTTGGCCAATAGCTCCTCGGTGCGGTTCAGGGCGTTATTTACGATCTGGATATCGCTAGGAAGGACGGCGACCAGCGCTTTCCGATGGGCGGCCACCAAGGCAGCCAACGGTTTTTCATCGGAGGCAAGGATTTGTTTCTGAGAAGTGATTTGCTGGACCAGGTCTTGGTATTCCTTGAGGGCGTCCTGAGCCTTGGCGGAATCGTTTTGCTCCAAAAGCACAATGGCCTCGCTTAGGCGTTGATTGGCCATATAGGCCATAAAGTTGTTCTGGGCCTTTTCATCCATGCTAAAGGCCAATTCCAANNCGTTTAATGGGGTACAGGAGCTCGCCTGGCAATGTGCCGGTATCCGCCTTCAATGTATTGATTTCGTGCTCCCGAAGGCTGTTCAAATGGGTCTGGTCATCCCTAAGGTTGGTTTTGACCCAGTCGGAGCCGTTTTCGTCAGATGAGACCTCAGAGATACGGGCAACGGAAGAAAGAGTTGAGGACCTCAAGGAATTGGCGGATCCATCCAAGGTGACTTGCTGGTTAGCGCTCAGCCTTCCGCTGGAAACCGATAAACGCGTTTCGGGCTGAAGGGCTTGGACCAAGGCGCTATGCCTGAAAACCCGAATCTGGGTCGGGCTGAAAAGTCCGGTCTGCACATCAAAGGTGGCATCACGGGCCGAGATCTGGGCATTGCTTGTGGAAAGGATGAAATTGGCGAACCCGTCATCCACATTCAGCGTTTGGACCCAGGCGGAACCTTGGTGAAGGGAAACGTTGATGATTCCTTGTCCGGCATAGGCGGGGCTGACGTTCAGGCGGTCCACCAGCAAAATAGAATTTTGGCCCAAGCGGAGCTCGGTGTCGTCAAAAAAATGAACCGTGGCCGAAGCCATATCCCCCACACGGATCAGGTCGCCAGCGGAAAGCTCGGTGGGAACGGCAATGGTATCCCAAATCAGACGGTCTGCATGCTTCACGCTCACATCTCCCGAAACGACCTCGAGCGTGGTGTTTTCGGAAGCGCTCACCGGTTGTCGGCCTTCCATGAAGAAAAGAGTGGTGGTGACCGAAAGCACCAACACCACCGTGGAAGCCACGGCCCTTTGCATAAATAGGAACCAGCCGAAGACGGGCTTCTTGGCAGATTGGATTCGCGCGAGGAGGCGGATGCGTGCCGCCTGCAGAAAATGCGCCGAGGGGTTCACGGGTACAATCGACTTGAGTATTCGGAGGAACCAGCGCTCATGGGAATCGAAGGAAATTTGATGCATCAAACGCCCTTTTGCCTCTTCGCAAAATCGGGTGGATGGATTCACTTTCGGAAGCCTGCGGAGTTCCTTCTCAATGTCTAACATGGATGGGGTAAATTGACTGCTTTTTAGACTATTTTATAGAGTGCAATTGCTGAATCCTGAATCCTGTTTCCTGAATGTTTTTTAGACAATGTGACAACCTCTATAACGTAAATTTGTCCATTTTGTTTCTCGCAATTATATTTTTACTCAATTGATTGCGAGAAATCCCGAGATAAATCGAGGGATCTTTATAAATCCTCTTTCTCTTTAGTAAGGAGTCCTCTCAGTTGCTCCAGGGCCCTAAATTGCAGGATGCGAACCGCCCCCTCGGTTTTGCCAATCGATTCGGCGATCTGCTGGTTATCCAAATCGTTGATGTATTTGAGGATGATGATCTGTTGGTAATTATCGGGGAGCTTGCGGATAATCCTTCTCAGCCGGACCTGGGTCAATTTCAAATTGGTCTGGATATCGGGAGCGCTATGCTCCTTGGTGTCGGGCACCTCTTCGTTGATTTCGTCTGTAGTCTGGTTCTTGCGGTAATAGTCGACCACCAAATTATGGGCAATGCGGAAAGCCCAAGAAGCGAAAGGCGTGCTCTCCTTTTTGTACTTGCCCAAATTTTGCCAGATTTTCAAAAACGTCTCCTCGGTCAGATCCTCGGCAATGGATTCCTCCACTCGATAATAAATGTACCGATAGATCGGTTTCACCAATGCATCGTAAATCTGGGCGAACGCTTGGCTATCGCCTGCTTGGGACATCTCAACCCACTTGCTCAGGTCTGGAATTGGTTCTTGTGCCACTTAGATATAGGTAATACCGCTAAGGTTTTCGGATAAGGGTTTATGTTACGAGGGGATCAATCTTTATTACGTACCATAACCCCATTTGGGTTCAAAAAAATCGAGGCATGGCCGTATTAAGGCTTCTTGGAGCTTCCTATATTATTGAAAGATGTCAAAATAATCAATTGATTTTATACCCGGCCACAACTCGTCCTATCAGAGCAGGGTCAAATCAGAAGACCACGCTTTTAGGGCAAAGGGGGTCAAAAATCCAGATTGAACATTCGGATGGTTTCGCCAGACGCAACCAAGGAAGGGCTGATGAAATAATGATACAAGAAAAGGGATCCTATGATCCACGCCACATAAGTCAGGATATAAAGGATGATGACATGGCGCAGGCGGAGGAAGCCGAAGGGCAGGGTATGGCGAGTTTCCCTGAGCTCGTATTCCCTTGATCGAATGTAAATACGCCGCAAAAGCTCCACAAAATAGATCAAAGCGGAAAGCTGAACGATGATGAAAAGGATAAGCTTGATGGACATGGTGTCTTTGTCACAAGCTCACTTTAGAAGAATAGAGTGAAAACGGCAAGCCCACGAAGGGCTGGGGGCTTTGAGCCGGGAGCTCGGAGTCACTCACAAAAGGAGAATCGCAATTCAAAATCAGGCCTGAGCTTGAGCGGCTCCTAGCTCTCAGCTCCCAGCTCCAAGCTTTGTCAGAAAAACGGTAATTTTGCTATTAGACGAACAGGCTATACACATAAAGCGTTTCCTCCGCTGCTTTTTCCCAAGTGAAATTCTTGGACTCCTCAAGTCCGCGCTTGGCCAACGATTTTTGTAGTGCCGTGTCGTGGACAAGGCGATGCATCGCATTTCCGACATCGTTAAGGCTCTTTGGGTCGACAAAAAGGGCGATGTCACGGGTAACCTCGTGATGTACGGGGATGTCGGAGCAGATGATCGGGATGCCGGCGGACATGGCTTCAACGAGAGCCAAATTGAAACCCTCATAATTGGAAATATGGACTAGGGCCAAGGCTTGGCGATAAAGGCAGTTAAGCTCGTTCTGGGGAACTGTATCGGTGAAAATGACTCGTCCCTTGGGCTTGATCAGGTACTTTCCATCCACCCGATGTCGATGCTCATCGGTTACAAAAGCCTCAAGACCCTTTCCCTTGCCTCCAGCCAAAATCAAATCGATGGGATAAAGATGGGAAATGAATTTCTGATAAGCCTGAATAAGGAGCGGGACGTTTTTCCGAGGATCGTAACCACCCACATAAAGGAAAAACTTTCGGCGCAATGAAAGTTCTGGGAAGTCTGCGGGGGAATCGGTGATCGGGGAAGCTTCGGGGATGACCGTGACTTTCTTTTCGTTGAGCTTGAGAATTTTGACAATTTCTCTCTTCGAAAAATCGGACACGGTGATAATCTGATCGGCCTTTTTCAAGGCAAGGCGTGAATATAAATGATAGAGCTTGGATCGGATCCTCTCGCGGTATTCGGGAAGCTTCCAGGGAATCACATCATGGACGGTCACAATGGTGGGAAAAGGAAGCTTCCGCCATGGATTACAGGGGTAGGGAAAATGGGCCAGATTGATGCCAAAACGTTCCATTTCTCGTGGGACCAGCACATGCTCCCAGTTCGCCTTGCGAAGGCTGGCGGAAGAATAAGGCTTCTCGGCCACGCGGATCTGTTTGCAGTTGGAGGGCAAATCCAGGTCAACCAGCTCCGGGGTGAATAGCACAAACTCATTCTCGGGCTTGAGCTTGGCCATGGCACGCACCAAGCTTCGAGTGTATTGCCCGATTCCAGTAAAAGGTAAGGTCAGAAAGCGTGCGTTGATTCCGATTTTCATGAGGTCGAAAGTTCAAAAGAGATTCTAACCTTATTCCCTAAATGTCCAAAATCAATATTTCTTCCGATTAATGTAAAATATGGAATTCGAATCAGTAACCAAAAGCCAAAAGACTGGCTCGAATTTATCCAACCCCATCCCCCCCTTGGATGTACAACGTTGTACTTAAGGTCGTAATGGGTCCGGGGCGAAGTGGCATGCACAATGATCAATGGATGGCCCTACGCTGAATTTGAGTCCACGCAGCCCCGGCGGCTTTTCTCGGGGGTCTTTTGGCCGTTCAAAAGACCCCCGCCAGCCCGGCGAGGGCAAAAACAAAAACAAAAAATAAATCCGATATCACTTATTTGATGCCAGTTCCAATACAATCCTCGCGATCATCCCCGCCGCCTCGGGCTTGGCCAATTTCCCCAATGTCACCCTCATCGATTCCATCTGGTCAGGATTCTTCCACAACGCCTCCAAAACCTCAAACAACGATTGGCCCTCTTTCAACACAATACTTCCGCCCATTCTCTCAAAATAATCGGCATTTAGCACCTGATGGTTATGGGCCGCGCTCCTGAGAGGAATAATCACATTGGGCTTTTGGAGCAGCGCGATCTCATACAAGGAATTCGCCCCCGCCCGACACACGATCAAAGTGGTTATGGCATAAATATGCGCCAATTCTGCGCCCAAATATTTAAACTGTTTGTATCCACCAATGGTTCCACTATCGGTACCACTATTGGTTCCACCATTGGTGAGTTTCCCCTTTCCTGTAACATGCACGATCTGAAAAACGGATTTAAGCCTTTGGAATTCTGTCTCGACCATGCGATTGATCTCTTCGGAACCTTGGCTTCCGCCCATCACCAAAAGGACTGGCTTATCTGATCGAAACCCGGTGATCCGATAGCCTTCCTCGGCATTGCCATTGCGAATCGAAAGCCGGACTGGATTTCCAGTAAAGACAGTCTTCAGGTTGTCAGACATCACCTCTGGAAAACCAACGCAAACCTTTTTCGCCAGCTTGGCAACAATACGGTTCGAAAGCCCCATCACCATGTCGGATTCGTGCAGAACGATAGGCCGGCGCAAGACAAAGGCGGCAAGGGCCACAGGAAGGCTCACAAAGCCCCCTTTGGCAAAAACAACTGACGGCCAAAAGCGCGCCACGATCCAGAATGCCTGGAAAAATCCGGCAATCGCCAAAAAGGGATCCGTGAAATTCCTCCAATCGAAATAACGTCGAAGCTTTCCAGTGAAAATACTTCTGAAAGGGATTCCTGTCGGCTTTACTAGTTCGGCATCTAAAGGAAGCCGCGAACCGACATAAAGAAGCTTGGCGTTGGGCGCAATGGATTTAAGCGCGGACGCGAGCGCGAGGTTTGGCTGTATATGCCCCCCCGACCCCCCTCCTGTGAGTAGGATTCGTGTTTCCTTCCGCATAGCGGGAAATGTTAAGTAGAATTCCAGCGGCAATCATGTTGGCGATAAGAGAAGACCCTCCGTAGCTGATAAACGGCATCGTGATTCCGGTCAAAGGCAAAAGGGATAGGTTGACCCCCATGTTGATCACCGCCTGGAACACAAACCAGCTGGTGATGCCAACCGCGACCAGCATGGCAAAGCGGTTGGGGGCGCGGTTTGCGATACTATACCCTTTGTAGGCGATGTAAAAATAGGCGGCCAGCAAAAACACGATGCGGATAAATCCAAGCTCCTCGGATGCGGCGGCAAAGATGGTATCGCCCTGCACTTCTGGCAGATAGCCGAACTTCTGGATGGATTTCCCGAATCCGACGCCAAACCAGCCTCCGCTACCAATAGCGATGAGCGCCTGTTTGATCTGGAAGCCGATTTTAAGGGGATCCAGATCGGGATTCAAAAACACCATGAACCGATTTCGGATGTACTCCTTGCTCATGATAATGGGATAGGCCAAGGCCGCAGCCATAAGCCCTCCGGCAAAGATGTGGAACACATTGCCGCCAGCGGCGAAAAACATGCAAGCCGCCATCACAGAAATGACCAACACGGATCCAAAATCGGGCTGCAATGCCAAAAGGATCACAACCAAGCTCAGCAAAATGGTGAAAGGGATAAACCCATATTGGAAGGATTGGACCAGCTCCTGGCGCTTTTCCATCCACACCGCAAGATAGAAGATTAGGGCGAGTTTCACAAACTCGGCAGGCTGGAGCGATGGCAATAGGGGGATGGAGATCCAGCTGGTGGAGGTTCCGTAGTTGGCACCGACTCCAGGGAGAAAAAGGGCGACTAGAAGAAGGATGGCGACCACAAAAAGCGGAAGGGCCGCCTTTTTCCAGGCGTTGAGCGGGAAATAAATCATCAAGAAACAAAGCGGAACCGATATCAGCGCGCGCCACACATGCCTCCAAAGGTAAAAACTGTTGGTCGGTTCGGAGATGAGTCCCTTGGCCGCCATGGCGCTGGTGATTTGATAAGATTGGTAAACGCTGACACTGGAAACCATGACCACGCCAAAAAGCATGAGACAAAAAAACACGATGGCCAAAGGGATGTCGAACTGTCCTTTTCTCATTTATAGAAACGATTCATAATAAGCCCCCTTCCTTTACCCCTTAAGCACTTACCCCTTAAGCACTTAAGCACTGTAGCACTTTCTTCGATCAGTATATAATACCCTCAACAAATGAGGAAACCGAATCTCCAAAACTATTGGCCCCTGCTCCTGTCCTTGGCGATTTGGCTTGGGATCGATCTGCTCACCAAAGCCTGGGCCGCTTCAGCCAATCTTGGAAAAATGGTTTTTGTGGACAATGTTTTCTATCTTACGCTTCATCACAACGAGGGGGTCGCCTTTGGGATTCATTTCGGCCAATGGCCTCAGGTGCTCCTTTCGCTTCTGATCATGGCGGCCCTTTTGGCCTACGCGATGCAACAAGGGGGTTTGGGGCAAAGAAATGGGTTCCTTCGGCTCATCCTATTGGGTATAATCATGGGCGGAGCCTTGGGGAATCTGGCGAATCGGATTTACCTTGGCTACGTGATCGACTTCATTTACCTTAAGCCCATTCCAGTCTTCAATTTCGCGGACATTGGGATCACCTTGGGCCTCACTGCTCTATTCCTGTTCACCCTCAAGAAAAAGCAATAATCGACCTTCTTAATTTTATAAACTGTAAAATAAACTTTGAATTTTTAATATTTAAACATTTGAATTTAAAAATTATATAAAAATTTTCAGTTTTACAGTTTAAAAATTCCACATAGAATCATAAGCAAGGAGAAATACCCCTAAATTAAATACGATGGATCAAAAAAGACCTCTGACCTTCACGACGTTCATGCTTCGGCTTTTTAGCGGAATCGTTGGAGGCGCCGCCGGCACTCTGGCCCTGTTCATTGTGTATTTCCTCATGAGCAGCCTCGTTCCCCCAAGTGATGCGGAGGGTCCCTCATCGCTCACCATGTTTGTGGTCATTATCATGACCTTTGTGGGAACCTTGATTGCCAACACCGTCACCGGGGTCATGGTGACCTTCATGGACAATGTTAAGTATTCTAGGCGCAAAACAACCATCGTCCATATTTTCCTTTTTAACCTGATCCTGTTTTTCGTCACGATTCCCCTGTATCTGATTGGCTCCGCATCCACGCTCAATATCGTCAATGGGGTAGCGGCTGTTCATTTTCTTTTGAGCGCCTTCATCACCGCCTTGATCATGGAGGTCTTGGCAGGCGCTGAATATTCGCTTTTGGGTATCTACAGCACGGCGCTAGGAATGTTTGTGAGTATTGCCATCGCCTTGGCCATGATGGCTGGCGGTGTCCGCCCCATTTCCATCATGTTCGCGGCCATGCCTGGCGTCTGGTTTATCCTCGAGATTGTCAGTGGTTTCACTGAGCTGGTCTACGACAACTATGTGAAGCTATATGGCACGGACTTCCTTAACATTCAGACCGACCTTGGAGGAGACAAAGAAATCGAAAAAGAAGAGGAATCGGAAGAGGATGAGGAAAAATAGCATCCCAAAAACATAAGGGCCTCGAGAGGGGCCCTTTTTTATTGGCAAGCATAGGCTTGACTAAATGGAATATAAAAGTATAATATATTTCAAATAAATCAAATAAAAAAACCAAATACCCCCCATTTAAAATAGTTTATTAACTATCCATAAGTTGCCCCACCTATGAATAAGTTTGAAACCTCTTTCGGCTCAACCGAAAGGAAAATGAACGGTGCCCGAGGATTGCTCATGGCCGCCCTGGTGATGGCCGCTACTCCTGTCGTGGCCGCGGAATCCTCTTCAGCCCAGCCAGAAACGGCTGTGGTTGAAAAAAGGGTCCCAGCGGTCAAGCCCAACGATGAAGCTTCCGTGGATTATCCGAAAACGCCTGAGAACCAGTTTAGGGATGGCCTTAGGTGGATCGGAAATGCCAAGACGGAAGAGATGAAGAAAAGGGGTTGGCTAAGGTTGGCCGAAGTATTGCCGACAAAAACGATCGAAAATTCGGAACTGATTGATCCGCCCTACATCATGGAAGTGATGAGGGTGGCAGCCAACTCGGCCGTTGAAAAAGACCCTGTCGGCTTTTTGCAACATGCGGTGTTTTGCACAGACCTGCCCAATTATCTCGATCTGCTCAAGAAGGCTGCAGATAGAGCTGCTGATATCGATCCAAAGGCCACCCTATCGCTATCTGACCGTTTTGGTGATTTTCCCTGGGGGAAACCCATTCTGGCCAAGGCTAAAAAGAATCTAGAGTCAAAATTACCCAAAGATAAGCTGGTCAAAAAATAACCAACACCAGTTGGTTAACTAATAGGATGACTGATGGGTCAACCCATTGGGGCTAATGGTTATTCGTTTTGTCCAACCAGTTCACCCATTAGTTCACCCATCAGTTCTCCCATTAGGTTTTAGATTGTGATCGGTTTGATATCCTCAGGCTTGATATCCAACCCCCTGAAGAGCTCTTTTTCAAGTTCTAGGCAGTATTGCTCGATTCCCTCAAACAAATTTTTCACATCAGGCGTGTCCCCAGACCCGTAGCGCTCTCGACCATCCCGGAATCGTTCAGCCAAATCTACGATCGAATCGTGTTTGACCCGTTTGTCCGAGTAATAGAGGATCTTGGATTCAAGAGTGGTGTAGGATTGTGGCTCCAAACCCAAAAGGTCCGCCTCGTGGAGTCGGATGAGTTCGGCAATTTCGGTGTGACCTCTGCTCTTCAGCTGTTCATAGGCGATAAAGGCATGGCGCTTTCCGGAATGGGTCTCGCGAAGCAGGTTCCATTTCTTCCACAGCTTGTCGGTGATCTTTTCCTCAAACTTAGATCGTTCCATGGATCTGAAATCGCACACGCGGGCCATGTCATGGATCATGGCTCCCACATAAAGAAGGTTGGTGTTAACGATTTCCCTCTTTCGCATGTAGGCATTGGCAACGGTCATGGCCACGTGCGTAACGACCCTGCAATGTTTTCGGACATTGAGCGGTGTACCCCATTCTTCGTAATAGGTTTCAATGGCCGATTCCTCCAGCAAGGTTGGACTGAGAAATTCAATTCGGATCTCATGCGTTTTGCCAATTTCGGACAAATGGACCAACACGCACCGCTTGGGAATTCGACCCTCAAGTCGATCCGACCATTCCACGGCATTGATCGCCTGGAGATCCGCCAGGCTTTCATCCAGTCCGATGGACTCAAAATCATCCCCCTCGCTCATCCTGTACAAATCGTAATGATAAAAAACCTTCGCCTTTTGACGGCTGAATCCTGAATCCTGATCCCTGAATTCTGGATTAGGAATCGGATATTTATTCACATACGCATAGGTCGGGCTCTTGATTGTCATCAGGATCCCCAATCCTTGCGCGAGCCCCTTTATGAAATGGGTCTTGCCGCTTCCAAGTTCACCGAAAAACAAAATCGTATCCCCACCACTCAGCCTTTGGGCCAATCGCTTTCCAAGCTCAATCGTTTCTTTGGGTGATTTGGTTTTATAAAGAGAGAACATAATTAATCCATAATAGGTACGTCTTTGGTTGCCATTCCGCCCACCTTGTCATCTTGAGTGTAGCAGAGCGAAACGAAAGATCTACCATTTTCCGATTATCTGTCTTTGGTAAAAAGTTATTGGTGGATCCTTCGCTTCATCTTTCCGCTCAGGATGACAAAAAGGTATCGGTTAAGTCTTGGCTTGGTTCTCAAGCACAAAAAACCCGGCGACCAGTGCGACCAGCATCATTCCCGAGAAGCTATCCCACAGATAATGGTCAAAGGGGGCGAGCATAAGCAAGACTAATAGTGGAATGATATTGGACTGTTTCCAAAGGCGCCAAAAAACGGTGACTAAGAATGCGCTCAATATCAAAAAACCCTGCAAGCCCAACTCGTTCAGGATCAGGTAATAGGTATCGTGTACCGGCTGAAAGTCCCACGGCATTAATATTCCTCCATTTGGGTATTTCTCCATTTCAAGCGTGAAATTTGAAACGCCTACGCCTTGGGGGTGATGCATAAAAACGTTCTGGCTAATTCCGATCTGGGAAAGGCGTTCGGTCCACGAGGGGTCGAGCGTCCTCACAATGGAATAGTTTAGAAAGAACCAGACGTTCGCCACAATCAGGGTCAGCCCAATCGCCAAGGCCACAGACTTCCGGAAAGAAAGCGTTTTGGATCTTTGAAACAAAAAATAAAGGACTAATCCAATTCCTCCAGCCAGCATCGCGGATCGGCTATGGGTCAGATAGATTCCCCAAATGAACAGAGGGAGCCAAAGCAATATTTGGCGCTTTCTCAAATAATTGATACCGATGAAAAAAATGACTAGAAGATAGCCTGCCAAAATGTTGGGGTGCAAAAAGGATCCATAGGCCCGGATCTGTTTAAGGCCATCGGCGAGATCGATTTTTGCCACTCCAAGCACCTCTGGACCCAAATGCGATTCTCCGAACCAGTAAAGGCCCAAAGAATGGTTAAGCTTCCATTGGGCATAGCCCCAAACGATCTGTAATAACGCGCCCAGTAGCAGGATCGTCACGGCTCGCTGTGGCAAAAGCACCTTGTCGGTGAGTAGCCAAAAGACGATCAGCCCTTCAAAAACGCGTAGCAGAAAAAACGCCCCAAGGAATGCGTCGCCAAACAAAAAGGTGACTACAAAAGCGTTGGCGACAAAAAGTCCGAACAGAATCCAGGCCAACCGATGGGTGAAATGGATGGATTCCTTGTTTTTGATCTTTTCGTAAACCCACAGCCCAAAGGCGACAAACAATATTATCTCGGGCCAATACACAAACCCTGTCACCCACGGATTGAAATTCCCGAAACGGTAGCTGTTCTGCTCATACACTAAATGCCGCATCGAAAGCGGAAAGGTGAACAGAAAGATGCCGAAAAGGATTTGGATGTTGCGTTTCACGCGCATCATATTAGCCTAAATCGCTATGAGCCGTGAAGATGGTGAATAAACATTAAAAAACCGTAGAGACGCAACATTTTGCGTCTCTACGGCAATGGTTGAAAAATTAAATCCCACAATCCTCATCTCCTGAGATGATCTTCTTCGCCTTTTTGATGATGCAGGTTATTTTATCCTGCGCCTCCACAAGCGCCTGCTTGGGCGATTCGGTGTTCATCACCACCTTTTGGATGGCGTCCGCAAACACCTTGGCGTAAGAATCCTCATCGTAGATCTTAAAACTCTTCGCAAACGGGGCCTGATAGGCAAAAACGCCGAATAGAGGCTCGGTTTGTTGCTCGGTCACCAGATCGGTCCTGCTGGTGGGGTGGTTGGTCACCTTATGGTAGGTCTGCTGGCTATCCGCGTTCGTCAGGAATTGGACCAGATTCCAAGCGTCTTTGGGGAACTTGGTTGTTCTGGCGACCACCAAGGGGTAATAGCTGGCTAACGTGTCGCGTTTGGTTGCCTCGGTATTCGTCACGAGCTGTGGCATAGGGGCAATGCCGATGTCGCTGATGTCGATGTGCGGCCCACCAGCCCGTTGCTGGGCCTGGATCCCAAGGACAAGGTTGTCGTAAAGGTAAGGATAACCCAAAATCATGGCGACTTTTCCGCGGACAAAGGTGCCCGCCTCCATTTCCGCAGGCGCATAGCCCGTGATCGTATCGTTCCAGCTGTAATTCTTATAGGTAGGAAGGCCGAAACTGGTGTAAAGCGTCATCGCCTGCTCGCCAGGGTTCGTGATGCCCTGAGCGTTGGCTGTCCCGTTTTCCGCGAATGTGGCCTTTTCCTCCTTGTCGTCGTAAAACTTCACCCCATATTGGATCATCATGGTATAGAGTGCGTCGACCGCGCGCGCCACGTTGTCGGATCGGCCGATTCCGATGCCGGCCAAAGCGAATCGCTCAGGTGAATTGTTACGCTTGGTCAGTTGGAATACCTGATCTTTGATCGCCTCCCATAAATCTGCGGGACGATCGGTGGTTGCCAGAAGATCTCGGAAATAAGCCTTGTTGTAATAAATGGCCAGATTGTCCATGGCCAAAGGCATTCCGTACACCTTGTCATCGATGAGCAGATCCGTGGATGCGGCCTGAAAAAAGGTCTGGCGAAATTGGTCCGGTGTCATGACCACGGGCAAATCGACAGGCTCTGGCAAAAGCTTCTTCGCATGTTTGGTGATCCAGGAATTATGGATCATGAACACATCTGGACCCGCCCCCTCCGCGATCTCGTTGACGATCGTGTCCTCGTATTCCTTGAGGTTCACAAACTTCTTGGTGCGGATGGTGACGCCTGGGTTCTGGCTCTGGAAGGCTTGAAGTTGTTGCTTGAAGGCGTCGGTGTTGTCGTACACGAAATAGAAATTCAGCTCGCGTTTGCCTGAGGCGTTAGCATTGGGGTCCGTGAACGGGCAATCCTCGCGGAACGTGCTGGTGCCCGGAATGTTCTTCGCGACCGTCGGGCATTTTTTCTTGCACCCGACCAACACGAAAGGAACCATCAGGATGGCGACGACCAAAAATATTTTATAGATTTTTGTTTTCATTTTGAAAAGTCCTTATTTTTCACTGGCAATCAGTGTACCACGACAGCCAAAAAGTGTCGATTGCGGTTTTCTATTCGACCCTCTCGCAGCGTTTGATGTTCTTGGCCATCTCGGTTTCTTTTTGGATAACCTTTTGAATATCCTCCTTCAGTTTATGGACTTTCGACATGACACAACGGGATTGGGCCAAGGTGGCCTGGTTGATCTCTCTCATTTTTTCATTAGGATCGACACCGTTTTCCTTGTCTTTGATATAAACATAGGCCATTTCACGCTTTAGGGCCGCACTCATGTGTTCAGCCAAAATTTTCTCCAGAAGGTCCAACCATCGGGTAAGCTCGGTATTGATCTGGTCCGATCCTTCGCCTTGGGCTTCGGCGCAATAGAAAGGCTGAAGGGTGATGTCGTTCGGCATAAGGGGTTTGTAATCTTCAAATTCGCCGACATTGGTAAGGGTGGTGCTTGGAATTTTTTGGGTTAAAATTTCAGGGGTAAGCTCAGGCTGTGACTTGGCACATTGGCCAGATTTGTTCCCAGCCTCGTTCTCCCACTGAATCAATTGGTCGACGTGGATCTGAATTTCTTCGACCCTTCCCTGGAAGTTTTCCCAAAGGGGGGCGATCTTAAGGGTGGCTTTGGAATTTTCGCTCTGGAGCTTCTGGATTCCCGCAATGCCTTTGTCGGTCTTCTTCATGGAATTGCCACGGGTGTTCATGGACGTTTTCATCTGGTTCAGGATCTCGTTAAGGAGCTCGAGATTGTGGCGTCGCTCCTTGTGGCGGGCATTGATCCCGACTAGCAGATCCTTGGCCTGTTTGGCGGCTTCCAACGCCAAAGAGGATGAAAGCTTTTTGTCTTTCTCGGGCTTATCGCAAGGCCAAAGGGGTGGGCGCTGGTTCTCCGAAAGCCCTTGGGGCATGCTGGATTCCTTGGCATAGTTTTCCTTGGCTGGAACCAAAAACTTTAGATATTCCATTTTCACGTTCGGAAAATCGGGGGGCAATGGGCATTTGGTTCGGGTGGTGCAAAGTTGGCCATCGGTATTAATGGGGGTCGAGGCGCAAGAGATATTTGCCGCCGCGGCTCCGACAACCAAAATCGGCAACAAAAGCGCTCGAACTTGTCTGAGCAAAGCGCTCTGTCGCAATTCGGAAACGTTAGGTTCGACTGAAGATGTAAGTTTGTTGACCATAAATGAGATAATAAATCTATTGGGTCTTGTCAGCCTCTTGAATCAAATCCAAGAGGGTTTGGGGGTTTTCCAAAATCCAGTTCAACCCCTTATCGATGAGTTGGTTGGCGACAGGGGGCAAGGATGTCTTTTCTTGGTTATACATTTCCAAATAAGGCTCCAAAAGTTTCATCTTTTCCTTGCCTTGGGTGGAAAGGGTAGAAATTGGGTTCGAAAGCGCCTTGTCCAAAACCTTGGCGGCAAGAACCATGAGCTTTTTGTTATCGCAAAAAACATCGACAATCATTTCATTTGTCTTGGAGTCGATTTGCTTGGGAAGGACTTTGATATTCTGGGCAATTTTCACAAAAGAAGACACTTTGTTTTTGGGAAGGGTGGGGGCCTTTTCCATGGCCTCCAAGTCTTTGGGGGTCATTACTGATGAAAGGATCTTCTTAACGGATTCTGGCAATTGGGTTGGTGCCGCCTTTTCAGTCGGAGCTGCTGGCGCAGGGACGCTTTGGGGTTGGGGAATTTCGGATTTCGGGGCCATCTTTTCATCGGTCGGATTTTTCGTTTGGCCTGGCGCTTTCTCTGCACCACTCTTCTCTTTGGGTTCATTGGCAACAGGAGGGGTTGGATTCTTTTTGAGAGACGCCGTTGCCGTAACCTCCTTCTGCCCCTCCTTGAAGCCTGAGATGGATAAATCGTACTTGTCCTTGGCCTCCTGGGTGCTGATACTGAGCTTCTTGCTCAAAGCCACATAACCAAGCGCTTGGGCTGTTTTCTCGTCGGCATATTTGGAAACCTTGTACTGCAATGCCTGGGAGGCTTCGGCCGAGGACTTATCCGCAGGGGGCGCTGATTTTTCAGTCGAGCCTCCATTGGGTTTTGTTTCAGTCTTTGGGGCATCTTCTTTCTTGATATCTGAGTCTTTGGAGTCAGGATTGACCTTGGGTTCGATTTTCAAAAAAGTGGTGATCAGGGTCTTCAGCATTTCGGTATCGATCACTCCATTCTCATCCATCAGGGGTTTGATCATATTCAATTTTGCTTTCGCATCACTGTTGAACAGACCTACCAACCACTTAACAAATGTAAATGAGGAGGGCAAGACTTTGATCTTCCTCGGCTTTGGATCATTAACGAAATCCGTGACCCAAGCCTCGAGTCGTTTTTTGTCCAATTGGCCATCCAAAATCAAATCTTTTGGCAACCCAAGCTCATCGGGAAATGCGCCAATAAAATAGAGGATCCACCAAAGGACTGTTTTGTCCGAATCTACAAAATTAGTGCTTATATCATGGAAAAACTTTTGCCCTTCCATGGTGACCAGCGGATCGGAAAAAACCTGGACGAAAACCAACCGACCATCCTTCAATTTTGAGACTCCGAAACCAGCATGCCTAAAATGTTTTCCGAGAATTGTGTCGTGGGAAGAGCTTTTGTCCATCCACGCCTTTTCGGCTTCTCGAGGAGAACGGAAAACGGAAACATTTTCGCCAACGGGCATGGTTTCGATATTGCTTTTCTTCAAAAGAGACTGACCCGAATTCGAATTATTTGAATTGGAACTGGGGACGCCCTTGGCAGCGATTTCATCGCTTCGGTACTGGGCGATTTGGTCCAAAAGCGCATCCGCCTCAAGGGGCGAAAGCGTATTGGCCTTGCGATCCTCGTTTACGAGTTTGAGCATCTGGAACCGAAGCGCCTCCAGATCTTGGCCCTTCTCAAGATCGCGCTTGGTGGAAACCTTTTTCGGCTCACCTTTGATATCCTTTATTGCCGCGACTTTGGCCTTGGCATTCCTCAAATTTCGATCCAATTCGACATCGGAAACGGCATAATCCTTTCGCACATCGTCCAGACCGATATTCAATTGGCTGGCCACGTGCTCATAGGCCTCGTCGGTGGCTCCGGAGATGCTTCGGCTTCGGGCCTTGAATTCAATCTTCCCGGGAATTGTTCCGGTGATCCATTCTGGGATAGGCCTAGGATTAATGTCGCGAATCGGTTCCTCCTTTCGGATCATTTTGGCGACAGTCTTTCGGAGGCCCTCCTTTTCGGAACTCAGGATCACGGGTGAAAAATCCGCCTCAACCTTTTCAGCCGATAGGCATGTCTTCTTCGCAAAAAAATCCTTCGCGGCCTGTTCAGGAGTCTTGTCGCCTGTTGCGAAACAGGTGAACTCCTTGCCAGTCAATTCTGCCACTGGCACTGGAGCCTCAGGAGTGGTATCCGATTTTTCAGCGGCTTGATCCGGAACCGCATCTTTCTTTTGTGCCGCGCAACCATCCATAGCCACGGTCGGTCCAACCAAAAGGGCCAACAGGACGACCTTGCGGAAAGTTCGAAAAAGCGGGGATTTGGATCGACCCTCGTTCGCCTCTGAAAATTCGGGGCTTATCGATTGAATCTTGGGTGAATTTTCCATCGCATCTTTTGGATAAAGGTGGTTATAGTAATATATTTTAAATAATATGTCAATTAAATCCTCTCAAAAAAATATGGGGGTCCCAGCCCTAAAAAAACATCTTATGAAATCATGGGTGCCAACATGGCATCCCTCGATTTATTTTATGATAGAACCGTCACCCTTCGCCCCTTCCAAAAACTCCGCCCATGTCTTAAATTTGAAATAGAGATTCGGGCTCAACGACTTCCAGACCGAAAGCATGATCGGGGACGACAAAACCTTTAAGACGATCAATTTCAGACCCTTTGGCACCACTTGGACCTCGGGGTGCAATCGTTCGAAATGCACTGCGGACTGTCCCACAGCTCGCATCTTCTTCGGCAAATCGGCCTCAGTCAGCAAATGGTGATGAAAGGCTTTCGCGGTGGGCTCGTAAAAAAGCTTCAACTTGTTTTGTTTCCAAAGGCGATAGCCCAATTCGATGTCTTCCCAGCCGTAGACCTTGAATTGTTCGTCGAATTTTCCCGAATCGAAAAGGTTCTTTTTAAACGAAATGTTGGAAGTATAAAAATATTTGTAGGGTTCTGCATTTTGGACAAAGCCGGGCAAGAGAGCCGAGTAGCCGAACTGCCAGCCGGAGGATTCCAAAAACCTCATATAATCGTTGATCGCCAGTGCTGGATCCCAAGTCGTAAAGCCCAAAACAACGATATTCTCGTCAGGATTCTTCTCGTGGGCATCATGATGGGTTTTCAGGAAACCCAGCTCCACGAAAATGTCATCGCCAATAAAAACGATAAGTCCATTGGCCGCCGCCTCGACCCCTCGATTTCGTGCTACCCCCTGATGGGATGCGGGTTGTTGGATGTATTTAATTTCTACCCCTTGAGACTCGCGCTTGAGACTTGAGACTGTATTTTCAGTATTGTCGGTAGACCCATCATCGACCACAATCACCTCAAATTCCACCCCCTCCTGCGCCAAAACCTTTTGCAGTGTGGTCTTTAATATCTCCGCCCGATTGTGTGTGGGGATCACCACCGAAAGCTTCATGAATCAAAAATGGTTAGTCGGATATGCGTAGGTATATTAGAATACTCCCGACCGTTCGTTAATCGTTTCGCAAATGCGCTAATGGTTAATAGCTAATCGTTAATAGCTCAGATTTATGATTATATTCAACACCCTCACCCGCCAAAAGATGCCCTTCGAGCCGATCAATGCGGACGAAGTCAAAATGTACTGCTGCGGCCCCACGGTCTACCACTTTGCCCATATCGGCAATTTGCGCTCTTATATTTTCGAAGATATTTTGCGCCGTGCGCTCGAATTCGAGGGATACGAGGTGAAACATGTCATGAACATCACGGATGTCGGCCACCTGACCTCTGATGCGGACGATGGCGAGGACAAAATGCTCAAAGGCGCAAAACGCGAGAACAAGACAGTCTGGGAAGTCGCCGAATATTACACCAGAGCATTCATGGACGACATGAAGGCATTGAATTTGCTCCATCCCACGGTCGTCTGCAAGGCTACCGACCACATCCAGGAAATGATCGATTTGGTAAAACGATTGGAGGAAAACGGCATGACCTACACGGCTAACGGAAATGTGTATTTCGACACCAGCAAACTTTCGGATTACGGCAAATTGGCCCAATTGGACAAGCAGCAATTGGAAGCGGGTGCCCGAATCGAAATTGACCCCAACAAAAAAAATGCGCACGACTTTGTGTTGTGGTTCACCAAATCGAAATTCGATGATCAGGAGATGAAATGGGATTCCCCATGGGGCCGTGGCTACCCCGGCTGGCACATTGAATGCTCGGCCATGAGCACGAGATACCTGGGAGATCAGTTCGATATCCATTGCGGTGGCATCGACCACATCTCTGTGCACCACACCAACGAGATCGCACAGTCCGAAGGCGCAACCAACCTGAAGCCCTGGGTCCGATACTGGATGCACAACAATTTTTTGACTCTGGGGAAAAACGAGAAAATGGCCAAATCAGCGGAAAACTTTCTACGGATCCAAACATTGGTCGACAAAGGCTATTCCGCATTGGATTACCGCTATTTCTGCCTGAACGCCCATTACCGAAAAGAGCTGACCTTCAGTTGGGAAAGCATGGATTCAGCCAAAAAATCGCTCATGCGCCTGCGTGAGAAGGTGGAGTTGTTGGGCGACAAGGAGGGCAAGGAAGACAAGGATTATCTGGAAAAATTTGAAAAGGCCATTTCCGATGACCTGAACACGCCCCAAGCGCTCGCCGTAGTCTGGGAACTGATGGAGGATAAGAAGATCAAAAACCCCGACAAGCTGTCCACAATCCTAAAATTCGACGAGGTGCTAGGTCTCAAATTGGACGAGCCTCTCGAATTCAAGGTCTCCAACGATGTCGAAAGCCTGGTTCTCGAGCGCAATGCCGCTCGCAAAGCCAAGGATTGGAAAAAATCCGATGAGTTGAGGGCCGAGATCGAAAAGGCCGGCTATTTAGTGAAAGACGGACCGAAAGGTACCGAAATTCAGCCGAAATAATTTTCGATATTGGAAAGAATTTGGGTTGTGATAAAATCAACCTCCTTTAAGCGAACCCCCACATGTCAAACCCTGAATCCGGAACTTCCATGGATTTGTTGAATCCCGGACCCGAATCGGTTCAAACCGTCGAGACAGGGTCCGCTTCTAAGCCGGAGGCCGTGGCCTTGCCAGCTCCTGGGCCGGGATCCGTGACTGAGGCTTTGGCGAACTTCTCATCCCAACCCGCCACGGAACCTGTGGCCAAGCCGGAAACGGAGCCTGCCATCGAAGCCTCGACACAACCTGAATCAAAGCCCATGATTGAGCAGTTTTCGCCTGGGCAACTCGCTTTGATCGAAAAAATGGTAGAGGCAAAAGTCAAAGAGAAGGTGGACTCGATGTCCCTTTCGTCTGCTCAGCATCAGGAGGCCAAAGCGATGTTGGCTACGAAGGAATTCGCCCTTTTCGCGGGCACTTCCCATCCGGATCTGGCTCGAAAAATTGCCGATGAGCTTCACATTCAATTGGGGGACATTGAAATACTCAAATTTGACTGTGGCGAGCAAAGTGTGAGGATTGCGGAAAGCGTGCGCGGCAAAACCCTCTTCATGTTTCAGACATGTCGCAAGCAACATGTTTATGAGGACTTGGATCTGCTTTATAAAATGTCCGATGCCGCCATCAATGGCGATTCCGGGAGGCGCATCGCGGTCGTTCCGTATTTGGGAGACATGCGTGAAGATAAATCCACCGACAGGGGGCCCATATCAACAAGGGTCGTTGCCAACAATCTTGAGGGAAACGGTTACACGTGCCTAATCACCTCCCTTCTTCATGCCCCTCAGATCCAGGGCAATTACAAAATGACCGTATACAATGTGATCCCTTATAAGTTATTTGCGGATTTTGTCAGAAATCAACTCGAAGGGGTCGACCCCAAAAAGATTATGGTGGTGGCAACGGATGCGGGAGGCGAGAAAGGGGCAAAAGTATTTGCAAAGGAATTGAATATGGGGATTGAGAAAAATGTTGCGATCATCATCAAGGAACGATATGCGAAGAACAAGTCCAGGATTGTCGGTTTGCTGGGCGATGTCACGGGTAAAATATGTTACATCATTGATGACATCTTTGATACGGGCGGTAGCGTACGCAATGCGGCCGAATACGTGATGAGCCATGGGGCGGCCGAAGTTCACCTGATTGTGACCCATTTCGTCGCTTCGAGAAATGCGATGGAGAATTTGGAAGCGGCCAAATTCAAAAGTATTCTGACAACCGATACCCTTCCCCTGGACGAAGAAAAACCGATCAAAGGGTTGGTACGGCTTTCCATGGCCCACCTGTTTGCCGATTTGATGGGTAAAATCGCTGGAATTCGGAGCGACAAGGCTCCGCAAAAAAAACAAAGCAATTTTACCGATGGGGCGGGGATTTGAGAGGTACGGAGGACGATTTTGGATAATCAACCACTAGCCACAAAACATATTATGCTCGAAAAAGATCTGAGCCCCCAAATCTTCGAACTCGAATCCAAGCTGGATCAGGCTTACTTGCAAAATGATCGGAAACAGATCAAGCGTCTGCTCAACGGCGTTTGGTGGCAGTTCAAAGGCGATCTCAAAGAGGCGTCTGTTGATTCTGTCGTCAAACTCATGGAATTACTTTCAAAATACAAAGAGTTTGGCAACCGGGAGCAAATCGAAAAGTTTAGGGAAAAAATTTCGTATAGAATCAGCCGTGTCGATGATGGAAGGCCCAAGGATCCCAATCGGATTGTAGAGACCCTCTCATCAGGATCCATGAAAATGGTGAATGGAGAATTGAGGTTTGTTTGGCGTAGTACAATGGTGCATAGGGCAAATGGGAGGGTTGAAGAGATCAAAAGGGAAGCCAAATAAGCCTTGGGATTTTGAAAAAATCCTGAAATAATGGGTCAACCCATTTTTTAGAAAACAATTACAGTTGCCAAAAACTTAATTTTGTTGTAATGTTATCCCCAATTTTGTTCTTTTAAATCATCGCATTGGTGTTATTACACTATTAGGGACAAAGTGTTTTTGCCTCTGGTGGGGTGATAACACCAATCATGTTTTTTCACGAAGTTTTCGAAGGTTTTCGAAGTTTTAACGCAGTTAAAGGAGGTGGCCATGAAGGCTACCGTTGTGTTGTTTGTTGTCGTGCTGTTTCCCCTCACGGTCCTCGCGGAAGGTGGTGAGTTCACCATCGCTCCGCTCTCCAGCCCCAAGCCGGCCCCCTTCGTCCCGAAGCTCAAGAAGCCGACGACGCTGAAGGACAAGGACAAGCCGACCGAGGCCAAGATCAAGGTCGACCCGCCGAAGACCCCCGAGTCAAATCAGACCGAACCGGTCAAGAAGGACTGGCCCTCGGTTGCAGTGGTGCTGATGCGTCACGCGGGATTCTCCAAGGATGCCGCCACCGACGTGGCAACCACCGTGTCCAAAGCGATTCAGGCTGCGGGCGTTCCGGTGACACTGCCCCCGACTGCCGCTTCTCAGAAGCTAAAGCAGTTCAACGTTGAGTCGGACTCTTGCGAGGCGAGCATGGAGTGCCTGCTAACGATGGGCGAAAAGCTCGGCGTGCAGGTCGTCGTTGGAGTCCAGGTAAACGCGACAGGCAAAGATACAACGATCGCTGTCGGGGCCTTTTCTGTACCCGACGGCCTCGGTCTCGCCGCCCAGAACTTCAACGTCAAGAAGGACAACCTCAAGAAAATCCCGGGTCTAGAGGCGTTTGGAGACAAGCTCCAGATCACCTTGCGTCCCAAGCCTCCACCTGAGGAAGTCAAAAAGGTTCAGGCCGAGACCAAAACCGCCGAAGTCGCCAAGACTCCCGAGCCTCCTGCCAAGCCGATCGACACGCCCAAACCTCCTGAGGTGAAGGTGGCCGACCAGCCCAAGGATGTTCCGCTCCAGATCAAGGCGACCACTCCCGTGGTTTCCAAGCAGCAATCCAAGAAGAAGGTCGCGATCCTCAACATCAAAACCATCGGTGAATTCAAACCAGAAAGTGTTGCCGGCATCTCGGGCGGTATCGCCGCGGAAGCAGGAGCGAACACGGATCTGGAGGTCATCGCTGGAGAGGATCTTGCCACGCTGATCGGTTTCGAGAAACAGCGCGCGCTACTGGGATGCACGGAAGGTGAATGCCTGGCCAACATCAGTGGCGCTCTCGGAGTCGATTTCCTCTTGGGGACGCAAGTCTCCGAGGTGGGTGGCGTGTGGATGCTCGACACGACACTGATCGATGTCAAGAAAGCGAAGGTAGTAAAGCGTGTGCACAAAGAGATGGAGATCAAGCGCCAGCTCAACGACAATGCGAGAGACTCCACCAAAGAGGTGCTCGCAGTGCTAAAGCTACCGGACAACCCCCCGATGGTCGAAGTGACCAAGTCCGACTCCCCCAGAACCCTTCGTTGGGTTGGTGTCGCTGGCATTGTAGCCGGCGCACTCACCGCTGGTAGTGGCGCGGTCTTTGGCGTCATGTCGAAGTCGGATCACGACAACGCTGTGCGCGTCAACGGGACCAACCCAAGCGAGTTCGATATTCATCAGCGAAACATGCTCAGCAACGCGCGCAATGCCGACATCTGCTACGGTGTCGGTACCGCAGTCGCGGTGACGGGAATTGTTCTCCTCATCGTCGATGCCGTCCGCCATTCCGAACCTGCCAAATCCGTGACTCTAGCGGTCACAGGAAATGGAGCCGGAGTGATGGGCGCCTGGTAAGTTATCACCCTGAGAGCCTTCCGAGGCTTTTCAGATGGCAGGTCCGACGTTCCGTTGGACCTGCTTTTTTAAATTGCTTAAGCTTGCCAAAAAACTAAAAATACAATAAAATATACATCCATTCCCCCATTTCCAATGCCTCCTTCTGGATGGCCGGATGGGCGGATTGTGACGGGCTTTACGTCCGTTCGGTTCTTTGAAAGCAAAGGGGGTCCGGTGTAACACCGGACTGAGAATCCTTCAGGCATTCTGTGAGTTTTCCATCTTTCCCGCAAAAGAAAAGCGTGGAGATTTTTGAATGTCCGGGATTTGAATGCTACTAAAATTTCGATTTCTGTAAAAAGGCGTTAACGACAACACCATCCAAGGCCGCAAGGCCAAAATAAGGAGTACGCCATGATGCGTATCATTATGATCGCTCTCGCAGTCATCATTCCCGCCTTCGCTACGAATGTGTGGGCGGCCAATTTCGACAGCCTCGCTAGTTTCAACAAGGCTCCCAAGGTGAAGGAGTACGGCGAAGCCTGGGGCAGGTGTGGCCAGAACGGCGACAGTTGCCCCGACAAGAAGTCTGTGGCGGATGCGCTCCGTTTGCGGAAGGAGGCAATCCAGGATTGCTTCACAACGATCGGGGAAAATGCCCCTGATCAGGTCGGCCCCTGCAAAGCGGCTGTCGGTGCCACCCCTGCCGTCTTCTCCATGAAGTCCGGAGGTGGCGCAATCGAGCCAGTCAGACCGGCCAAGCCGCCGGTCGTGGTGACCAAGCCGCCTGATCCGGAGCCCGAGACTGTCAGGCCACCTGAACCTGTCAGAGCCGAGCCGCAACCCGAGTTGCCCAAGCCGCCAGTCGTGCCCAAGCCGCTCGAGCCTGACGCTAAGGCCTTGACCGTTGTCACCCATCAGCAACCGCCCACCCCCTCGGCAAACGTGCCTGGGTGGCTTTTTTTCATCACCTGGTGGAACTTCACAATCGGCATCGTGGGCTTCGGTCTGTTCGCCTACTTTTGGAAGAACAGGGGGGCCAAGCCGGCCGAAGCATCCTCTGCCGAAAACGTTACGGCGAAAGCGCTTCGGGGAAAGAGCGAGGTTCTCCAGTGGCAGATAGAGGTTGAGCAACAAATGCTCGAAAACCTGAAATCTGCCAACCCCCAGGATCCAGTGGAGATCGAACGGGTGGCGAAGAGAATCGACATCCTCGACCAAAACCACAGGGGTGTCGAAACCGCCCTCGAACAGCTTCAGGCGAGCCTGAAGGACGCAGCCAACGATCAGCAGTAGCACCCCCCGCGCAACACCGCCCCCTAGGCCTGTGTGGACTCTGTTCCACCAGGCCGAAGGGGCTTCTTAAATGTGAAAATGGTCTCTGGTTAAAGGTGGGGAAGTAAATTGACATAATTGTAAAAATAAAATATGATACCACTCCTATAAACTAAGGTCATCACCTTATGGATGAAAAAAAGAATGAACAGCTCCCCATCGGTCCTGACTCTCCTGAACGAGCCATGCTGGACGAACTAGTATCGATCCTAAACGCACTGATCAAGGGTGCATCCTCCAGACAAAAAAGGTCTGCGCTAGAGAGTTTGAAGGACATTCTGGGGGCCTGTCTATCGGTTCCACCAGGGGTGAGGGGGCGCATCCAATCCCAATACCGCAAAGTCTGCCAGCAACCTGGTGTCATTGAAGAAAATATTCTGAAGGAGTTAAAGGAATTGGGGGCAAAGGTAGATGTTTCGGGCGGGTACGAGGACGGGTTGAGACGTCTGATCAGTTATAGCCGCAGCTTCATCGAGGCCCAAATGCAAGCCAGTACAGACTCACCCGAGGCGCATTTGAGGGCCGAGGCGGAAGCATTGGTGGCATCGAGCCCCTTTCGGAATGCGGGAATTCTCAATTATTTCAAAGAATTGTGGGGGTCAGGAACCCCTGAAAAATTGGACTATTCAACCGTAAGAAAGGGGTTCAACACCTATTGGCAAGAATCCGAAGATGAGAAGGCGCGCCTGGAGGCAGAAGAAGCCCGCCTGAAAAAAGAGGAGGAGGAAACTCGTATAAGGATGGAGGCGGAGGCGAAAGAGGCGGCCCTAAGAAAACAGGCGGAGAAAGCTGGTCAGCAAAGGGTCCCGACGGAAAAAGAGGTTCCTGCTACTCCAGAGAAGACTAACTTTGTCGGACGAGGCACCAATGAGGAGCCCTCTCGGGCAAGGACCCTTAGGGAAAAAATTCCTGCGAGATCCAATTCGAGAAAGACTATTAGGGAACTTAACCTTAAGGGGAAAACGCTGACGGAGGCCCACGGGGAAAAAACCATTGTGCTACAAATGTTGTTTGATTTGGAATACGACGTCCTGCTTGAGGGGTTGAATCCTCCTCGCCTCGAAATCGGGGATGTGATCTACTGCGAATCAGCCGATGGTTTTCCTTATGAGTTTAAAGTGAAGGCCAAAGCTATAAATTCGATTGGGCTTGAAGGGATAAACGACAGGTTTGCAGGTCTTCAGCTCTTCATCACAGACGAGGCGATCCGATTGAATGGGGCGATCAAGTTTGTGAACAACGTCGAGGGCATTGATGAAATCAAAAAACTTACTGTCAGCAAAAAACCGGCACTCGCGGTTCGTGAGGAGCATGAAACAAAGGACAAAGGCGATTTCATTTTCGCTGCCCTTGGCGATTCCCATGGCAATTTCGCGGCGTTTAAGAGCAATCTGGATCAGGCAAAAATTATCGATTGCAACGGGCATTGGAAGTGTGGAAAGGGGAAGGTGGTGATCCACGGAGATATCCTCGCGGATCGCCAGGCTGAGGGGTTTAAGATTTTGGATCATATTCGGGTTTTGAGGGCCGAAGCGAAACAGGCTGGCGGAGACGTTGTGGTGCTCGCGGGAAACCATGAGGATTTCATGATCTCATTTCTGCTGGGCAAACAGGTGATAGTGAATCCGCCCTTCGAGACTGAGGAGGGAGAAATTATTGAAAGGATGGATCCTTTTGACATATGCGCCCAAGGTCTGCGTTCCTCGCATGGGGCCCAGGGCACCGGATTGCTCGAGCTGACCCAATTCACGGGGGATAAAAAAATGATTGAGGGGTTTATTGATGTGCTCGATGTCTACGACGAAAGGCTTGGTGAGGCCTTGCCTGCCATGCGGAAGGACTCCGAGGGCAAGCGGTTGCTGGAGGAAATGTGCCAAATGAAATTATGCGAGCGAATTGATGATGTGGTTTTTGTCCACACAGACCCCACCAATGAAATGTTGGAGGCCATCATGGATACGGGCATCGACAAAATCAACGGAATTTTCCAGGGAGGATTGAGAAAAAGCCTTATCGATGGAGCGCCTCTCGATTCCAATTGCAGCTTCTTAATCGATACTTTTTTGAATACGGGAAATCGGACTTTCGACAAAATTTTTTCTAATGAAAAAATTAGAAAAAGACTGGATTGTGAGCCGAACCTGAGAAAGGATCTTCTCCTCCGTCTGAAAAAAGAGGGGGTCAATGATGTTGTGTTCGGACATTCGGATCTTGGACACAAAAATCGGACAATTCTGCTAAAAAAGTTTGGGGTTACCTTCTACAATGTCGATCAGGGCGCTGGAAAATATAAGGGCGAAAAGATTAAAGCCGCATCGGTGCTGATTCGGAGATTAAATAGCAAAGGAAAGAAGGAAACCGAATCGGGCACAAGAATCTTTAATATGAATGCTGGGGCTGAAGATAAAAAATAGAATCCCTCGAGGTTATCGGTTTCGGTGAGAGTTAAGCGGATGGAATAATTGTATTTAGGTTGCCAATAAATGTTTTTTGTTATATGATGTACTCTATTTTGATGATCTTTTAAATCATCGGACGGGTGTTATTACTAAACCAGAGCTTAATCATAAAAGTAGCGGATCCAATGGTGGAACCGTGCTTTTTTGCTCTGATAAGGGTGATAACACCCTCAAATTTTCAAGAAGTTTTGCAGTTAACCTTTAACGGAGGTAGCACAATGAAACTCGCCGTGACGCTGGTTGTGTCGATGTTGCTGTGCTCGCTGTTCCCGATCCCCGCCTCTGCCGCAACGGTTGCAGGTGAGGGGGGGGTTGCTATGCTCATCGTGCGGCGTCCGGGGATGTCCGAGGCTCAGGCCAACGACATCGCCCAACACGTTGCGACCTCGATGACCGCTGTTGGGATCAACATTGTGATCGATTCCGAAAACAGCGCCAAGAAGCTGAAGGGGAACGGGTACGAGCTCGCGGAGACTGCCGCGGGTGTTGGAAAGCCCAAGATCCTGGCGTACTTCGGCACCCTGCTCGGCGTCACCACGATTGTGACCATGGAAGTCGGCGCGCTAAACAAGACTGTGGCCATCCACCTTGAGGTGGTCAACGTGGCTGACGGCAAACGTCTGTTGCGAAACGACACAATAACGTCGAAGGAGGAGTTGAAGTCGGGATCTATCCCAAAGCTCGACGAGTTCGCCAAGGAATTGAAGAGCTCGTTGACCAAGCAATCCCAGCCTCCCGCTGTCGCAGTCGTGGAAACCCCGAACAAGCCCGCAGTCGTCGAGACACCCGTCAAAACGGAGGTTGCCACGGTGCCCAATCCGGTCGCCGTGTCCACGGTTCCCGAACCGCCCAAGCAGGAGCAGAAGGTTTTGCCCCCTGCGCCTGTGGTCCAGCCTCCGCAACCGAAGGCCAAGATCTCATCTCCAGCGGAACCTCCCGAGCCCAGCCATGTGCTGAGATGGGCAGGCGTCGCTGGCATTGCCGCTGGCGTACTTACCGCTGGCGGTGGTGTGGTTTTTGGCGTCACGGCAACGTCTGAACATGACAGTGCTGTGCGCGTCAACGGAGTCAAGCCTGACGAGTTCGACACACACCAGAGAAACATGATCAACAACGCCCGCAATGCCGACATCTGCTACGGTGTTGGCGCCGCAGTCGCGGCTATTGGGGTCACGCTGTTCATCATCGACATCGTCGGCAAGTCCGAGCCCTCCAAGTCGGTGACCATGACGGTCACCGGCAATGGGGTCGGTCTGGCTGGAACTTGGTAACGTTATCACCCTGGGAGCCGTCCAAGGCTCCCATCTCACAAGGAGCGGTCCGATTTTCATTTCGGGCCGCTCCTTTTCCATATCTCGTTATTTACAGCTAAAGGATGTGGTAAGATGAAAAAAATAATTCAAACCCTATGGAAAACTCCAAAGATTTCAGCGTCTTCGCGGGCTCGTCCCATCCTGAGTTGGGAAAAGGGGTCGCGGCTTTTTTGGGGAAACCATTGGATAAAATCACCCTAAAAACCTTCTCGAGTGGAGAGAAATACGTGGCTCTGGAAGAAGAGGTCCGAGGGAAAAACGTCTTCCTGATCCAAACCTGCCGGGACCAAGGGGTCAACGAAGACTATGTGGAACTGTTCCTGATGGCCGATGCGGCCAAACAGGCATACGCCGAAAGCGTTTGCGCCGTCATTCCCTATTTCGGCTACAGCCGCCAAGACAAAATTCACGGGAAACGTGAGGCGATTTCCGCAAAAGTGATGGCCAAATTGTTGGTCGCAAGTGGAGTGAAACATGTGGTCACCTTTCAGCTCCATTCGGACCAGATCCAGGGATTTTTCGACGTCCCTGTGGATCACCTGAAAGTCCACGATTTGTTCGCCGAACATCTCAAGAAAAAAAAGGTGAAAAATTGGGTGGTAGTATCAACAGATGCGGGGGGAGTCAAAAACGCGAAAGAACTGGCGAATCTTTTGGGGGCCGAAATCGCCGTTTTGCATAAGCATCGGCCGGAGCATAACCAGTCCGAGGTCACCCATGTGATTGGAGACGTCAAAGGCAAAACCTGCATCATTTATGACGATATCATCGACACCGCGGGAAGTGTTTGCAACGCTCAAAAGGCCATTTTGGCCGAAGGGGCAAACCCTCAAGTTTACCTTTGCGCCACCCATGCCATTTTCTCGGGCCCAGCGATCGAAAGATTGAAAAAGGCAAAATTCGAGGAGGTTGTGGTGACCGACACCTTGCCTCTGGGCCCCAAAAAGCAGCTCAAGAGGCTGAAACAGATTTCCATAGCCTCAGTTCTCTCAAAGAAAATACTGAAAATCACCCAGCAAAAATCGGTTAGCAATTTGGGCTGATAATCTTTAAAATAATCAAGGTGGGTTTGACCCAACCGAAACCAATACTCATTAATAAAAATATTATGAAAATCGCGATCAACGGATTTGGCCGGATCGGCCGCCAGGCTCTTCATATTATCCTCCAGGAAAAACGCGACTTGGAAGTGGTTGCCATCAACGACCTGACCGACAACGCGACCTTGGCCCATTTGTTCGCCTTCGATTCCACCTATGGCCGCTACCCCGGAAAAGTGGAGGCGGTGGGCAAGGATTCAATCAAAGTCGATGGAAAAACCATCAAAATCTATGCAGAGAAAGATCCTGTCGCACTGCCATGGGGAAAGCTGGGGGTCGAAGTGGTGCTGGAATGCTCCGGCCACTTTACGGATCCCGAGTTGGCCTCCAAACACATTCAGGCGGGCGCCAAGCGTGTGATCGTGTCAGCGCCATGCAGTGGGACCAAGCCGGCCGACGCAAACATTGTGATGGGGGTGAATGAGGATATCTTCGATCCCAAGAAACATTTCATCATCTCGAACGCCAGCTGCACCACCAACTGCCTAGCACCCGTGGCCAAGGTTCTGAATGACACTTTCGGCATCAAGCGCGGTTTCATGACCACAGTGCATGCGGCGACCAATGACCAGCGCATTCTAGACCTTCCCCACAAGGATCTCCGCCGAGCCCGCAGCACCCTTCTAAGCATGATCCCGACCTCGACGGGTGCCGCCAAAGCCGTTGGACTGGTGATCCCTGAGCTCAAGGGCAAGATGACCGGCATCTCAGTCCGAGTCCCGCTCCCGACCGTTTCCCTTGTGGACCTGGTCGTTGAGGTGGAAAAGAAGGCAAGTGTCGAATCCGTGAACGAGGCCTTCGCGAAATACGCCAAGAAGAACCCGAGAATCATGGTGGTGGAAACCCGACCCCTCGTCTCGGTGGATTTCAAGCAGGATTCCCATTCCGCCTCAATTGATGCCTTGAACACCATGGTCCTCCAAGATCAAATGGTCAAAGTCCTCGCCTGGTACGACAACGAGTGGGGCTACACCACGCGCTTGGTCGATTTGGCTGAATACATTTCTAAATAATAAGGTTTAAGTGCTTATGTGCTTAAGTGCTTCTATTCGTTTGAGCACTTACCCCTTGAGCACTTACCCCTTAAGCACTTATAAATTATGAAGATCACAAGTTACGGCGCCGCTCAAGAAGTCACCGGTTCCCAACATCTCCTCGAGGTGAATGGCAAAAAGATTTTGCTGGATTGCGGTATGTTCCAAGGCAAACGCATGGAGGCGTTTGAAAAAAACCACAATATTGGCCACAGGCTCGGTTTCGATCCGGCCAAGGTGGATGCGATGATCCTTTCGCATGCCCACATCGACCATTGCGGAAACATTCCAACCCTGGTCAAAGGCGGATTCAAGGGCCCAATTTATTGCACTGAGGCGACTTTGGACCTTTCCGAAATAATGATGCTGGATAGCGCGCACATCCAAGAAAGCGATGCCGAATTCTTCGCTAAGAAGCACAAGGACACCGCCTTGCCCATTGAACCGCTTTACGTGACGGAAGATGCCCAATTCGCTCTTAAATCATTCGTGGGGAAGCCCTACGACAAGACTTTTGAGGTATTTCCAGGAATCAAAGCGACTCTCCGAGAGGCGGGTCATGTGCTGGGTTCCGCACAGGTGGTGATGGAGATCGATGACAAGGAGGACGGCAAAAAGAAAATCTTTGTGTTTAGCGGCGACATCGGCCGCTATCGTCTGCCGATTATTCGGGATCCCTATGTGATCGAAAAAGCGGATGTGCTGATGGTGGAGAGCACCTACGGCAACCGGACTCACGACCCCATCGAAGAGGGGGGTCCCAGCCTTGCCCGTGTCATCAATCGGACGATCAAGCGTGGTGGAAAGATTTTGATCCCCGCCTTTGCGTTTGAGCGCACCCAGGAGCTGATCTACACCCTGCACACTCTGATCAAGGACAAAAAGATCCCCGACAATTTGCCGATCTTCATGGATAGCCCCCTCGCCAGCAACATCAACATCATTTTCAAGAAATACGCGGATTTGTATGACGAAGAAATCCGGGAGAGGTTCAAAAAGAATATCAATCCATTCGCCCTGAAACAGCTCAAGGAAACCCTTACTTCGGATGAATCGAAAAAATTGAATTTCCTGATCGGCCCCGCCATCATCATCGCCTCAAGTGGCATGTGCGAAGCCGGCCGCATTCGCCATCATTTGGCCAACAACCTCGAGGATCCGAAAAACACGATTGTGATCGTCGGTTATATGGCGGAACACACCCTCGGCCGCAAGCTCGTGGACGGGGAGCCGATCGTGAAGATCTATGACAAGATGCTCAAGCTCAACGCCGAAGTCGTGGTGCTGGAGGCTTTCAGCGCCCATGCGGATATGAATGATCTGGACACTTATGTGGACTCGGTAAAGGGTCTCAAGAAAGTTCTCATTGTTCATGGTGAAACCGACCAATCAGGGCCCTTTGCCGAACGGATCAGGCAGATGCACGACCACGCGGAGGTGATTGTGATGGAGCACGGAAAATCGGTGGAGGCGTAATATTCAATTGAATATCTAAAAGAGGTTGGTCTTGTAAAAAAGCCCTGAGGGTATTAAGTGCGCATTACAAAACTAGAATGAAGTCTTGTAGCCTAACAGCGCCCGAATTTTGAGGATGCGAACAGGCGTAGCGAGGAGTCGAAATGGGTCTTGTGGGCCCCATGAGAAGCTCGCGAAGCTGGGCGAGCATTCGAAAAACGAGACCTTGAGCGGGAAAGGTCGGGGAAACCGAAGCGGTTTCCACG
>PMDG01000079.1 GCA_003154375.1 Candidatus Peregrinibacteria bacterium
CGGCCCTCTCATCGGGCGCGCACACGGCCCTCGCGCTCGCGGTCGGCGCAAACCAGTGTGTCTCGTGGACGAGCCTCGTGAGTGGCGCCGTCTACTCGGCCGTGTTCTCCGCCTCCGACCTCGCCGGCAACGCCGCCACCCCGGTCACGAGCTCCAATGTCACCTACGACGTCACGGTCCCCGCCATCTCCTCCGTCGCCCCGGCAACCGGCGCCTACATCAAGACCCAGGCTGTCAGCTACACCCTGAGCGATTCCGCCTCCTCCGCCTCCGTCGTCTTCACCCGCACTGGCGGCACCTCCGACGGCACGGTTCACACCTGCGCCCTCCAAGGCACGGCCCTCTCATCGGGCGCGCACACGTCCCTCGCTCTCGCGGCGGGCTCCAACGCCTGCGTCTCGTGGTCGAATCTTGTGAGCGGCGCCGTCTACTCGGTCGTCTTCTCCGCCTCGGACCTCGCCGGCAACGCCGCGACCCCGGTCACGAGCGTCTCGGTCACCTACAACTAAGCCCGAGGCCCGGCAGTCGGTATTCGGCGATCGGCTGGACCCGCTTCTGATTGGAGATTCCAAGGTTCAAATGTCGGTTGTCAGATGTCAGTAAAGTCCCTCTTCCATTATTATCAAATCGGCCTTATAATCCGATTAGAAAAACAATTTAAAACCTAAATAAAAAAGCAATGAAAACATTAGGGGCTAAAATGATGAATAGGGGTACCACCTTTGTGGAGTTGCTCCTTTATATCGCCATTTTTTTGGTGCTGACGCCTATCTTGCTGACAGTCTCAATCAGCGCAATCCGCACCAATCGACTGCACAATGTCGAAAAGCAAGTGAACGCGGACAGCCAATACATGGTTGAGCGTATCTACGACCTGATCGGTCAGGCAAAAAGGGTGGACTTGGCCAATTCGACGTTGGCTTCGCCCGATGGCAAATTGACCTTGGCCATGCAGGACGATTCCACGGTGGTGATCGATCGGAATCCTACAACCCATAAAATCGAGATCACGGAGGGGGGTGTGAAATCCGACCTCTCGTCGGATAGCATGCGCGTGGATAATCTGTATTTCGAGAAGATTTCCGACCAGTTGAACGACCCCGAAATCGCATTGGGATTGAACGTTCGCATGGCGGTCGCCTCAACGGACCCCAATAGCGTGGTCCAAAATTACGTGACTTCCGCCAACTTGGAGAAGGGCGATTTCGACAACGATGGCAGCCCCGATTACGTGGACAAATTTCCCCATAACCCGGAATGCACGGGAGATGCCGACAACGATGGCGTCTGCGACGAGTTGGATAACGCGGTGTTGGCCTACAACCCCTTTCAAGAGGACTTCGACGCGGATGGCATTGGTGATGTGGCGGACGCTTCTCCATTCGAGGCAACCGCCGATGAGTTGGCCGCGGGCCATGGTTCGGTTGAAGATGCGCAGGCGGGTTTGGGCCAAGACTCAGGGGGTGGGACGGATTCAAGCATCGCCGACACCCAGGCGGACACTTGCAGCGGGGATGACCAAATCTTGGCTTTGCTCGATAAAAGGCCCCTCCCGAGCAGTTCACAACTCAAGTCGATCTTGCTAGCGGCCACGCCATTGTCGCCAACCGTGCTGATGGGGATGATCACGCGGTACGAGGCTAGCCCGTTCATGAATGATTCCCACTTCAGGGACGTGTTCAGTGCGAACGTGAAGCTTCCGGACGATGTCTACACGGCTTTCATGGCGATGACAAGAATAAGCCATTCCCTCAAAAACAATGTGGTAAGCGCCCAGAGTCATGAAACCCACAACTGGTGGTTGGAGCAAGGCCACGACCACTCCAAGACGATTCGTTACGATACGTCCCACCCCCAGAACGGGAAAATAAAATTCTCGAACAACCGGAATCAATTGGGCGAGTTTCCCATTCAGATGACCGATGTGTTCACCATGACGGTCACAGGTGGCACGGGTTCGGTGGAGGTGACCACGACTGTCGATTCCAGTTCCGCGGTGACCACCTTGGCCGCCGTCGGAAGCAAGGCGACGGATACGAACGGCTTCAAGGTGGAGTTTACAAGCCAGAACGGATCCATGACGGTCCTCAAGGTCAGCAACGTCAGCAACACGGCCCCCTTGGATTCCGTGTCGTTCTTTTTTGGCAACAATGCCGTAGTTAATCACCACTCGGGCCATGAACGTGATCTGAGCGAGGAAGACCAGCACGACCGCGATTGGGGCCATGACCACGATTACTACGAGCATGGATTCGGATTCCGAACCCATCGCTACGCCTACTATTGCCCAGGCGGTTGCGCTGTGAATTGCGGCGACGGGGGAACAGGAATAGTGATCGGCCATATCTTCACCGACAAATGTTATAGGCGCGATAATCAGCATCCCGAAAATAGCAACGTTTTCCCGGAATGGTGTTCCAAGTGGATCACGTTCTTCAACGACAATTCCAGGCACCCCGCGTACTTTGGGGGCACCCAGGTGGGCGAGGACACCCTGTATTGGGAGAAAACCTTCAAGACCACATTGAATCCTGGCCAGCTCGAGAATCTCAAGAGCATCACGGTGGGGGGCGAGGTGGCTTACCAGAGCACGACCCAGTTCTTCTGCGATCAGTTCTCGCAGAGTTGCCCCATGAATGGCACATTGGTTGGGCCGCAAAATGTGGAACTCTACAACTGGCAGGCGAATACGTGGCAGACGGTCGCAGCCATGGCCCTCGATGGAACCAAGAGCGCCCAGCAGCAATTTGAGCTGCTGTACAACAATGCCGATGTTCTAAAATTCGTGGGTGGAATAGGCAACCGATATATCAGGGCCCGAATGCCGTTCCATTGGAACGGGGTCGCGCCCCAAGGCGGTCACAGCGCCCCGGACTTCATGCTGATCGATTACTTCACCCTGCATCTTAAGTGGTAGGAATCTAATAGGGGACCTAATGGTTGGCCGATGGTTGGCCTGATTGTATGAAACTCCACAATTAGGTCCACGATAAGGCCCCCAATTAGGTCCCCAATCGGAATATGGGAATTCGAGCCAAGGACCAAAGGGGCTTCATCGCGATCCTGAGCCTGCTCATTGTTGCCACGGTTACCATGTTCTTCGCGCTTTCGATCCTGATGGATGGGGTTAACAATGCAACACTCTCGCTGAACAGCATCTATTACGAGGATGCCCGCATCAATGTCCATTCCTGCATCGAGGACACGCTCTATCGTCTTAAGTTGGAACAGCAATTCAACCGAAATCTGAATTACACGATTTCGCCCGACAACGCTTGCGGTACGGTGATGACCTGGTTCGACCCTCATACGATTTCGCCCCAAGTGTCCGAACGGCTTGTGAATGTGCTGGTGACCGGGACCAGCCACAATTTCATCCGAAAGTTCCTCTATGAGCTTCGCGTGACCCGCTACACGGTGAACAACCCGGATGGAACCTACGGTTATGCGAACACGGTGGATTACATCGCCGTCACCGAGCAGTCCAGTTGAAATCCAAAACATCCAGCACTTAAGCACTTACCCCTTAAGCACTTAGGAAACAAGTTTGAAATCTGTCCTTTATAACACATTCGGCCTGGATATCACCGACACCGCCCTCACCGCGGTGGAGGTGGCATATGGGAAAAAGGGCTTAAAAGTGACCAATTTTAGCCGAGTGGAGCTGGACCCCGAGGTAGTTGAGGAGGATTCCTTCATTGTGAACCCTGAGATATTCAAGGACTCTGTGGTGAAATTGCTTAAAATGGGAAAAAACGGCCCCATCACCTCCCGCAATGTCATCGTTTCCCTGCCAGAGGAGAAAACATTTTCCCACCAAGTCAGCTTTCCAGCTGATTCTCCGCAAGGGGAAGAGGAGATCTTGGCAACCGCGAAAAACTACATTCCGATCGAGTTGGGAGACGCGGTGGTGGATTACAGGAAATTGGATGGTGTTACGGAAGACAAGCATGTCACCTACAGTGTGGTGGCCGCCCAAAAGAATCTGGTGGAGTCCTTGGTGGTCAATCTGGGCGAAGCGGGTCTGAATGTGGTTGCGGTGGATGTGAGCAAAGACAGCCTGTTTCGATGCAGTCACACGGTTTCGAAAAAGGCCATCAAACCCCCATCGGGACCCGATGTCATGGTGGTGAGTGTTGAGCGGGATGCCACTTTTTTCAATGTCAGGATGAAGTCCGGTGAGACCTTCACGGTCAATTCTCCAGTAGGCGGACAGAAATTGGTGGAAAAGATCAAAAAGGGGTTGGCGATCCCCACGGTTTCAGGGGCTCAACAGATTTTGCGTGATTCCCAAAGTCCGGACGATAGCCAATTTGTGAAAATCAAGGACTCTCTGAAGGGGGAATTGGGGCAGTTGGCCCAGAAGGCGTTGGAGCTGAGGCATATCGTGGAAAGCCAGACTTTGCTCAATTTGGGCTGGATCCATGTGGTGGGGACCTATCCCTGCATTCCGGGTTTGGCGGAGGCAATCCAGGCGGCATTTCCCGAAACGGAAGTGGCTCTGGGCATCTCGGGTTTGGGGGTCCCGGAGAAGTCTTGCGATTACGCGAAGGCCATCGGATTGGCGCTTCGGGCCGTTATTCCCTCCGCGCACGAAAAGGGGATCAACCTGTTGCCCCGATCCCGAAAGGAGGAATTGGATGTTGCCGAATGGCGCCCTAAAGTCATGGGGGCCTTGCTTGCCGCCGCATTTTTTCTGATGGGGTTGGCCGGGTATTCGGGCTACTCCATGGGCTCAAGCTATTTGGCGGTCAAGGTCGCAAACCAGGAGTTGAAGGTCTCCCGCGATCAGATTGAGAATCCCTATTTGAACAAGCTGGCCCAGGCTTCCCAGCAGAAAACCCTGCTGGAAGGCGAGATGCTCACGATACTTAAAGACTCCTTGCCCTTGAGCCTTCTGATGAAGAAGGTGGACAGCTACAATGTGGATGGAGTTGGGCTTGTGAATGTGACCTTTTATTTGGATAGCACCACGGCATCGGTGTTGCGTTTGCGGGGAAAAAGCGACTCGCGCGATTTGACCGAGCAATTCGTCACGACCCTGGGGAAAGAACCATACTTTTCGAACATCATCTCGCCACTCTCGAATCTGGTTGGAAAGGGCGAGCGCTTCATCAATGTGGATATGAATGTGGATCCGGCCCCGATCATAGCCGACTATGAAAAGAGCCAGCCCCAGGAGCCTCCGGCAGTATCGCCCGATTCGGCAAGTCCAGCATCTGCCACCCCTGGGTCGCCACCGGTGGGGGCCGCAAGCGTTCAGGCTACCCACCCTCAAAACAGCACCTCTCCCCAATCAGTGTGGGCTGTTGAACCCCCTAAGTCCAATCCATGAAGAACTGGTTAGGCAAAATTGGGCCGATCATCAAAAAAAGCCGACTTCTGCGGGTTTTGGTTCTGCTGTGCATTGTGTTTGCCCTTTTTTCGGCCGTCCTTTTTATAATGGGGTTTTCTGCCAAACGGGATGAGGCGAAGATCCGCTCCGAGATCCAAGCCAACGATTTGTCTTTCGCGAATTTGCAAAAAATGGCCAAGGAAGAGGAGAAGAAGGTGATCCAGCAAAGCCTGTTCGAGAAAAAGTCTTTCTCCAGTTACGATGAGGTGATTCCCTTCATCGCCTACCTTGAAAAACTTTTTTCCGCCATCGATCCCGAGGCCCAGATCACCATCAAGAGCCAAGAAGGGCAAATTTTCTTGGACCATTTTGCCGACTACAATGTGGATTTGAAGATGAAGCCGGAAGGAAGGGATTGGCTTTACAAGGCCCTGGATCAACTATATGGCTCCCGGTTTATTGTGAAGCCGATGAGCTTCACCATGTACTACAACCCTCCGGCGTCTGGGACGGGGAACAGTGAGCTTCAGGAAATCATTCTGGTGCTTCGGTTGTACATAAAATGATTTTTTTGCTTGAGTGAATCAAGATAGGATGGTATAATGATACAGTAAGTTTATTTGACAAATAATAAATTTATTATTTATTTACTAA
>PMDG01000040.1 GCA_003154375.1 Candidatus Peregrinibacteria bacterium
CCTCATCCTTCTCATGGTCATACCCAAAAACATGGAGGACCCCATGGGTGATCAGCTTCTTGAGTTCATCCTCCAAGGTCTTCCCATAATCCGGCGCCTGCCTTTTCGCGGTCGGAACGCTGATATAGATCTCGCCAATGGCGCGACTCGTCTTGAAATCGGGCGTATCCATATAGGAGAAAGAAAGCACATCCGTGGGCTTATCCATGTGCCGATGCGCCTTGTTGAGGGCATGGATGGTCTTGTCGTCCACGAACACGACATTGAGCTCCCCTTGGACCTTGGGAAGCATCTTCTTAAGCGTGGCGACCAGCCCTTTGAAACCCTTGGCCTTAATCCCCCACTCTTCGGTGTTGATGAATTGGATGTTCATGGCACACATTTTAACAAAACCATTATACATAAATGGAAAAGGGCGAATATCCAAAAGGCAATAATGTCACTAAATTATATTCTCTTGGCATGACAAATTTCCTCAGCCTTATCTGAAAAAAATTGCATCTTCTTATCATCTTTTTCTCTAACAATTCGATCCAAGTCAGCATTAAATTCATCGGCAAGCTGATTGAATTTTGCAATTTGATCTTTATCACTCTTTAAAATAGTGTATCTAATCCATAAATCATGCCTTATCTCTTCGCGCCTTATAAATAGCCTTATAAATAGGCTCAACATTTTTTCATTTTTAATTTTTGATCTCTCTGCACAAACAATGGCATGGATATTTTCCTTAGCCTTTAATCTCAAATAATCCTCGTAATGTAGAACCTTTTCATGACAACCACACCATGCCACGACAAAGGAATTGAAAGAATCGTCATCGAGAAGATATTTGGAAAGCCGTCTATCAAGATCTACAACTGCTTCATAGCCATATGCCTGCATTAATTCTTCCCTAAGAGTAATTTCATCCTGCTTAAGCTGGTCGGAAACCAGTGATGTCGAAATGTTGTCTTTCCCTTCGCTTAGATTTGGAACCACAATAGATGGATTCGCAACTGTTTCCACAGCCTGCTCATATAGCCCAATCAACAAATCGATAATTTTTGGCCGATTAGCTTCTGGTATTTTTAAAAAATCGACCTTGGCTGGATCGAGCCCATCACTAACAGCTTTCTCAAGCTGCTGCACTATGCGATCCTCAGGTGATATCGCGGTCTTTTTGGCCATGAGTTCATTAATGATTAGGAGATTATTATATACAAAATTTAAAATATGTCAAATACAGAGCCTATAATCATGGGTAAATGTGATCTCGAACGGAAATTTTAGAACAAACTCATCTGCTCCTTGGACTGAAGCGCCTCGGCGGGCATCAGCTTTTTCAGGCGAGTCTGGAGACTTCGCATCTCCATCTTCTCGAAAAACTTTTGAAGGCCGAGGAAGTCGAGCTTTTTGGTGGAGGTATCCTCCTTTTTGAAATCGCACGGAACATCCGTAACGATCTTGGAAAGAGATTGGGCAAAATACGCAGCCGTCTTGCCTTCGGTCAGTTTCTTCCGCATGCCTTCGGAAACATCTCTCAAATGCTGATAGATCCCATCGAGCGTCTTGTATTGGGTCAAAAGCTCCGCGGCACCTTTGGGCCCAATGCCTTGGACTCCGTCGATGTTGTCGGACGGATCCCCCACCAAGGCCTTGTAGTCGACCATCTGATTGGGATGGATCCCGAATTTCTCCAGCACCGCCTTTGAATCGTAAACCATCGGCTCCCGATAACCCTTGTGCGGGAACACCACATGGATGGTGGGATCCACGAGCTGCAAAAGGTCGCGGTCGCCAGTGACGATATAAACGCTCAACCCATCCTTGATGGCCTTGTGGGCCAAGGTGCCCATCATGTCGTCAGCTTCGAAACCCTCCTTGGAATAAACGGGAATCTTGAAATCGTTGATCATTTCCTTGATGCGGGGAATCTGCGCGTATAGCTCATCCGGCGCTTTCACACGGGTCGCCTTGTAACCCTCATGCGCCTCGTGCCGAAACGTGGGAGCACGCTCATCGAAGGTCATTGCCAGATAATCGGGCTGCTCCAGTTCGATGATGTTTAAAAGCATGCTCGCGAAACCAAAAATAGCGTTCGTCTGCTCGCCCGAAGACGTTTTCAGCGGAGCCTGAATCGCATGGTAGGCCCGATGGATCAGATGGTTGCCGTCGATCACGACCAAGCGCCTCTCGCCTTTGCGTTTTTTCAGGGGGTCATCATATGTTTTGGTTTCAGGGTTCATCTGTGAATTGGTCATTGGACATTGGGTATTGGGAATTGTCCAAATGAGTATCGCACACCTCTATCAAATTTCGCAATAAACCTCTAGGAATTCCGAACGATTTATGCTATAATGTTTAGATAACTAAGAACCAATTCCATGGCCGACAATCGTTTCAACCCGGCATACGACAACAAGATCTACCAAAAATTCAGCAAAAAGACCATCGAGAACAAGGTCGAAAACAAGCGACAGTTCTGCGAGGAGGTCGGCCTGCCTTTCAACAAAAAAGTCCCGATCCTTTGCATTACCTATCCGCTGACGGACAAGAACAATCTGAACATGCTGATGGATGTTATGAACGGAATCATGGAACAACCCGTGGAAATTGTGTTGACCGGCATCGGCACCGCAAAATTCCAGAAATTCTTCACCGACCTCGCGGAAAAGGACAAAAACAAGGTGGTGATCGTCGAAAACAGCGAGGATGAAAAGAGAAAGATCTATGCGGCTGCGGACATCATGCTGGTTCCTGCCCTGAGTGATGAATGCATCGATGAGGCTCGGCAAGCCATGCGCTATGGCGTTGTGCCAGTGATGCAGCCCAAGGACTTCGCCGTGGACTACAATCCAAACCAGGAAAAGGGAAACGCCTTTATCTTCCTGAAGGACTCTCCATGGAGTCTGTTTGCCACATTGATTCGCGCCCTCGAGAACTACAAATTCCCCTACGACTGGAAGAATATCCAAATCGGAGCGATGGAACTCGAATAAACCTGATTGGGGAACTAATTGGGGAACTAATCGGTGGACTTATTGGACGTGCACAAAAATGCCGAGCTTCGCCCGAGCCCGAGCCGTTGAGCGTGTGTAGCCCCGCACGCAACCTTGGGTGGTCTCCGACGGGCCCCAAGGTTGAACGGGGCGAAACCTGGCGAAAAGGCGCAGGGCGAGACCTTGAGCGGGAAAAGGCGGAAAAACCGAAGCGGTTTTTACGTGACTATCGCAAGGTCCCCGTCCCCACGCTGCCACCTCCGCCAGAAGTGATCCGCTCAATGATGAGGTTCATAAGCCCGGTGATCCGATCCCAGGTGATGAGTGAAAGAAGGTCGAAACCGAAAATGTAGCCCATGATCTTCACCAGGGTCACGGAAAGAATGGTCACCACGAGGCCGATGATGGCATAGCGGATCGTGTGGACCGCCTGTTTGATCTTGTCTTCCTGGCCACCGGAAAGGATGAAAGAGATGCCGCCGAAAAAGATGTAGAACACGGAAAGGGTGCCCGCAAGCAAAATGGCGATGGCCACCCCCAGATTCAGGAGGTCCACGATATTGAACTCATGGCTAACGGAAATGCCACTGATATCCATAACGTTCAAGAAGGACGGAAAACCAAAGGTTTCCGATTAGATATTCAGATCGGGCTCATCCAGGATGCTGGATTTCTCTTCGACTTCGTCATCGAGCTTGCCCATGCTCACTTCTCCACCCTCGGGCTCCACGATCTTCATGTTGATTCGGCTGTTGGTTTTGGCACCAATCACGCGGAGCAGGATTCGGATGGCTTTGGCAGTCTGGCCGCTGCGGCCGATCACCTTGCCCATGTCCTCCTTGGCAACCTGAAGAGTGATCAGGACGCCCATGGAATCCACGGTTCGAACCACTGAAACTTTCTCGGGCTGACCGACGATCGATTTTACCACGTATTCGACAAAATCCTTGTCTTGTCCTACAGCTTGGTCTTCCATAATTATGAAAGTTAAGGATTAATGGACTTCACGAGGGATTTTTGAATTAGGCAGCTTTGGGAGCTTCTGGGGCGGGGGCTGCGGGTGCGGCGGGGGCGGCTTTGGCCTCCTCTACGCCTTTCTTTTTGCGGTCATGCATGGGGGTGATGAATTTCTCCATGTCTTTGACGCCTTGTGCCTTGAGCAAACGGGCCAAGGTGCTGGAAGGCTGTGCTCCGAGTTTGATCAACTCCAAAATCCGTTCGGTGTCCACCTCTAGTTTCCAAGGCTTTCCCAATGGATTGTAATAACCAAGCTTCTCGATAAACTTGCCCTTCACTGGTCGATGATGGTCGGCCAAAACGACTCGGTAAGTGGGGATGTTTTCTCGTCCGGAACGCTGTAAGCGAATTTTAAGCACTGGATTAACGAAATTAGGTACTAAAACGAAATGCGATGGGATATTAATTGAGCACTGTGGAATTGTCAATTCGAAGTTTTCAGGATTGCCCCTGAGCCCCGTCGAATGGGTCAAACCATTTTATAATGATCTTCGAGACAGCCTTTTCGCCATGGGATGCCTGGAGTTTTTGAAGCAACTGGGCCTGAATCCCCCAAAGCTCCTGGGCGAGCACCGCGTTTTCGGCACTGACATACAGGCGAGTTTGTTCCAATCGGTAAGCCTTGGCGGTTTCGGCTCCCTTGGGCAAAAGTGTCGAAAGAATCCTGTTCGCATCCAAAAGGGTCTGTGCCGAAAGGGCCGAAGCGGAAAGGTTGTGGGTATTGAGCCGGAGCTTTAGAAGATCGGCGAGGTTTTCCATGTTAAAAGTCTTGGGTGGCTGAAGTATAGACATCCAGAACGGCTTTGACCATGGTCTCCCATTTGAATTGGCTCGCATGTTTGCGGCCGTTCTCGATCAGATTATTCCGTAAATCTTGATCGCTGGCGATTCGGCCTAGGGCCTGTTGTATTTCAGGGATATTGTAAGGATTGAAGAAAAGGGCATTCCCCTCTCCGCAAACCTCGGGGATGGAGGATGTGTTCGACGCAGCGACCGGAATCCCGCACAGCATCGCCTCCAAAGGTGGAAACCCGAACCCTTCGTAAAAGGAGGGAAAGGCATAGGCAAGGGCATGCTGGTATAAGGCTTTGAGCTCCTCCTCGCTCACCAAACCCGTCAGTCGGACATCCTGCTCAAGGTTAAGGGTTTTCACGGTTTCCTCAATCTCGGGATAGCTCGGGTTCGGCCTGCCGGTGATGGCCAACTGGTATTTTTCCCCGCCTTCTTTGCATAGGCCATGGAAGGCATGAAGCAACCCGACCACGTTCTTGTGGTCACGCCAGACGCCAGTGTAGAGAAAAAAGGGTTTTCCGAGGCCAAAACGGGATTCCAAATCCTTTTTGGTGATTGATGTGGGTTCGGCAAAGGTGGGGCTGACGCCAGGATAGGCGACCTGAATTTTCGATTCGGGGATGGATAGAAGCTGGATAAGGTCGGCCTTGGTGTTCTGGGAAACCGCGATAATCCGCTTCGCCTTTCGGGTGATCGTCTTCAGGGTGAAGTGATAAGCGAGCCTCTGGATCCATGAGGTCATCTTCTTCCCAGGAAAGAATGAAAGTGTTAGGTCGTGAATGGTGACCACGCAGGGTCTCCGATAGAATATCGGGGCGTTGAAATGGCAGAAATGCATCAGGTCCAGATGCTCCTGATTCAAAACCCTGAGAAAACGTGTCTGCTCCGAAAGCGAATAATGGGGAAAATCAGCCAAAACCTTGGAAAACCGAGGATTCGGCACGGCAAAACTATCAAAGGCCTCTTTTCTGAGGAAAACCACATAATCGTTCACCGTGTCCAAAAGCGCCAAATGGCGGATGAGCTCATAGGTGTAGCGTCCGATGCCGGTGAAGCCTGGCCCGTACATACGGGCGTCGATTCCGATTCTCATAGAAGTGGCGAGAAATAGGGTCTGAGCGCAGATAGCCCGAATCCGAGGTGGTGAGGGCGTATCGAAGCGAGGGCAAATCCCGAAGGAAAGCATGAGGCTTTGCCGAAGGCTTTTCAAGGGATTTGAATGTTTCCCCATTGACGGTTCCAAGAATCAAAACCAAACCCTTGTTTTTAGAGTGAAAAAATGGTAAAATATAAGGATAAAATGAACAAAAACCTGAAACATGTCAGGCACCAGGCCCAAAAGCACCACGAGGCGCACCAGCGTCTGAAGTGGCTGCTGGACCATGAAAAACCGCATAACGAAAGGGCGTGGACCGTTTTCTTCATCACGTTCGTTTTTGTCTTGCTGACCCTTTTGATCTATCGAAACTGGGGAAGCATAGTCGACTGGCTCCAGCCAAAACCTGGCGCCACGACGCAAACCATTGAAACGGCAGGAGCCAAAACCGGAGTCTTGGCCGCTTACAAGGTGGAAGACCAATCCGTGACCGAAGCAATGAAAACGTCAGAAACCTCCAATGGAGAGACCGAAACAACGACTCAAGAGACGATTCCCGAGAATAAAACGGGGGGTGAAATCAGCGTTGGGGGAAGTGTGCAAGCCGTAAATGCGAACCAGGCATTGGGACAGGGTATTGCTCCGAAACCCCAAGCCAAGGAGGCAATCCTGAAAGATGTCGTCTGGCTCACCAACTATTTAGGCAGTGGCCAGCACCTCACTCGGCTGGAGCAGGACAAAGCCAAATCGCTCCTCAAAAGCATTGTCGCGACTTACTACTTGGGCGAAAAGACCGTGGACATCAATTCGACCTTGGCCATGGACACCCAACTGCTGTCGCAGATCAAAAACGCGCTTTCGGTGGACCTGTTCGAATATCTGAATCAGGCTGTGAACCGATCCGATTCGTTGGACGAGTACGTGAACCTGCTCAAGGCTCTAGTCGAAAAATGCAAACAGCGAATCACGGATCTCACCTATAAAGTCGATTTCCTCAACTCGAATTTCAAAAGTCAGGAAACCGAGATCAAAACGAGCGAAACCACCTTTTTCGATAATCTCAAGATTTTCAACGGCTCTAACGCCGAGGATGAGCTCGGCAAATTCATCGGCCTCCAGCAAACCCAGACCGAAACTAGGGCCAAAGCGGGCGCCTATGACTCGCTCAAAAAATATTACGAGTTTTTCCTGCCCAAACTTAACAACCTGATCAAGGCAATCGCCGCCAACCGCGATCCGCTGATTGCCGGAGTGAAGGTGGTGGAAGTCCAGAACATGACGCTTCCGTTGATCATCCAGCAACCATAAAACCTGATAGGGGAACTAATGGGTGAACTGATGGGTTAACTAATAGAGGGCTAATAGTTTTTTCAATATCCAATCAGTTCCCCAATTAGTCCACCAATTAGTTCACCAATCGGAATCATTCATCCATCATCCCCAAGCCGACCATCAAATAGACCATGATGAGCGGATAAAGCAGGGAATTCACGAAAATCGAATGGATCATCATCCCTCCGAAGCCGGCGAGCAGGCCCGCATCGAGGGCGCTTTTGAGGTCATGCTTTCTCCAGGCTCTGCGAATGGTTGTCGCCGTGGCTATGAAACCGATGGCTAGGAGGCTGAGAAGCCCGAAAATCCCGCTGGTGGCCCAAATCGTGAGAAGCGAGCTATCCGATCCACTTGCCGCATGGTCCGAAAGGAGGCCGTAGCCCCGTTCGTTTATTTCAAATTTGTATCGGTTATATCCGATCCCAACCCAGGGATGGTCGGAAATGATCTCCGTGGCGTATCTCCACGAATCGAGCCTCAAGACCGCGGTGGGATCCAACGGCTTCTGGGAATCGAGGCCCAAAAAGGCCTTCCCCGAGTCCACGGCATCCAAAGTCCGCTCTTGTACGCGGGCCGAAAAACCAAAGGCGAGAAGGACGATAGCGAGCGCAGCCACGAGGAGCTTGCGGGACTTAAGCAGGGCCAAAATGCCGAGGGAAATCAGGAAAGCCAGATAGGCGCTCCGAGAATAGGTCAAATAAAGGGCCGTGATGCCGACCAAGACGAGCGCGGAAATACCCCAAAACCGTTTCCGATCCTTGATTTGACGAAAATGGAG
>PMDG01000004.1 GCA_003154375.1 Candidatus Peregrinibacteria bacterium
TTCTTTACAAGGTCGGGGCTGCCGGCCTTGGGCTTCGGCGCCTTGGCCACCTCGGAGACCGGGGTGTGCAGGGACGCTTCGGGGATTGTGATCCATTGGGCAGATTTCTTAGGCATATGAGCTGGAATTTTTAATTTTTAATTTTCAATTTACAAATAATTTTCAAATCTGAATTTCCAAATTTCTAATCGGCTAAAACTTCGACTGCTGCCTTCTTTTTCCGTCCGAAAAGAATGGAGGCACTGAGGCCGGCGGAGGAAAACAAAACCCATCCCATCAACGGACCGTTCTGGGGCTGACTGGGAATTTTCTGGTAGTTCTGGTCGAATGAGGTTTGGAAGGGTGCCGTGGAACTCAGGGGCTGGTTAACCAAAATTCCGACTTCGTTCGAATAGTCGCTTTCGCGGTTCAACGCGTCGTAGGCCGTGACGGATAGGTAATAAGCCTCGTTGTTGGTCAGCCCATCCAGACGGAAGGCATTCACGTTTCCGATTGTCCGGCGGCGGGTATACTGGCCGCTCGTCTTGCCGTAGTAGATATTGTAACCAACGCGGGCCGGGTCACTCGCCATGTCCCATTTGAGGTCGATGGTCCCTGAGCCTGTGTTCGCCATGAGATTCAACGGGCGAACCAGCGTGGACGAGAATCCGCTATCACCGCCAACGCCATAAGTCGGCGTGACCGTGGTGGCCGGGGGGGTTACGGGAGTGACTGGAGTCACCACAGGAGCCGGCGTAATCGGAGCAGGGGCAACAACCCCAGGGTTCAAATCGATCACGAGCTTATCGGGCTCCTTGCCCAAAATATTGAGCGGAAATCCGCTATCGATGATATTGACGCTGGTGTGGCCCAATTCGCTCACCTGATAATCGAAAAAACTGAGGGTGGCCTTGGCCGCGACAGCGCCTTGCACCTGGAAGTGGACTGTGGCGACTTTCACCTCGGCGTCCGTGACGCCTCCTGTGATATTGGACCGGCCAATCATGACCCTGCCTTCCGCGGCGCTGATGTTGTCCTCGCCGGGGGCCGCCAAACCGAAGGGGGAATCCTTAGTATCGAGCGCAGTGGCCTGCAAGAGCATCGGATCGTAACTCAACCATGAACGGACCGAAATCACATTCTGCTTGCTCGGGTTCTTGAGAATCACATCCACCGTAAACTCTTGTCCTTTGGCTGCCGAGGTGGCTGACGGCTTAAGCGACAGCTCAGCATCGCTCCCTTCCGCGAGCGCGAAATGGGTTCCTGCCAGAAGCAGGGCAACCGCGATGAGTGATTTGGCGAATGTGGACTTCATAAAATTGGATTTAAGATTGCGGATTACGGATTTCAGATCGCAGTTATTCGACGATGAGCAATGGGCTGTCGGGTTTTTGGAGAACGTTGAACGGCTTGCCGCCTTCCATGACATTGGCAGAGGTGTGTCCGCTCAAGTCATCCTGATAATCGTAGGCGTCCAAGGTTGTCGTCCCGTCCTTCACGACATCGAAGGTGAGCACGGCCACCTGGGTTATCTTTTCAGCCACAGGCTCAGGGTTTGCCCGGCCCAACATCACTAAGCCGTTCACGTTGTCGAACGTGTTGGTATACGGGGCCATAAGGCCGAAAGCCGAGGATTTTGTATCGATGGCCTTCCCTTGCAATTTTGACGGATCGAAGCTCAGCCACGATTGCACCGAGGTGATCGGTTTCAGATTCGGATTGTCCAGGGTCACGGTGACTGTCAGCGTGTCTCCCGCGCGGTCCGCCTTAAGGGCGAGTTTCACCTCTTTCTTGGCGGCGACCGCCTTCATGACAAATTCCTCGATCGAGGTCTTTTTGGAGACGTTCCCCTGATTCGGCTCCACCACCTGACAACTGGAGAGAAGGGCTCCGATAGTCAGAATCAATGCGGTGGCGATAACGAGTTCTTTTGCTTTCATTTTGTTTAGGATGATTACGATTATTAGGATAATTAGGATGATTACGATGACTCAGGCTCAAATTTCAAAATTCCAATCAATTTCCTGCAGGAGTCGAGGTGTGGGTGATGGTCGAATCGGGGGGCGGGGCAATCGGGTTAAGCCCTTTGCTGGCGGCTCCGCTGTCGGACGCGGCTGCTTTTGCCGCCTCACCGAACGCATAGGCAAACATCGTGAAATCGTTGAAGTCCACCTTCCCATCGCCATTCAAGTCGGCGCTATTGACCGCCGCGGCCTTCTGTATCGCCTGGATGTTGATGGATTTGAAGAACTTGGTCATCGGCGTTCTCGATTGGACCCCTGCCGCGGAAGCGACATTGGTAATCGTGACGCGATAACGCGTGGAGGATTTCTGGGGATCGGTCTTCACTTCGAGCGATTTGCCCGAATCCAGGAAGCGGACCGCTTTCACAGCCAATGACTGGTTGCTTTCGGCCTCTTCGATCTTGATGTCGAAATTCCCGCCTTTGGCCGCTTCGCCTAGCTTGACGCTGGTGGGCCTAAGGTTTGACTGGAAATCGATTTCAACCGTTTCGCCGTCCGTGGGGCCGATGGAATCGACCACAGGGGACTTGTCGCTATCCTCGAATCCCATGAAGCCGGATTGACTATTGCGGCCTGAGGCCATGGGGATGCCAGCGGAATCCGTCACTTTGGACGATACGGACAAAACATAATTCACATTGGCTTGCTGGGCATCGGTCGTCACAGTGACAATCGTTCCAGAGGCATCGATGGTCGTGCCGAACACATTGAGCTTCTGGTTCACGTCCTGGCTTTGGGTGATGGTGAAATCAGATCCGCTTGCCGAGAGGCTCGTGGCATCCAGCGGTTTCGAGAACAGCACTTCCACCGAGCCGAATCCCACAGGGACCGAGGTGACCACGGAAGGCGGAGTCTTATCGGCCGTTGCCGTGAGACTGTCGCGGACCGAGACGGAGATTTGGCCCCGTGACACATTGCCTGACATGTCGGTGGCGATCACTTCGACCGAGTAGGGCTTGTCGCTGGCAGCCACCGATTGCGAAATCGTGACTCCGGAAAGCACAAACCATTGGCCCAGATTGCCTTCCTTGAAACCCCGTGTCATGCACACAATGCCGGTGGACGCAGCGGGGCAAGCCTTACTGCCTGCGCCAGGAGCCGCGACGACCGCCCCAGACTCGCCGAGGTCGGGGGGAAGCTCAGGGCCGACCTGGCCCAGATTGGCCAAATTCACGACCACGGATTCCAAATTCTCATCGTCATCGCGCACAAAGGTGTAGAGGGTGATCGGCGTAGTGCCATCGTTCAGCGCGATCTTGGGTGAAGTGTACGCCTTGTCGGAATTGATGAATGGCGCCGAACCCAGGGTGTCCTTGTCGGTCACCTCGAATTGCATAATCAGATTGGCGGTTCCACCTGCGTTATCCACTGCCACCAGCTCCACGTTCTGAATTCCCAGTGGAATGACCGAAGGCACGGAGATATCGCCCGAATTCCAGAGTGCGGATTTGACGGTCGACTCCTTTGTGACACTCGAATCCATTGTAAAGCCCATAGGGGTAATGCCTGAAGTCCCAAAGTAGGCGGTGACGCTTTGGACATCATTGATCCCATCCGGATCGGAAACCATCGCATGGATGGAGAATGTGGTTTTCCCATCTCTCGGGACCGACTTGCGGGGACCGATGTAGGACCTCGCGGCGTCAAACTTGGGCGCGTTCTGCGCCGTGGAGACATTGATGGTCAGCGTCTTCGTCGCGATATTTCCCGTCTCGTCCTGCGCGGTGATCGTGACCGTGTAGGCCTTTTCGGGAGTCATCTTCGGGACTGTGAATTCCTCAGAGATAAAGGCGCCGGAGATTTGACTGGCGATTGAGGCCGCATCCCCGACTGGGGTCAGCGTGACAAAACCCACGCCGAGCTCGCCCAAATCCGCGACCACGGACTTGATGGTTCCCACACCGTCAGGATCGGAAATCTGCGCCGAAATCTTACCCTTGGACTCGCCATCAGGAAGCATGGTGGAAGGATTGGCATACGCCTGGTCGATGACTGGCGGAATGCTCTTCAGCACATTCTTGGTCACGGTGATCTCAACCGTGCCCGAGACCACCTCGGTTCCCTTACGAACCTCAACTGGCAGTTTGATAGGATCGGTCGCAGTGGGCGTGGTGGCAGCCACCGTGGTTCGGTAGGTGTAAAATTGGCTGTATTGCTTCTGCGTACCATTATCCTTGGCCATCTCCTGCGCGCGGCGACCGCCGATCTGCTCGAGATCGATCGTCACACTGCTGACTTGGTTCAGGGCCGTCGGATCTTTGACCAACACCCAGAACGTCACGGGGGTGGTGCCATCGGGAGCCACACGATTCGGAATCGCGCGGGAATCCCCGGAAATAATCTGCATCGGCTGAATGCTGACCTGCACGGTCAGGGCATTGGCCAATGTGGACGTTTGTCCCGAATCACTCACCAAATTCAAATCGTAAACCCCCGCGGTGAATCCGCTGGGAATGGTCAGGCTCAAACCGCCTGCCGTCTTTTGACTTACCTGCACCTCGGTGGTGCCCAAACGGGCAGAAGCCACGGTGTCCAAATTCTGACCCAACACCGCCACGACCTTCTCTGCGTCGTTGGTCACCGAGATCGGACTGAGGCTCCTGATCACCACGGCCGAAACCCTGAAGCCCAGAAAATTCAGAACGCGGTTGTTGCCCAAAGGCAAACCTGAGGCATCCTTCACGCCATTCATGCTCACAAAATAATTCACATCCGAATCCTGTTGGTCCGTGACCAACTCGACGGTTTTCGGGTCTTTCAGAGTCGCCGTTGCCACAGTCAGATTGCCAACGCTTGGCAACAACTTCTCGATTGAAATATTCACAGGGGTCACGGAATCGGCCTTGAGAGCGCCCGAGAAATGGAGCGTGAGCAAGGTCGAGGAATTCACATCGATGGATTCCAGCCTCACCGTGCTTTGTCCTTGGGCCGCCTGATATCCCGCGAACACATTGGCACTGCGAGCTAGAATCTTTCCTCCTGTGTAGGATCGGATGCCAGCGATTCCGGTATCGGCCCTAACGGTGTAGGCTCCGGTTCCAAGATCCGCACCCAGCTGCAGCAAAACCTGCTTGAAGCCGGACTGAACGGTCGCGGAGCTAATCGTTACATCAGGATCCAACTTGAATTTGGCCAAGGCCACGGTGTCCTGATCCACATTATCGCTGAAGGTAACCATGATCTGCCGTTTGTTCATTGCCTGGGCGCTCACCATCTCGAACCCATAAGGGACCGAGAAAGTGGCAACCCCCAACGTGGCAGCTCCGTTTTTCAGACGCAACACATAGAGCATGTCCGGGTCCAAGGGGTCACCTGTGACCACCCTCAACTTCCCGGAGTTCAAGCTCAAGGTGAAATTGACTATTGGAGCCCAGACCGAGACATTATTGATTTCGAACAATTCGGCATTGGCCACGGTCAGGCCTGTGAAATCCAGAGTCCCCTTGGTCAGCTCGACCGCATCCTTTCGGGTGACTTCGACCGCACCCAATGCCACAGACCCAGCCGTGGTTCCAACGCCCCAGAACGTGGCGCGTCCGAAAGCGGGATCCAGGAATTGGCCAGTCGCATTGGTGATTTTCGAAACATCAGCCACAAAAATATAATTCTTTTCAGAAGTCGTGGCCGGCATATTCGCGACAACGATTTTATCAACGTTCACAGTGAATTTATCCGCTGTGAGATCCAGCAATGTGTGCGTGTGGTCGTCGGTCGGCACGATTTGGCCGATCGAGACATTGGGCTGGACCTGGATCGGCTCGTCAAAACTCAGGGTAAGCGTTCCCGAGTTGAGGGCCGCGCCCGTGAGATGGGGGCCGCTCTTGAATCCTGCCACCGCGATTCGGCCAAGGCCGAGGAGGGCGTTGTCGCTATCGCGACGGACCCCGCCTGCGGTGATGATTGTGGTCGAACCCTTTGTGAGGTTAATCGGCACTGTGACCACGACCTTGTTCCCATTGGCCACCACATCGGATACCGCAGTTTCGACACCGAAATTGACATTGGAAACCGATGCATATTTGAAACCTGTCTTGTTAACCGAGGCGGCTGCCACGGCATCGGAGAAGGTCAGCTCCACCTTGTTGTAACCTGTGGCCTGTGCGGAAAGGATAGAGAATGCTCCCGTGGCGGCGGCCCCTCCTGAATAACCGAACAATCGTGCCTTGGTGTAATTGGGATCCAAGCCAGCCTGGGTGTTTCCCTTCACGGCTGTGCCCAAAACGCCCAACGTGTAAGCCGTTCCCGCGGTCTGATCGCTTGTGGTCAGGATGACCGTTTTCTGGTCGTACCCGCTCAAATAGCCACTCGCCAGATCGCTCACGGTCAAACCGTTGTCGAATCCGTAATTACCGGTAATCGTGAAAGCCTCGGAACCAGTCGTATCCCCTGCGTACTTGGACGAAAGCGTCAGGTTGGCAGCATCCGCAACCGCGGAAATGGTGTACCAAACACCGTTGGCATTGTTCTTGATCGACCCTCCAACCATGCCAGAATTCCAAGTGGTGAATGTCCCAACGACTGCGGTCGAATCTTTTGTGAATAAGGCAGTTCCGGTCGTGTTGTTTGGGACAGCGCTTCCGGTGCCTTGCAACAAATCCGAGAAACGAACCAGCACATGGGTGCTATCGATCGCCTCGGTGCTGAGCACGCGCAATTTGTCCTGAGTGGCAAACGTGATTTTGCCTGCATCGATGGCCGTGAAGTTTGTGCTTGATTCATAATTCAGGGAGCCGTCTACCGAGACTTCCCTGATCACATCGACATCGGTCACCGTAAAGGCAACCTCCTTGCTCCCCGCCGCGGCGCTCAACTGGACCGCCAGCTTCACCAAAGGTTTGGCGGCCGAGGGTTCTACGAGCACGGAATTGCTGCTGAAAAATGAGATTATCGCCTCTCCGGGAACCGACGTATTCACGCTTTTAAGATCCGCGGTCTTGAACAAGGTGTCCGCATCGAACACGATCGAATTCTCATTCAACGACACCGCACTCGCAGGATCCCATTTCAGCTTGAATCCCAAGCTGACGAGTTTTTCGCTGACCACGGTGGGCACTTCCGCCGGAGGAGTAGTAGTCGCTGTCTTGGTCACTGTAATGCCAGTGCTAGCAAACCCATCGTTATAGGTCGTGCCGTTATCCACGGACCACTGCAAAGATTTGGCGCCCGAGGGGCCAGATCCGCATGCTCCGCCCACCAGATAGAGACCTGGAATAACCAATGTCTGGCCATCTGTGAAGTTGGAGGTCACGTCGATAAGCAGGGTCTTGCTGTCGGGATAGGTCACTGTGCCACTCGCCTTGGCAGAAGCGGTACCCCCAAGCGTGAGGGACGTCTTCGTGATGTCAAACGTGGCGTTGGTGCCAGTCTTGATCTTGATTCTGATGTCGTTGGCGGCCGTGATCTCGGAACCCAANNGTTGGGGTGCCAACAAGAGAGGATGCCTCTTGCTTGACCTTGATCGAGATGAGTCCGCTGTCTGTCGGGCCCGCCGTGTAATTCGGAATGTAGAGATGAGCTGCCCCCGTTGGCGCAGTGGTCTCAAGCAGAGCCGCTCGGAAAAGCCCGGGGTTGGTGATCCCAATATAGGCGATTCCAGCCGCAACCACGGCCAAGACGGAAAGCATGAGCTTTTTGGCCAAGGTGCTCTTGGGTTTTTGGGTTGCCGGCGGAACCACTTGCGTGGTCTGCGTTACGGTTTCCATGGGGTTTTGGTTATTGTTTTCCATAAGATTTCGTATAGTTGGCCGCATTGTGGGCCGTATGGTGGTTTATGTTTTTGAATCTAATTCGATTAAGCAACAATTCGGCCTACTATTCGGACCACAATTCGGTCCACAATTCGAATCATTTGTTATTCACTTTGTTAAACAGAAGCACGACATCCAACATGGTTATGTTTCCCTTGCCATCCAGATTGGCCGCTTCGATTTGGGACTGAGTCGGAGTGATCTTCCCGTTCGCGATTTGATAGGCCAGGATCACATCCAGCATGTTGATCTTGCCATCGCCATTCACATCGCCCGTGGCCGCCTTGCCGATATGGATCGGAAGCACTTGGGTCGACATATGTCCCGCCGTGTCCGAGATCTCGAGAAGCAATTGGTAGTCGCCATCCACCAGATTCGGATCCTGAGGAATCTCCACAGGGATGGAATAGACCTTGTAATTCTGGGCCACGGTGGCCGTGGTGGCGGGTGTTGCCCCAGGCTGGGCCGTGGTGTTGATGGCCGCGAGCTCGGTCATATCGAAAGGCGTGATCGTGAAGATATCGCCCTGCTTCGCGTTCGCCATGATTTCCTGGTAGGTCGTTTTGGTCGAACGGACGATGGACGTACGGATGTCCTTGATGTCGGAAATCGTATCCACATCGCTCAC
>PMDG01000062.1 GCA_003154375.1 Candidatus Peregrinibacteria bacterium
AAGACAAGTACCATTTCGAATTATTCGATATCGAGCTCCAAGATCCCTTGAATCCTGAGGCTATCGCCACAAAGGTCGAAGCTTCCCGCAAATTGATCAAAGGGATCCAACCCCAAAAAGAGGCCAAAGACGTGGCCAAGGCCGAATCGGAATAGCAATCGGTCGCTATTTGGTCATGACGAGGATTTGGCTGATCCAGATGGTATCCCCTTCGGTCACCATGATCTCCTTATCGATACGAAAGGCTAGATCCTCAGCAGCCTCTCGCACATGGCGAGGGAAATGGTTGTAACAGTTGATGATGAATTTGCCCTGCTTGTCCGAAAGGATCAGGGGTTTCCTGTAATGCACATTCACCAGGACCGCTTGGCCTCCATCCTTGAGGACCCGATGGACTTCCTCGAAAAAGGTGTCCACTTTTTTGAGGTGGACCATGGCCAGGCTTGAGAAAACCATGTCGAAGGACGAATCTTCGAAGGGCATGGCCTCCATGTCGCCTTCCACCACCTCGATGGCGGGTTTTTTGCGTCGGATGTTGCTCAGCATTTCCGGAGAAAGATCCAAGGCAGTTACCTTGGCTCCAGCATTGTGGAGGCGGATGGCCAAACGGCCAGTGCCCGCCCCCGCATCCAATACCTTTTTACCTTTGGCTCCCTCAATGAGCTTGTCGAGGTTGTGCTTCTCGAAACTGTCCCAGTATTTCGCGCTCTTATCATAAAACGCGGCATATCGGGCATAGCCCTCCTTCGACTTAAGCTCTTTGGCCATTATTTAATGTTGGGAATGTTGAAATCGATCGATCCATTGGGGGTGTTGATTTTCATCCCACCGTAGTTGAATGATTTTGCAGCCATTCCACCGCCCATCAGACCGCCAAGGCCCAACATGGCGATGAGTGCGCCCACCACCATATAAAGGACGACGGTGACGATCCACGTGCCAATGACCCCTCCGGTGCTAAGTTTGTGAACGGTCTTGAGCACCACAAAGGAGACGACGATGCCCCAGATTCCGGCGAGCATGCCAATAGTGGGATGAATGTAGGCCCAGCCGAGGATCATGCTGTAGGCGCCGACTCGGAAGAATTGGTCATGAGTGGCTGCGCCCTTGAAGAATTTTTTGGCCACGTAGCTGACCACATAAAGGCCAACGACCATCATAACCGCTTGGATCACCATGGTGATGAGGCCACCCACGATCGAGGGTTTGTACCAGCTAAACAGTTGCGTACCCAAAAAGCTCGCGATTGCCGCAATGACGATGATGTAATACCCGAATTTGGTCTTTTGCACATCGCTGGCCACATGGGTCATGACCTCTTTTTTGAGGGAGATAACATCAAAAGCGGTCTTCAGCTCGGAGATCATATGCTCCTTTTTTAGGCTTTTGATGTCGGAAATGATATTCTTTGGATCCATACAGTTATTTTAAGAAATTATTTGGTCACAGTTTAACGTTTTTCGCACTTTTATCAAGGGTGGCACTCTCCCGATTGGCTTGACAGTACCACCGAATATAACCTTGAATTCGTTCGTGGAATCCAATCCCATGCAATCATCGGTCCAGGCATCCCCGGCGATCCATTTTCGTCGCAGCCGACGGGCCATTCGGATGCGTTTGCAGATCGATAGCTTGGGCAAAGTGACCTTGGTCGCGCCTTGGTTTTCGACCCAATCCCAAATCCATTCGTTTGCAGATCGTCACCAAGCTTGGCTTCAAAAGCATTTGGTCCGGCTGGAACGTCAAAAGGCCCTCCGACCGACTCTTCGATACCGATCAGGCGATCAGTTTTATTATTTTGGCGAGCCGCTTCAGTTGGAAATACTTCCCTCCGATTTAAAACGGCCAAGTTTGAAAGTGCGCGAGGATCGAATGATCATCACTCTCCATCGGCAGATCGGAAAGAATGAAGGCACGGACTCCGCCAAAAAGGTTATTCGTGATTTTTACCGCAAGAAAGCAGAAGAGGTCATCCGCGACCGGCTCGACCATTTCAACGCACATTACGGTTTTCGCTTTCATCGGGTCGCTTTCCGAGACCAGAAGAGCCGATGGGGGAGTTGCTCCAGGGCAGGAAATCTCAATTTCAACTGGCGTCTCATCATGGCCCCCATCGAGGTGATCGACTATGTGGTGGTCCATGAGCTTTGCCATTTGGGCCAAATGAACCACGGTTCACGTTTTTGGGCCTTGGTCGAAGAGGTGATGCCCGATCATAAGGCGCATCGGAAATGGCTCAAGGACAATTCCATACTTTTGAGCCTATAGACTCGAAGGGTAGTTGCCTAGCCCAACCTCATCGGGCTATGATGGCTCCATGAAAAAGAACTCCATCATCCCCATCCTTTACGAAGACGAGACTTTGCTGGCGATCAACAAGCCCGCGGGCAAGGTGTCCGTGCCCGATCCGAACAATCCGATCGAGCAGTCCGTTTTGGGATTGGTCCAGACCCAATTCCAGGAAAAGGGGGTCAAACCCTACCTCCTGCATCGCCTTGATGCCCAAACTTCGGGAGTCCTTTTGTTTGGGAAGTATTCAAAGAACCGAACTGAGCTCGAGGCCATCTTGACGACTCCGACCACTTCTAAGAAATATGTCGCTTTGTTGAAAGGCATCCCGCAAGGTGGCGAGATCACAAAACCCCTGCAATCCCGCCAGACCAAGGAACTGATTCCCGCGAGGACCCTCTTCCATGTGCTGAGGCATTTCGATTTGTTCGGTTTTCCGTGTTCTATTGTGGAGGCCGAGATCAAAAGCGGACGGAGACATCAGATCCGCCAACATTTCGCCCAGATCGGTTGCCCCGTGGTGATGGATCCTTTGTACGGTGATGTGAAATTCAACCGCCGCTTCAGGATCGAGTTCCATTTCAGCCGGTTGTTCCTCCATTCGCGATCGATCCGATTCATCCACCCGATCACCAAAAAGGAGGTTACGGTTATTGCGCCGTTTCCACCCGACATGATGAGCTTCTCGAAAAAGGTTTTTGGGCGCGGGAACGAGCTTTTTTAGACCCTTATCATTTTGGCACCGATTCCTTTGTCTTAGACCTCTAAGACTCTGGATTTTTTTCAAAAGGTGCGTATCATACCTGCGCCCTTCTTCCGAAAAAATCTCCCATTTTTCGGTGGATGAGGATCTCCCAACCCTCATTTTTATCTATTAATAAAGTTGCCCCCATGCCCACCCTTTTTGGCATTTCTCAAAACGAGAATGCCCCCCATACCAAGTTTGTCTGCGGACTTGGTCCCGTCAGTTCAAATGCGACCATGATGGAAAAATTGATCAAAGCTGGAGCCAATGTGTTTCGGAATAATTTCGCGCATGCCAATTACGAGGAATACAAGGAGCGCCTGAAGATCGTCAAACACCTGAACAAGAAGCTCGGAACCGATGTGAAGATGCAGGCCGACCTGCAGGGCACCAATATCCGTGTCGGAAACATTTTCCCTGATGGGCAAGTAGAATTGGAAGAGGGGCAGGAGGTCGTTTTTGTGACCAATGGCGAAAAGCCAGGCGTCGAGGAAATCCATATCGATGACGACTATTTGCATGTGGATGTGAAAAAGGGGCAAATCATCTCGTTTGGCGACGGAGAGCTCCAGGGAACGATCCGCAAGGTGTCTGGCCACAGGATTTGGGTGACCATGCTCAATAGGGGTATTTTGAAGAAACGAAAACACGTGAATGTGCCAATGACCGACCTTTCGTGTCCGGCTGTGACCGAAAAGGACCAGAAAGATTTGGCATTCTTGCTCAAAGAAGGAGTCGACATCGTGGCCCTATCCTTCATATGTAGCAAACATGAGGTTGAAATTGCCCGAAAGCAGATCGGCAAGCGCCCGGTCTGTCTTGTGGGAAAGATCGAGCGTAAAAAGGCAGTGGAAAACCTGTTCGAGATCATCCAGGCGTGCGATGGGATCATGGTGGCGCGCGGGGATCTCGGGATCGAACTTCCGATGGAGGAGATTCCGATCATCCAAAAACAGGTCATCGCGCTTTGCCATCAGCAGAAAAAACCGGTCATCACTGCCACTCAGATGCTTCTTTCCATGGTCAATTCCGTCCGGCCGACCCGCGCCGAGGTGTCGGATGTGGCAAACGCCGTTTTCGATCGTTCCGACGCCCTGATGCTTTCGGATGAAACCATGGTTGGAGTCCATCCAGACCTGGCCCTAAAGACCATGGTCAAAATTGCCCGACGTATGGAGGAATACCTCTATGGGCAACCCAACTACTTCAACCAGTTCGGGCTATAACTTTTCATTCAGAGCGAATGGAGTGACGCGAAGAATCTGCCAATTGGGCAAACAATAGATTCTTCACTTCGTTTCACTACGTTCCCCACGCTACGCTCTGGGCAGGCTGAATGAAAAGAATATTTTCCTATTTTTTGAATCGAAGGAAATATTCCTTGTGGGCGGGACTTTCGGCCATCATCTTTTTCCAATGGGAATCAAGTTCGGAAAGCCGTTTCAGGCCTTTTGGGGTTTTGACCCACGGATCCACCATACGTGATTTGCAGAAGACCTGGGCCTCAAAGTTGTTTGGATCGTTGATGGCGGGAATCTCGTGGTTCATCCGTTTCCAATATTTTTGCAGTTCGGGGTCATTGGTTTTGTGTTTGCGGACCATGGCGAGCACCTCGCGGTCGGTTTTGTGCAGATCGGCTTCGGAAATGATGTGTTTGTCGATCGCATGTTTGAGCATGTCCCCCACGGATTTGAGCATGGTGGCCGATGCGAAGCCAGAGAAGTATTTCTCGTTTATTTGATGAAAAAATTGCGCATATTCCAAGGCGTTTTGGGTATCGGAGAATACCCATTTTCCATGATCTGCCTTCAGGTTATTGAGCGTTTTTTTTACCCATGCGGCCGATCGTTCGTCCATCAACCTGGCTGTGCGCAGGGAATAATCGATTCGGTCCGCGCAAAGATCGGGCAGATTCGTTTCCTTGAGAGGGTGTTTTGAATCGTCCAGCACCTCATCCACGTCTATACCATATTTTTTCAGAATTGCGGGGATTTCGGATTTTTTGACGAAGGAATCGTGAATTGAATCCTGATGGGATTGGTTTTTTTGCGAACCGCTTGCCAAGGCGTAATCGGCGCAATGGGAAAAGGCCGTGTGGGACACATCGTGCAGCAATCCAGCAATCTGCTCGACTCGCGGGGCATTGTATTTTTTGAGCAAAAGATAAACGCCGACCGAATGCTCGAATCGGCTATGCGAAATACCTGGGAACCAAGGTTCGAAATAGCCTGCCTGATCCACGCCCTTGATCCGCTTCATGGTCGGAGAGCGCATGAGCTCCAACGCTAAAGAGTCGTCGATGGTGGTTTTTCCGTATACACGATCCGTGTATTTCATATCGTTAGGCTAAAAGATACCCTCCATCGACCACCGTGATGGTTCCCGTCATGTAGCTGGAGGCGTCGCTAGCTAAGAATAGGGCAGCTTTGGCGATGTCGTCCGGGACACCCGTGCGTTTCATTGGGATATGCGCGGTGAAGTCCGGGGAGATCGATCCTCCCGAGTTCCCCGCTTTCACAGCACCCTGGGTCATTTCTTCCACTCCTTCCGTGGCTATTCCTCCGGGGGCGATGGCATTTACCCGGACATTCTTGCTGGCCATCTCGAGCGCGAAATTTTTGGTGAATCCCCATACGCCATGTTTGCTGGCGTCATAGCTCGCCAAACCCACTTGGCTGGGGTGCAAGGCATCGATGGAGGCAATGTTCACCATTACACCTCCTTTTTGTTTCGCCATGACTTTGCCCGCCTCGCGAGAGCACAGGAATACGCCGCGAAGATTCACGGATTGGATCTTTTCCCAGAGTTTGAGATCCATCTCCAGGACTGGTTTTCCCGGGAATATACCGGCGTTGTTCACAAAAATATCCAATTTCCCAAATTTTTCGACCGTCTTTTTGACAAGGACTTTCACGTCCTCCTCGGAACTGACGTCAGCATGGACATAGGCGCATTTCTTGCCCGCTATTTTGGCCTTCCTTTCCCCAACGTCATCGGCCATGTCGGCGATCATCACATTCGCACCCGCCTCCAAAAGGCGTTGGACAATCCCATAGCCGATCCCTTTGGCGCCACCAGTCACGACAGCCGTCTTGCCTGTAAAATCAAAAAGCTCCTTGATGGATTTTTGAGACATAGTTTTTAGGTTAGCTTATATTTTTCACCTGATTCTAGGATACCACAAAAAGACCCTTCTTAATTCCAAAGAATGGATCTGGGATCCACTATTTCCGATGCCTTTTCAAATTCATTAAGTGTTGAAATTGCCAATTTCGTTCTTTGATCGCCGCAATTTCAGCATTGGCGGGGTCAGAGGACCTAAATATAGCCTGTTGGGCATAAATGGCAGGACCATAGGCATGTCGGGCAACATGCGCCGTAGCCACCGCTTGGCCTGCGGCACGGGCAGCGGAGCGGGCGGGACTGTCTTCCCCGACTTCACGGGCGGCGGCATGAGAATCAAGCGAAGCCTTGCGAATTACTGCCATCTTGAACTCTCCGGTATCAATCCATTTTTTAAGTATTTCAATGGCTTTTCGAGGGCGGGGATCCTGAGGATATTGGTCCTCGAAAAAAGGCATCACGCGCTCAGCGCAATCGATTGCCCAAAAGGCCAATGTTTTTTGGTCGGTCTTTTTCACGAGCTCCAGCATCGCCTCGTCCTTGCGTGCGATCGAGAAGTTTGGCTTTCTCATATTTGTGCTCCAGATGTGCTTTTTTCGAGCTTTAAGGTTACGAGCGGGCGTAGCGAAGCCCGAGTGGGTCTTGCGGGTGCCCACGAAGGGAAGTCGCGAAGCTTAGCGAGTGGCCGAAAAGCGAGACCTTGAACGGGAAAAGGCGGAAAAACCGAAGCGGTTTTTACGATATAAGTGGCGGAGAGAAAGGGATTCGAACCCTTGAACCCGGGTAAACCGGATTGCCGCTTTTCAAGAGCGGTGCCTTAAACCACTCGGCCATCTCTCCCCGCCGGCTTGCCACACAGTTTGGCGAAACCTTGATGATTGTATGGTTTTGGAGCAAAAAATCCAAGCCAATCGCTTTGGGTTGCGTCTCTCGCCCCAATCGACTAAGTTTATGCATGTCCAATTTTGATTTAACGATATTCCCTCAATCATGGCTAACGACGATGTCATTGTCCGGTTCGAAAACGTCTCCTTCGAATACCAGTACCAAAAACCCATTCTCGATGAGGTCGATTTCACGGTCCGGCGCGAATCCAAGATCACGATCATGGGCCAGAACGGCGCTGGCAAGAGCACGATCCTCAAGCTCATTTCGGGCGACCTCAAACCTGCCCATGGTGCTATCCATATTGAAAAAGGGCTGACCATTGGAGTTTCGAAACAGGTGATGCCACGCGACCAATTGGATTTGACCGTTCGGCAGTTTTTCGAGAAGGATTTCGTGGGTAAGATATACAACATCGATCCGAAAATCGATGCCGTCCTTCGAGTGGTCAATTTGGAAGCCCCGCATGACCGTACTGTCCGATCATTTTCAGGAGGCCAACAGGCCCGTCTGCTATTGGCAGCGGCATTGATCCAGGATCCCGATTTGTTGCTTTTGGATGAGCCGACCAACAATTTGGACAAGGCTGGCATCGAACATCTGACCGATTTTCTGCTCATGTACCCCAAATCCGTGATCGTGATTTCGCATGACGCCGATTTTTTGAATCTTTTCACCGAGGGCATTTTGTATCTCGATGTTTTCAAGCACAAAGTGGAGCAGTACGTGGGTAATTATTACGATCTTTTGGAAGAAATCTCCGCACGGATCGAAAAGGAGAACCGCGCGAACGCCCAACTTGCCAAGGAGATCCAGGAAAACAAGGAGAAGGCCAATTTTTTCTCGCATAAAGGAGGCAAGATGCGTCTCGTGGCCAAGCGCATGTGGGAGAAAATCGACGAGTACGAGGATGAAAAGGTCGAAGTCCGGAAAGAGGACAAATCAATTCGGCCCTTCACCATTCCCGCCCAAGATGATGTGGTGGGCGAGGTGCTGAACATTTCCTCGTTTACGTCCATCCGTGGCGACAAGCCCTCGGTCCGCAAGTGCAAGATCGCATTGGGAAAGCATGATCGCTTGTTGTTGGTCGGACCCAACGGCATCGGCAAGAGCACTCTTTTGGAATCGATCGCCCTCGGCACCGCAAAGGGGGCCAAGCTCAATCCTGAGACTCGGGTCGGCTACTATCGCCAAGATTTTTCCACGCTTAATTTCGAGGACACCGTTCATCATTCGCTGGAGTCGGTCATGGATGTGAAAAACGAGCAAACGCTTCGTTCCGTGGCCGCCGGTTTCCTGATTGGAAAGGAGATTATCAATTCCAAAATCGGAAGCATTTCCGAGGGGCAGAAGGGCCTTGTCGCTTTCGCGCGGTTGGTTTTGGAAAAGCCAGGACTTTTGATTTTGGACGAACCCACTAATCACATCAATTTCCGCCACATCGATGTCATTGCCGAGGCGCTGAACAATTACGAGGGGGCTATGGTGCTGGTGAGCCATCTTCCTGAGTTTGTGCAGAAGATTAGAATTGATCAGACTTTAGATTTAACTTAACTTTTTCGTTTGGAGTTTGAGGATTTCTTTGCACAAATGTCCCCCGTCTTTTCATTCAGAACGAAACGGAGTGTAGTGAAGAATCTCCCCGATTACCTTGAGCCTATGTGGGAAAAGAAGTTCTATGTGTACATGATGGCTAACAAATGGAACACCGCGCTTTATACGGGGTTCACCAACGATCTCTACGTCCGTGTCAAGCAGCACAAGGAGGGAAAGTGCGGGGCTTTCACAAGCAAATATAAGTGCACTAAATTGGTTTATTACGAGGAATTTGATTATGTGAATGATGCCCTTGCTAGGGAGAACCAATTAAAAGGATTAAGCCGTGAAAAGAAGGAAACCTTGGTTAAGTCTATGAATCCCGAATGGAAAGACCTGAGTGAAAGGTGGGATCAAAAAAATAAGTAATCATTCATGTTTAGCAAATCAGCCGTTGGGAGATTCTTCGCTCCGTTCCACTGCGCTCTGAATGAAAAGAATAATATGATTCTCTAATGCCCAAAAACGTCCTCTACATTCTCGAATGTTCGGATGGAACNNCTGAGCCCCACAAGACTTTAAATAAGGCACGAAGCCGCGAGTGCGAGATCAAGGGGTGGAAGCGGGCTGAAAAATTGGAGCTCATCGATCGGGCGAAAAAGGGATAGGTTTGCCTCATAGGACTGAATGGGTTAAGTTTGGGGTAAATAAAAAACTTGAGAATGAAACTTTCCTATTTGAAGGGTCTGAGCTTCGGCCTTACCTCTGGCATCATCACTACGTTAGGCTTGCTAGTCGGGTTGCAATCGGGCACCAATTCCAAGCTGGCTGTGGTAGGTGGCATCATCACCATCGCCATCGCGGATGCATTTTCCGATGCCCTGGGCATTCATATTTCCGAGGAATCCCAAAACACCCACAGCGACCGTTCCGTTTGGGAATCCACAGGAGCCACCTTCGCGGCAAAATTCATTTTCGCACTCACTTTTTTGCCCCCTATTTTTTTGGCATCCCTCGAGAATGCCGTTTGGATCGGTATTGCCTGGGGACTTTCGATTTTGACTTTCATCAGCTATTTGATGGCTAAGGACGAGCGCAAAAAACCATCCCATGTCATTTGCGAACACGTGGGGATCGCGATTGTCGTGATCGTTATTACGCACTTCGTAGGCGATTGGGTCGCGGCCACGTTTGGAACGATTTAATAAGTCTCAAGCGCGAGTCTCAAGGGTATTTTTTGGTTAATGTTTTTAATGAGACCAAACAGCATTCGGGTAATTTCTTCGATCGATTTTTTAAGATTTTCGCATTCATTTTTTTCTGACAAATATAAATCAGACAATATTTGGAGGATTGAAAAAGATTCAAAGGCGGAACCGCGACTTATTACATAAAAATGCCTTTTATCGGCAAGGGTAAATCGGCCAGATCCTTTTGCGATATTCGCTGAAATGGAGACAGTGGCCCGTTTAAGCTGATCCTGAAGGAATCGATCGATTAAAGGTTGGGACTTTAAAAAAAACAGAAATCGCTTTATTAAGGGCAAGTGATTTTTGATAAACATTAAGTTGCTCAAAGTCGAACATAATCAAAAAAATTATTTAAATACAAAAAAGGAAGAATACATTTATCACTATAATTGAAAAGAATCAAATTTTTCCCTTGAGACTTGAGACTCGC
>PMDG01000081.1 GCA_003154375.1 Candidatus Peregrinibacteria bacterium
AGCGTTAAGGTTAAGGATAAAAATAAGAAGAAGGATGAGGGAGATGCGGTGGAGGGAGAGGTGGTGGATGATGATAAATAGTCAATCACTGAAAGCCCCACCCCCAGATCCTGAAACAAGTTCAGGATGACAAACGGATGGGGCTTTTTAAATTCAACAAAGATTGCGGATCACGCACCCCTTGGCTATAATCCGATCCCAGCTTAGGATTTATTTTTGCATCGAATCGAATTTTTTGAACCATGAAGGCGTATCGATCGAGCGTGAGCAAATTGCCGGGTACCAACTACAAGGAAGCTTATCTCAAAGCACATATTTTTTATAAGCGGATCCGTTCTCGATCAAAAAGAAGACCCTATATCCGATCAGCCTATTTCAAAAAAAGCAAAATTTTCCTGGGCCTGTTTTGGCAACATCTGGATTTGAAAAATTGGCGAGATCGCCACCGCCGAATACGCCTTTTTCCATGCGCTATCGACCTTATCCAAAATTCGCGTTTCGATCCGACAACAAAACAAAACCCAAACAAGCCCGATGAGCTGTTGCATCGTTTCGCGGGTCTAACCCGAGACAACGAACTATTTTTTGTCCAAATCAAAGAGGATAGAAGCTCGGATCAAAAATGGCTCGTGTCCGTGTTCCCCGAAGATACATAAAAAAGGCCTTCCGCCACGTGTGGTATATCAACCACGGCCGAAAGCCTATGTTTAAATTATATCAAAGTTTTGGGTAAAGTCAAAAAATTTGGAGGTTCTTCCTCTAGAAACCTGTCTATTTGGACAAAAATAAAAAAAGGCGTATAATCATCCCCTTTCATCCACACTTATGGAATTTCTTTTCCTCGACACCGAAACCACGGACAACGACGACAAGGCACGGCTGGTGCAGCTGGCTTACCACGATGCGCAGACGGGCGAGAGGGTAAACGAGCTTTTCAAACCGCCGGTACCGATCGCAATCGACGCAATGTCGGTGCACCACATCACCAACGAGATGGTGGCTGGCAAACCCAGCTTCGAGGCGAGCGGATTTGGGGGACGGCTCAATTCTCTTTTGAACCAACGCATCCTGGTGGCCTACAACGCGCCTTTCGACATTCGCATCCTCAGCAACGAGGGCGTGAAGACGGGCGCGTTTATCGACGCCATGCGCGTGGCCAAGCATGTGGTGGATTCCCCCAAGTACAAACTGCAATACCTCCGTTATCTGCTGGATCTTAAGGTCGAGGCCAAGGCGCATGATGCCGAGGGCGACATCAACGTGCTCGAGGCCTTGTACGGCCATCTGGTCAATGCGGTCCGAGAGCGGTTTCAGACTGCCCTGGGCGAAGCCACCACACTCAAGATGCTGGAACTGACCAATTCGCCTGCCCTGCTCAAGACCATGGCCTTTGGCGAGCACCGAGGCGAGACTTTCGAATCCTTGGCTCAGACCAAACGCGGCTACCTGGGCTGGCTGATCAGCCACGAGCGAAAGCACCCGGTCCACGAGCAAAACGAGGACCTGATCCATACGTTGAAATATTACTTGGACAAGTACCCCAAGACTGATGCGAAGCCTGCCGAGTCTGCCAAAGAAGATTCGAAAAAGACAGAACCGGCCAAGGAGGAAGACGTGCCGTTTTAGATTCCCAAACCCCTTTCTCGACCCTACAACCATGAGATACCCCAAATCAAACCCCCTCCAAAAGGCCATCGCGCATTGCCAATCCATCGAACAGCGGTTGGTCGAAAGCAACGGACCCGAACGAAAAATCGGACAGATCCGTGAGGCCATCCGGCTTCTTAAGTCCGATAAACCGGAGGATTGGGCTCTCTCGGAGCATTACATCAAGGCGGCGATCAACGACAAACAGGACCTGAACTGAGCAGTAAACGGCGCTTGATCCTCATTGAATCACTCGACCAACTCTTATCCCCACCCCCTATGCCCTACCCCGACACAGACGACAAAGAAATCTTCGACCAGCAGTATTTCGAGACTGTGGCGGCCGCCCACTTCCCAACCATTTCCGAGATCCGGAATCTGGTTTTTGAAGTCCTCGACAAAGCCAAGTTCCCACCCAATAACCCAAGGCTCTGGCCCATTTATACCTTTATTTCGAAAGCCCTGGACGAAAAGGCCCCGATCAATTGGCTGACAGGCCCTCCATTCGCCGAAAAAATTCCCGTGTTCCGCCAGATCCTCGACTTCCTAGAAGCGGGCTGGGATCAAGGTCTGGTCTTGATCAAAAAAGAGAATGGCGAATCCGTGCCGTGCCCCCCGACTCCGAATTCGCAGGTCTTGGAATCGGTCGCAGCGACAATGGTGAAAACCCGCAGCTTCCCCAAATCGGAAAAGAAGATCGAGGAGGCCCTTCGGCTCATCCAAAACATCGAACTCACTATTGGCGAGAATCAAAAATTGAGCCTTCGGATCATCCCCAAGCCGGAAGCTGTTGAAAAAAACAGAAACGCGGTCAAGGAAATGCTGTTGGAAATGGATATACAGGGGGAATTGCATTTCGAAACCATGAACGGAAACCCCTATGGCCGACCCATCGAGACCGCACCGATCATGGACACATTGGTCGACCTTGCGATCGAAAACCTCCACGATATGCGCATCACCGACCTTTCCCTTGTCGGCCATATGCACATCTTCATGGATGACCAAAAAATTGTCGGGGTCAAACTGTGCGCCAGCGACGAGGGGGCCAAACGTCTGATTCGACGGATGTTGAAAAAATAGCAGGCTTTCCCCTCCAGCATCTCCCGCAAAAGGATGCCACATCTTTCGATATGGCATACAATAGTCTAAAATAAACCCATGAAAAAAAGACTCCTTGCCATTTTCGCCCTCCTTTTCGCACTTTCGGGCGTGGCCTATGCCCACAACCCCCGAATCGTTGAAAGCGGAGCGGTAACGAACATCAATAACCCTGAGATTTCCCAGGCCTTTTACGGTGAGCTCAACGGGAAGCCCCAACAGTATTTCATCAAGACCATCGAACCCTTTAAGCTCTATACGGGACTCCTTGTGCCCGATTTGCCTGGATCGACCAAAAATTTTTCGGCTGAAATATTGCAAGTGGGCAAATACCTCGACAGTGCCGGAAAAGACGCCTCAGGTGAAAATGTGACTGGGTTCGGCGGGAAGAAGGCCACGCTTTTCAATCTGGATGGAGCCAAAACAGAATGGAAACGGTTTTACGAGGATTTTGGAGATGATTGGTACTGGCAGGGGCCCGAGTCTGCCCCTATGGGTTCTCCTATTGCGACTTCGCCAGCAGGACTCTATGAAATCAAAGTATCCAATCCTGGAAATTCAGGAAAATATGTGCTCGTGGTGGGCGCCACGGAAAGTTGGGGAGCGGGCGAGATTTTGAATGCCTTGATCACCATGCCCCGCGAAAAGATATTCTTCGAAAAATCGCCTTTCACCGCCTATTTCAATCGGATCGGTCTCTATATGTTTGGCCCTGTGATTTTGTTGATCCTTGCGGGCCTTGGCATTTGGGTTTGGATCAAAAGGAGAAACGCGGAAAAGGAAAAAGGGGTAAAAGG
>PMDG01000011.1 GCA_003154375.1 Candidatus Peregrinibacteria bacterium
CGGGTCCTCGACCACCACGGACATGCTGCGGCGGATAAAATCGAACGGAATCTCATCGACCTTTTTGTAGCTTGCGCTGAGCGAGCGTGTCGTTTCGTCATCATGCTTCAACACCGCCACGTCCAATAGATTCTTGAGACCTGTCTGGTAATAACTGTTCAAATACGCGAAATCAAGGATTTTGTCGTTCTCGCGACCTTCGATGTCCATGTGTTTGATCAGTACCACCCTGCCCTCGGTGATCGTGCCAGTCTTGTCGGTGCATAACACATCCATGGCCCCAAAGTTCTGTATAGAGTTAAGGCGCTTCACNNAGCATTTCGGGCGTGAGGCCCACGGCCACGGCCAAGGCGAACAAAAACGCCTCCAACCAATCCCCTTTCCGAAGCCCATTAATCAGGAAAACCAGGGGCACCATGACAATGATCATTCGGATCATGAGCCACGTGAAGCGATTGACCCCTTTGTCAAAGCTGGTCTCAACCCGAGCCCCTGCCAAACTTGAAGCCAATGACCCAAGCTTTGTCGCTTTTCCCGTGGCAATCACGGCCGCGGTGGCGGTTCCGCTTTCCACGTTGGAGCCCATGAAACAGATGTTTTGAAGCATGAATTCCCCCTCTTTGGTTTCAAGAACGACCTGAGCATGCTTCTCGGCGGGCATGGCCTCGCCCGTGAGTGTGGCCTGGTTCACGAACAAATCCTTCGACTCGATCAGACGCACATCCGCGGGAACCATGTCTCCCGCCGCCAATCGGATCACGTCGCCTGGAACCAGATTTTTGAGCGGCTCATCCTTGGCCACACCGCCCCTAAGCACTGAGGCGACCGTGCGCACCATGGCCTTGAGTTCCTCGGCCGCGTGGTCGGCCCGCGTTTCCTGAACAAACCTCAGCCCAACGCTCAGAAACAGCATCAAACCGATCATGAAGGTCGTCTTATTGTCACTCGTGGCATAGGAAAGCAAACCCAATGCGAGCAGAAGCAAGCTGAGCGGGTCGCGCACATTCGAAAACAAACGAATTGCCCATCCCCCTTTTTTCTCGGCCGCGATCTCATTGGGTCCAAACAGGGCAAGCCTGCGATTCGCATCGGCATGGGACAAGCCCTCTTTCACTGACTTCAAACCCGCTAAAACAAAAACTGACTCTGCCTTAGCTGCCTCCAAAGTCTTGAAATTGGCCAAAGGCCCTTTTTGAACGTGGTTGTGGTTCCCATGATTCTCTTTCGGCTTTTCGAGCATGACCCCTTTTAGTTAATCTTATTATTTTACCATTTTTCAGAGATAAAAGCCAGCCTTTCGATGCAAACTCCAGCATTGCCAATCCCCTTTCCTCAAACTAAACTCAGAGCATCAACAAACCCAACACATGACCTTTTCCGCATTCGACACCATGATTCGTGACCTAATCCAACATTCTGCCACCCAGACCAAGGCTATGCTCTGGATCACCAGCCTTGGGAACTGGAAATTTGTGGTCGTGCTCGCACTCTTTGTCGGAGTTGTCTTGTGGATCAAACGAAAAAAGAATCTCATTCCCCCTTTTTGGGCCACTTTGGCTGGCACTGAGATCACGGTCGAGGTTTTAAAATTGATCGTCCACCGCGCACGGCCCATCGGTGCCTCGTTTCTTGAGACTTCCTATTCCTTCCCCAGCGGCCATGCAGCGATTTCGGTCGCGCTCTACGGATTTTTGGCTTTCATCCTAATGAAAGAAATGAAATTAAAATTTGAAAGAAATATAATCCTAACTGCCGCGGTACTCATTATTCTCTTGATCGGATTCAGCAGAGTCTATTTAGGCCTCCATTTCCCGACGGATGTGCTGGGGGGTTATTTGGTCGGAATTGTTTGGCTTTGGATTGGCACCCACCATGAAGAATGGGCAAAAGGCTTCATCGCCCACTAGCTTTGCCAAATTCCGGGCATTTTGAAAGCCCCCATTCGCGTGAACGGGGGCTTTTTTGCAGGCCTTCCAGCCGCGTATCCACTCGTATGCTGCCGAGGGACTACCGCTGGCGAAAGGTCTGGACACTACGTTGCGAACGATTGGCTACATTGCGGTTACAGGTACGACATTCCAACCCCGATGGATGGAATACTTAGCCGGACACCCTGGGTACCAGGAAGCACATAGCTCCCCCAAGTACATAGTAGGTCCGCCATAGTCCATCTGCACCCCACCGTGACGGAGTACCCAAGTTTGCCAACCGCTGGCTCGATGTAGCACCCTGTGCTGATGAAGTCGTAAGGGGCAAGGTCGCGATCGTACCACCTCAGCCCGATCCTAAGCCCAACTTCTACATCCCATCTTTCAGAGCAGGAGGCGCTGTCGTCCGAAAAGCATAATGTCAGATACCTTGTTTCTACGCTGGGCCCAAGATAAAAGTGGCCGTAGCCGATTGTCGCCCCGGCTTCCAAAGCTATAACGGCGCTGGATTTCAAGTCCCCCAAGTCCCCGTTAACAGGGATGTTGAGACTTGCACCGAAGAGGGGGGCGACCCTAATGCCAGCCTCTTGGTCTTCAGCCTGGCCCACTCCGCGTTCCGGATTGGGGGCGGCG
>PMDG01000074.1 GCA_003154375.1 Candidatus Peregrinibacteria bacterium
GTCATCTCGAATTCGAAGGCGATTCGCCGCACATCATCAGGATGGATGAAGTCTGTAAAAGAATGTCCGATCACATCCTGGGGGGTGTAGCCGAAATTGGAGACATTCGGGGTAATGAATGTAACTTGGCCTTGGGAATCAGCAGTAAACACCACATCGGTGATATGTTCGACGACTGCACGAAATTTGGACTCGCTGGCCCTGGTGGCTTCCTCATCCTTCTTGCGATCGGTGATGTCCTGNNCATCCTTTCGCCTTTGCCAACTTTCCACGTAAATCATCTTTTCGTTGCCGGAAAAAATTGGTTTAACGATGTCAGAAGTCTTTTGTCCGCCTTCGAAGTAATAAGAGATCTCCTTGCCGATCACGTCCTCGCCAAAAAATTCGATGCCACCACGGTTCGCCCAGGTGTAGACCATCTTGCGATCCACTTCCATGATAATGTCCGGGACTGCGGCCAGAATGGACTTTTGCCGCGCGGACAATTTCACCATGGTCTCCACCGCCTCCCTGCGCTCGGATTCCTTGATGTTCATCTTCTTTTCCGCCATAAGCCTGAACATGGCCATCTCAAGGGCCACCCTTAGCTCATCGCTCTGAAAAGGCTTTAGGATGTAGCCAAAGGGCTGGGCGGCCTTGGCCTTTTCGATCTTCTGATCATCGGCATAAGCAGTCAGAAAAACGCTTGGGATGCCATGGAGCGCCTTGATTTTCGAAGCCGTTTCGATTCCGTCCATCTTGCCCTTCAACACGATATCCATGATCACCAAATCAGGCTTGGCTGTCGCCACCTTTTCTAGGGCCTCTTTTCCGGAGACGGCCACCCCCACGACTTTATACCCAAATCCTTTTAGGCTTTTTTTAATATCCAGGGAAATGACCCCATCGTCCTCAACGATCAGAATATTCCCCTTCCAATTCCTTTTTTTGTTTTTCATCGCCTGAACCCCCAAGGGTTAATTTTTAAACTGACCTGTCCGCCGTGAGGCGGGAAAACTGAAAATTTTTAAATAAACTTACTTAGCTTCATAAATAAAAAATAAATAATTTCATCGTTTTGGAGTTTTGGATTTGAGATTTATTTTGCAGTTTAAAAATTTTCAGTTTAAAAATTCCAATTCAAAATATAATCGTAAACGCAGTCCCATGCTCTCTAGAAATGCTCATGGTGCCATCCAATTGCTTCACCAGCGTATCCACCAATTGGAACCCCAACGTGCGTGAATTTTTAGGATCAATTTTATTGGACAGGCCAATCCCGTTATCGCCCACGGTCAATTTTATCTTCTTTCCTATCTGGTGCATGGAAATTGAAACATGATGCTTGCCTTTCGTGCCTTTCGGGAAAGCGTGCTTGAACGCATTGATCACCAACTCGTTCACAATAAGTCCGCAGGGAACACCATGGTTCATGTTGAGCAAAATGCCATGGACGTCGATCTTGAGTTCAATGCCTTTCAAGCCGAACCCATAGCTGGAAGATAGGTGGCTAGCCAGCTGGCTGATGTATTTTGAAAAATCGATATTGGAAAAATCCTTTGAGGCATATAGGTTTTCGTGGATCAGCATCATGGAGCGGATNNTGCATGTTGTTCTTGACCCTGTGGTGGATCTCCTTGAGCATGATCTCTTTCTCCTCAAGGGAATGCTTGAGGTTCTTTTCGCTCTCAAGGATCTTTCGGTCCCATTTGTATTTGTTGTAGGCCATCTCGATAGCCACCCGAAGCTCTTTTTTGTCGAAAGGCTTCAGAATATAGCCAAAAGGCTGGGCAACCTTGGCTCGTTCTATCTTTTCATCGTCGATATAGGCGGTCAAAAAGATACTTGGGATGTCGTGTTGGACGCGGATCCTTCGGGCCGTCTCGATGCCGTCTATCGGCCCCTTCAAAATAATATCCATCAATACCAGGTCCGGCTTGGCGGTCGCAGCTATTTCCAAAGCCTCCTTTCCGGAATTAGCGATCCCCACAACCCCATAGCCCATTTTTTTCAGGTAATTCTGAACGTCCAGGGCCACCAATTGCTCATCGTCCACAATTAAAATCTTTATTGGTGATTTTTTGGGTTGTTTTGATTTCAGCATAGTTCGGATTGGAGATTGAAGTTTCCAGATTGGCGACTGCATCAATATTTTCAGTATTTGAGCCTATAGGCTTTCAAATATTTCACCCCTTAAGCACTTACCCCTTAAGCACTTAGTAGTTTCAAGCTAAATGATTGGGCTAAATGAAATAATCACTTTTTTGCCACAAATTTTGAAAAGGGTGCCTGAGGCGCGGACCGAAAGGACTTGGTTGTCCTTTTTCACAAAATCGAGTTCGAACCCTCCAAATCCTGTGTTTACGATTTTTTTGAAGTCCAGCCTCAATTTTTTGGCCGAATTGGGCGTGAATAGCTCAAAAATCTTCTTACCAGCGATTTGGCTGGGCTTGTAAGCCAACAGATCCTGCGCAATGCGGTTCACATCGAGGATCTTCCCATCGAGATCACAGGCGATCATGGCGAAATGCGGAGGCTTTCGAAGCTCGGTCACATCCTCCCCGGAACTCAGTGTATAGCGGATTTTACCGTTGGAATCGGTCAAAAAAGTGTTGTCCCAGCTGATGAGGTGGCGTTCACCCGACTTTGTGATAATGGAACTCTCGAAATGATGGACAGGAATGACTTTGCCCGACACGATTTTCTTCCAATAATCTGACACTTTTTTGCGTTCGTTGAGGGGCAAAAATTCGTTAAACCAGCTTTTCCCCAAAATTTCAGACATCCTATGGCCCAAGATCTGGCATCCCTTAGGGTTGATCATGGCCACGCGTTGGCGGTCGTCCAATACGACCATCATCACGTTTGCCAAATCAAAAAACGTGCGGATATCCATGGGGACATCCATCATCGAAACTGTGCTCCTCGCCTTGTTCTTCATATAATTTTTTTATTGATATTTGTTTTAAACCTTTGATTTAAGTTTTAAAATTTAAAACTTAAAATTTTTATTTTACAGGTGTGGTCGCTACGGGTGTGATCTCCTTCCCGCCAACCTGCACCAAAATCTCCCTCGCCCGATCTTTGATGTGTTTGGCAATGGGCTGAGTGGCGTTGTTGGCGGTGTAGGCCTCGGTCGCCTTGGCGATGGCCTGATTGGCCATGTCCGCGGCTTCGGTGTTCTTCTTCTGGATGCCGAGGATAAAGGACTGAACGAGCATATCGTAGGCCTTGGCCAATTTGGCCGCGCCCACCACCACATTGTTTTCGGGCATGTTCTTGTAGGCCTGCTGGGTTAGATCCACGGCCAACTCGGAAGCGCGTTTGGCATTCACCACCTTGTTGGCGGCAATGTACACCTCGATCTGGGCAAGTTCCGCCTCGGCGCGATGCAACAAGAATTGGGTATCTTTGCTTTGCTTGATGAGAATAAGCAAATACATCATATCGGCGACCTGGCCACGAGTCAGGGCCTTGTTGGGCTCCAGATTGCCCTGAGCGTCTTTGGTGATGATCCCCGCTTTGAGTGAATAGGACATAAAAGGGGCAAACCAAGCGTCCTTGGGGACATCATTCGCGACCGCTTCGGTAACCGTAAGGGCCTCGGTTTTGATGCCATTGGCCAGAAGGAGCATTTTCAGGAATTCGGCCTTGTTCACCTGGCGAGCCGGGGTAAAAAGACCGTCCTTTGCCCCACCAGCCACGATTCCCATGGTCTTGGCCTGCAAAACAAATTTGGCGAACCAAGCATCCTTTGAGACATCGGGGAAAACATTCTCGGCAACCTGCGCCGGGATAGTGACGCCAGCGCCTTGCAAAATCACCTTGAGCACCTCAGCTCGGTTGATCGGGTTCTCAGGTTTGAATGTGCCATCGGCATAGCCGCTGATCACATTGTTTTCATTGAGATAGGTGATGGCCACATAGGAGTCATGGGTACGAAGCACATCCGAAAAGCCAGTGACCGCCTTAATTCCAGAGGGAGTTGTGGCGGTTGTGGGGGCTGGCGTAGCAACGGGTACTGGGTCACCCACGGCTAAGGCGCTGAAGGGAGTCATCAGCAAACAGGCCAGAATAAGGGTGGCGAGGACTTTTTTAGTGATCATATTTTTATTTTTTAATTTGCGTGACTAATCTTACCACAAAAATGGTTAAGTCAAAAATGAAATGACACCCTCTCCCCTATGATGAATGAAGCCCCCATCGTTGAGCCCTTCTCCTCCTACCAGGAGGAGTCCCCGTAGGGGAGGTGGTGCTGTTGGGATAAGGTACGGTAGCTACCAACCGCCATACCAGCACCACCTCGGCCACAGGCCACTCCTCCTTATAGGAGGAGAAAATTGCCGCCAGTTATTTAGCTAAAAAAATTGAAATAATCAAAAAAAGGCGGCACCGAATGAATCGATACCGCCCCTTGATTTTCCTATCAACTCCCCGATTGGGCCACCTATTGGGCCCCCAATGGGAATTATTTATATCTCGCAAAGTGAGCGAAGGCCTTGTTGGCAGCAGCCATCTTATGCACATCTTCCCTCTTCTTGAAGGCGGCACCGGTCTCATTGCTGGCATCCAAGAGTTCCTGGGCCAATTTCTCGGCCATAGGCTTGCCTTTCCGGGTTCGGCAGGCGCCAATGACCCATCGGATGGACAAAGCCATTTGGCGTTTGGGGTTCACCTCGACTGGAATCTGGTACACGGAACCGCCAACGCGTCGGGCGCGGACCTCGGTAAGAGGCTTCACGTTCTCGAGCGCCTTGTCGAAAATGGCGACTGGGTTGGTTTTGCCCTGATCGCGCAAAATCTGCATCGCGTCGTTGAAGATTCGGCGTGAAACGGACTTTTTGCCACGCTCCATCATGCAGTTGATGAATTTCTCTTGAAGCTCTGAGGAGCCTTCCGGAATGGGTTTTTTCTTGATAGCCATACTATGGGATTATGATGATGATTAAGATTATTATAATGATTGCGATCCCAAGCTCACCCTTGAGACTTGAGACTCGCGCTTGAGACTTATTTAGGCTTTCGGCTTCTTGGCGCCATACACCGAGCGGGCCTTCTTCCTATTTTGCACACCTTGGGTGTCCAAAACGCCACGGATGATATGGTAGCGGACTCCAGGCAAGTCTTTGACACGGCCGCCATGCACCAACACCACGGAGTGTTCCTGCAAATTGTGACCTTCGCCACGGATATAGGCGGTGACTTCGGTGCCGTTCGTCAGGCGGACGCGGGCGACCTTGCGCAAAGCGGAGTTTGGTTTCTTCGGAGTGCGAGTGGTGACTTTCACGCAAACGCCACGCTTCTGGGGGTTGCCATGGGGCATTTTGACCTCCTTGGTGTGGAGCGCGTTGAAAGTGTTCTGCATGGCAGGAGACTTGCTCTTTGCCCTTTGGTTCTTTCGTGGCTTCCGGACGAGTTGGTTAATGGTTGACATATCGGAGTGGATTGGGGGTTAAAAATGGTTAATGCAAAGTGAATAATTCAGGTTTTTTGAATTATTTTCGGGGTTTCGTTTTAGACATGTTAGCCTGGAAAATCTTTCCAGCGGGGATCAGTTTACCTATAATCACGTTCTCTTTCAAGCCTTTCAAATTATCGATCATCTTGGTGGTCGAAGCCTCGACTAGCACGCGGATGGTTTCCTGGAAGGAGGCGGCGCTCAGCCAGCTGTCGGTCATGATGGCCACACGAGAGATACCAAGAAGCATAGGTTCGGCCACGATCAGCTCTTTTTTCTTGGATCGGAGCTCATGGTTCACGCGTTCAAGTTTGGCCACGCTCATGGTCTCGCCGGGGAGGTAATCGCTGTCGCCAGGTTGGCTAACGCGCACCTTGGAGAACATCTGCTTCACGATGATTTCGATGTGCTTGTCGTTAATGGTCTGACCCTGGGAGGCGTAAATGTGCTGGACCTCCATCATGATGTAGCGCTGGACGCTGTAGACATCGGTGAGGCGCATCAGGTCTTGCAGGTTCAGATGGCCGCGGTTCAGGGCATGCCCCTTGGGGATCAGTTGGCCGTTCGTCACCGAGAGGTGCTCACGATGGTCGAAGGAGTGGACCAACTCTTGTTTGGCCAAATGTTTCACCTCGATGAAACCCTTTTCGACTTTCACGACCTTGCCCTCGATGGTGGCCTTGACCGTGTTCTTGTCGGTCTTGGAACGGGCCATCACTTGCCTCGGTTTCACGGCATCGCCAACCTTCACAATCACCTCGTACCGGGTGGGGACTACATATTTGTCATTGCCAAGGGCCTCGCCGGAAATCATGACCTCGATCATATCCTTCTTGTGCTTGATGGAGACACGGCCATCGATTTCGGAAAGAACGGCTGGCTTATGGGGCGGACGGGCCTCGAACAACTCCTCCACGCGGGTCAAGCCCTGCGTGATGTCGGACCCTTCGGCCACGCCTCCCATGTGGAAGGTGCGCATGGTCAGCTGGGTGCCAGGCTCGCCAATGGATTGCGCGGCAATGATACCGACGGCGGTTCCGAGTTCCACGGTCTTGTTGGTACCAAGATCGCGACCATAGCACTTCTGGCAGATGCCAATTTCAGTCTTGCAGGTCATGATACTGCGAACCTTCACCTCGTTGATCTTGAGCTCCTTAAGGTCGCGGATGAGTTTATGGTCGATCTCCTCGTCGATCTCGGCGATCACCTCTCCGCTCTTAGGATGGACCACGGGCGATGTGAGGGTGCGGCCGTAGATGCGTTTCTCGAAGGATTCGCCGATCTTCTCGCTTTCCTCGCGAGTGATCAGATGTTGATGGTCGGAACCGCAATCCTCTTCCTTGATGACCACATCTTGCACGGCATCCACCAAGCGGCGCGTCAGGTAGCCGGCCTCGGCGGTCTTCAGAGCGGTGTCAGACTTGCCCTTGCGACCTCCGTGAGTGGCGATGAAATATTCCAGAATGGAGAATCCGCCTTTCAAGTTGGATTTGATCGGAAGTTCGATGGTCTTGCCGGAAGGATTGGCCACGAGGCCTTTCATGCCGCACAGCTGGGTGATCTGGCCCCAGTTGCCGCGAGCGCCGGAATCGATCATGTAGTAAATATGGTTCTCGGGGTGTTTCTCGAATTCCTTGATCATGTCGGCCGTGACCACGTTTTTCAGATTAGACCAGATGCGGATAGCATGATTGTAACGTTCTTCCTCGGTGATCCAGCCTTTCCAATATTGGTTGTTGATCTTCTTCACCACCTCGTCGGCCTTGGTAACCTCCACTTCGCGATTGGGGGGGACGACCATGTCAGAGGCCGAAATGCTAAGGCCGGACCGGCTGGCGAAATCGAAGCCGATACGTTTGAAATCATCGGCAAGCTTGGATGTCTGCTCAGGACCCACCTTCTCAAGGCAGTCGGCCAAAAGTTTCTGCAATTTGCTCTTTCCTGCATTCTCGTTGATGTATCCGAGCTCCTTGGGGATGATGCTGTTGAAAATGAGACGGCCCACGGAAGTCTCGATGATTTTGCCATCCACACGGGCCTTGATCAAAGCCTGCAGATCGGTCATATCCATGCGATACGCGTTGATCGCCTCGCTGATGGTGCCGAATGTCATTCCTTCGCCCTTCTTGCCTTTCATGGCGCGGGTGAGGAAATACAGACCCAAAACGATATCCTGGGCAGGCGTGATGATAGGTTCGCCAGCGGAAGGCTTCAGAAGGTTCTTGGAAGCGAGCATCAACTCACCGCACTCTTTCTGGGCTGCGTCGGAAAGCGGCAAATGGACTGCCATCTGGTCGCCATCGAANNGGATGGCCTTGCCCTCGATGAGCACGGGCTTGAAAGCCTGGATACCCAGACGATGCAGGGTCGGAGCGCGATTCAGAAGCACGTGGCGGTCGCGGGTCTCCTGTTCCAAAATATCCCAGACCTCTTTCTTTCCGGATTCAATAAGGCGTTCTGCGCCTTTCACGTTGTGGGCATGGTCGTTGCGGATGAGCTGGCCGATCACAAACGGCTTGAAGAGTTTCAAAGCCATTTCCTTCGGGAGTCCGCATTGGTGCAGTTGCAAATTGGGGCCGACCACGATGACGGAACGACCGGAATAGTC
>PMDG01000016.1 GCA_003154375.1 Candidatus Peregrinibacteria bacterium
TCGGCGAGGACACCTGGGGCGAGAATACCGCGGCCCCGGCATTCCGCGACATCGCCCAATTCCTGATCGACTATTACAACATCCGGCCTTCCGAGAAGATCGAGATACCCAAAACCGAGACCGTTGGCTCAACCTCAACAAAACCTTAGAAATTTAACCCCAAAACTATGAGTCTCAAGACAACAGGTTCTGCCTTTATTGTCCTGTCCCTAGCCATTTTCATGATGGCTGCATCCGACACCAGGGCGGACTCATCGACCTTGACGATTTTATCGCCGACCTCCCTGCAAACCTACTCGAAGGGTGACACCGTTCAAATCACCTGGTCTTCAGGCTTGATTCCCTCCCTACGCCAGCCGATGACTGTTTTTCTGCTCGGGCCGAAATTCAAAAGAACGCGGATTGGCTCTATTTCCGTCAACCAAAAGGGGGGCACCTATTCCCTGACATGGAAAATCCCAGATGCTTTCATCGAAAGAATCAAATCCAAAGCCGATTCGCAGGACTATCGGATCGAAATCAGGTCAGGCAACGAACTCAAGAACCGTCTTATCAGCGCCACCACCCTGATTCGTATCCAAATGAACATCCCGACAACGGCACTTCCGAGCCCGAGCACACCCCCTAAAACATCAAATACCCCCTCACAACCAAACCTTACGCTACCAGACCGAAGCCAACTTATCGCGCATTATGAATTCAAAAGCCTGTACGAAGCGTGGACAGTGAAAAAATTGACGGTTGTGAACGACTCCAACAACGATGGCTTCGACCCGAACCCCGCAGAAACGACCGATGCGATCGACACCGTTTACGTTAGATACCTTGACGAATTTGGCACCCTTAAAATCAGCTCAGCCCCCTTCGCCGGTTGGAAAGCCACCCTGTCCGGACTTGATTTTTACATCCCGAGCCGTAGCCATGCCACGTTGGACCTTTATGTCGATACGGTCGACCCCAAGCTATTTGGGCAGAACTTCTCCGGTAGGGTTTTCCGTGTAGGCATTCAAGATTCCGCGAATAACGCAACTACCTTCCAAGCTGTGGGACAAGTTTCCGGCGCTACGATCAACAATTTCGGATCCCTTCAGATCAATAGCCCCTCGATTAGCGAATCGGTTGTCCAATCAAGTCCTTTGGCTTTTGCGATCACCGATCCGACAAACGCCCCGCTTTCCCTCATCAATGGCGACAACACTGTGTTTGATTTCACCATTTCGGCCACGCAAGCAAGCCTCGGCCGTCTGGTCTTCGACATTACCCAGAACGGGCTAACCACTTTGGATGGAGCCAAGTTGTTCCGCAACGGACAACAGGTGAACATCGGAGACAACAGCCAATCCGGAAATGCATATTTGATGTGGGATTCAGGCCCCCAATCGTGTTTCGCCCAGCTTTCGCAGAGCGGCGCTGGAACCGGCATGGATTGCAACGGGCACACGACCCCGTCCGCAAAACTAATTTTGACCTTCTCCAACGAGGAAATAATCAGTGGCTCCACGGCCTACAGCCTGGGCTTCAATGTAAACGGCGCCAGTACCGGGGATACCGTGACCGTTCGCCTTGATCATGGCGATGATTTCGCGAAACCTGCCCTCACCGGATCCGACTCTTTGAATGGAAAAATCTACAATGCGGGCCTGGATCCCGAACTTTTTGCAAACCCGACGGATTTTGCCAGCGAAGCCACGTCGATTACGGATCGGAACATCATTTGGTCCGACTGGTCTGCTGACCTTCATAAATACCCGCAGGCTACGCCTGCCCTACCTCCAGCCTTCGACTCCAGCAGCTCATCGGATTGGACCAACGGGTATTTGCTTGGGCTTAATGCGTTGCCGGCGGTCACCTCGAAATGGTAAGACTATTGCCTTCATACTGGGCTGATTTTTGGTGGAGCGGGTAACGGGAATCGAACCCGTATCCTCGGTTTGGAAAACCGATATAATAGCCACTATACTATACCCGCGCGCAGGGTATATTAATGGACTTTCCAGACATTCTCAAGAAATTTTTTTCTTTGGAGATTTTTCATATTCTGAAAATCAACCTCCAAAGGTACAATGGATTTACAAAGGTAAATTATTTATTGATAACGCCTCGCAATTAATACCATGTCAAAAAAATCACTATTCCGAATCGGTATATTGGCCTTTTTGCTTGCCTTGATCACCCCCTTGGCGGTCTCGGCTGCCAGCACTGGTAATGCTCTTTCCATTCTCAATGCCAACAATGCCTCTGCAATCGCCATGTGCCTGAAGCAAGAAAAATCGACTTATACGTTAAACCTAAAATCTGCAAAAGACGCCTATCAAAAATCGGTAGACGATGCCAAGAGGATATACAAAGCTGCCATGAAAGCCGCTGACGACACGCTCAAGGCCGCCAACGCCGCCGAGAACTCCCGCGACAAGACGGCATCCCAAGCGTGCAAAGCCAACAACGCGAACACTCCAAAATTTCAAACGACACCCACCGCTGCCACAGGAACTGTGAGCGTAGTGGTTCAAGATGGAGCCGGCCATGCTTTTGCCCACCCCACCGACTTTGATATCCGCACCGGGAACGAAGGCGAAACCCCACTCTTCGGCTCGCTGACTGGCGATACCACCAAGACCTCGCAAGCAGCAGGCAAATACACAGTGGTCGCACGGAGCCTGAAGTACGATGGCGTGATTTATACGACCAAGGTCACGCTGAGTTCGACCAAGGACACCATCACGAATCAAGGCGACACCGTGAGCTACAGGATCGACTATTTGGCCCCTGGCAAAATCGAAGTGCAACTTTACGACCAGCAAGCTGGCATTTCAGCAATACTCCACGGACCGAATGGCTGGAGCTCCAGCACCATCTCCGACATGTCCATGCACACCTTTAATCCGATCTCTGCTGGCGATTACTGGTTGGGTGTCGGTATGCCCACTGACCGATCGACTTACCAAGACTATATCGTTACCGTCACGGACCAGAACAACTCTTTCTATAAATTCAGTTTGTCTTGCGGAAGCCGAAACAGCCATTTGGATCCGAATGGATGGATCAACTACCGAATCGAATTCATCAGCACCGCCATGGACGGACCTGTAAACTGCCAAACCCTAAACGCTAAGAAAAAATAAGCTAGATTCAAATTTCAAATTTTAAACGGGGCTGAATCGTCATATCACGCCGATATCAACCCTTTGTGATAGAATTTGATTGTTAAAGTAATGGCATTATCAAGATAAATGTAGTTTTATCATTAACAATATATTTATGTTCAAAAAAATATTGTTGCTGATCGCATTCATGGCCCTACCCTTGAATTTTTCATACGCCTCGATATCCCTGAATTCTCCCGCACAATCGACCTCCACTCCGGCCACGGGCAACCACTCCCAACCGACCGAGAACGCCACGCACTTGGCAAACCTGAAAGGGGCCAAGGCTAACTACCAAACTGCGATCAAGACCGCCAGGGCCACGCTCGCCTCGGCCAAGCTTTCGGCCAAAAAAGGACCCCAATCCAATCTCTCACTAGCCCTCAAAACCGCGCAGACGGTTTACAAAAACGCGACTCAAACCGCCAAAATCTCCCTGAAAATAGCCGTCGCGACAGAAACCACTCGCCACAAGCAAGTTCTCTCTCAGAACGTGACTGCCGCCCCCCCTATCCAGGCCGACACCACGTCTAAACCCAACCCGAAAGCGAAAATCCAGACCACCGGCACCATCACCGTGAAGGTCCAGGATGGGAACGGCAAACCCTTCGGCCACCCCGCCGACTACGACATCCTCGTGGGGACGGACACCACGACCGTGGCGTACGGTTCGATGACGGACAGTGTCAACGAAACCTCCGTGCCTGTCGGGGAATACACGCTCGACGTCCGAAGCGTCACCGTCAACGGCGTGCTCTACAACGGCTTTGCCACCCTCCAAAGCACCTGGAGCTCCTCCGACACCATTAAAAAATCCGGCGACACCGTGAACTACCTCGTGGATTATCTTGCCCCCGGCAACATCTCATTCCAGGCGACGAACCTCGCTGACTTCATCAGCGCCGGAACGCTCACCAAGGTCACTCTCATTGGCCCAAACGGATGGATCCCCCAGGACATCTCCGACTCCTCCGTCCACACTTTCACGAACGCGCCCGCGGGACCCTACGGCCTCGACCTCGTCAATAATCCTTCCAACCAGCACGAATTCCCCACTTATATGGGAGGCGCCTCTGACTTATCCTCCAATGGCTACACCACCTTCAGCTCCAGATGCGGAAACACATTCTATGTCTACAACGGCAAAACCGAGACCGTGGTCGTTAAACTCCTTGCCAGGCCTGACACGAAGCCGTGCAATTTTAATGCAAGCAACTAAACCAACCCTCTCATTTTTTTTGTTGAAAAGGGCGGACCGCCGTGGCGGACCGCCCTTTTTCTTTGAATACCAATTTCAAACCCTTGAAAATCCCCACCCAACTGGCACCTTGATTTGCCTGATTCAAGGATTTTCCTGATAAATAATTCTTGCCAATCTTAGCGTAACTGGTAATCTACTTTGGCCTATTTCCTAAAAAACAAATCCATGACCGACCTCAAGCCCAACCAAATCGAGAACGCCTTGGCCAAAGTAATGGAGCTCAAGGACAAGCTTTTTCTTGTGAAGGAAACCCTCAAGACCTACAAAATCAATTCCGACCGCCTGAAACAATTGAAAGCAGCCCGGAAGGAAATGGGCGAGCAGATCGCTGAGGAAAAACGGAAGATCGAGGACGAGTTTTTGGCGGACAAGGATTTCGAGCAGGCCAAGAACGACGAGCTGAACCTCAAGAACGACATCAAAGAGAAAACCTCCGAATTCCGCGAGCTCATGGCCAAGGTGAACCCAGGCCAAGACCTTTCGACCTACGACTACAACATCAAGGGCGAACCCACGAAGGTTCAGGTCCAGCGCGTGGTGAAGGTGTTCATCAACGGAAAAGAGGAGAAATAATTTATAGTCGCAAGCGCGGGTCACAAGTCTCAAGGTTGAAACGAACCCCTGAGACTCGCTCTTGAGACTTGAGACTATGATAAAAGGCCCTCGTTTATATTGGCTTGATTCCTTACGGGGGACGCTGATCCTCATGATGGTCGCCTATCATTTCGTTTTCGACCTTCCCTATTTTTTCAGCGGGACTCCTGATCCCTATTCAGGAATCTGGATCTTGATCGCGAGGGTTGTACAGTACGGTTTTTTGTCGGCGGTCGGGCTGTCGCTCTATCTTTCCTTCAAGAAGGCTCCCGACTATTCGATTTGGCTCAAGCGGATGGAGGTTCGCGCCTTCAAGCTGTTTGGGGTCGCTATGGCGATCACGCTGGTCACCTGGCTTGTCGCCCCAGACGCCTATATCCGCTTCGGGATCCTCCATCTGATCTCGGTCAGCATCCTTTTGGGGGCGCTCATCATTCCTTCGACCGCGCTCACGGGTGCCGCCTTTTTCCTATCTCTCGCCCTGGGCATTTATCTTTCCGGTTCCGAGGCGCCTTACTCGTTTCTCATCCCCTTCGGCCTTCCCCCCGCCAATTTTTATACCTTCGACTATTTCCCCCTCTTTCCCTGGTTTTCGGTGGTCCTAGCGGGGATACTTTTGGCCAAAGTCTTTGAACATCTTTCGTGGCTCCAAAATCCAAAATGGCTAGGGCGTTTTCCAGCCCTCGAAAAAATCGGCCAGCATTCCCTCTTGATCTATCTCATCCATCAACCGATCCTACTGGGCGGACTTTGGATCCTATTTCACCTCTGAGGTTGGATGGCCACTGCCAAAATGCGTTGAAATAAGGCCATTCACCACAATCACGACCACGAAAAAGGTGATCGCTCCTTGGACGATAACCGAAAGTTTTGCCAAAACACCAACGGGGGCAATATCCCCGAAGCCAATCGTCAAGAAGGTCACGGCGCTGAAATAGAGGCTGTCCAGCGTGCCCAACACCTTCGTGAAGCTCGCGGGATCCATAAGATTGAGCACTTGATACCACATGCCAAAGACCATGACGATCTGAGTGACATTGAGGGAAAACATGATGATCAGCCACACTCCCCGCGCCTGATCGCTATGAAAGTGCGAGAATACTCGTCCTCGTTTCAGGATAAAATTTCGCGAATAAACAATGACAAACTCGAGGATCCTCTGGATAAAGAAGAGGATCAAAAGCGGATAGAACAAAGGCGGAATCCAAGGTATGGAGAACATGAGTCCGAAACAGAACAACGCCATCGAAAGCATCAAAATCTCGATCTTCCTAAAAATATCTTCGTCCTGCCTGAAAAACCAATGGGACATCACAAGCCAGTCGTCTCCCCAGTCTATCATTCGGGTGAAGGAATGGACGATGAAGCTGTGGTAGTGGGGCTTTTCGATGTCCATGGATTTGATTTTGGGTTACTGGACTGATTGTATCGGCTTTAGCCTTATTTCATCAAGACCAACTACACCATTCCACGCCTATGATAANNCCTCCCCCTACGGGGACTCCTCCTACCACAGGAGGAGAACTTTCGAAGAGAATTTTTGTGACGTTGGCAAATGTCAAAGTTCATCTATAATGGGGGCACAATAAATATAAAATTTATGATACCGAGCCAAAACATCTTCCGGGCGTATGACATCCGAGGGACTTACCCGAATGAATTGGATGCCGAGGCCGCTTTGCTGATGGGCAGGGCTTTTGCAACTTATCTGGTGAAGCACATCGGCATCAAAAAGCCCAAGGTCGTGGTCGGGCGCGACAATCGTACCCATGGCGAGGAGCTCCAACGCGCGTTCATTGAAGGATTGAATATTTCTGGCTGTATTGTCACGAATACCGGTCTATCCCCTTCCCCGTACCTTTATTTCTGCGACACGATCGGCGAGTTCGATGCCGGGTGCAACATCACCGCCAGCCACAACCCCAAGGAATACAATGGTTTCAAATTGATGCTCAAGGAGGCCCATGCCCTGTTTGGCGACGAAATCCAGCGCATTTACCAGATCCTCAAGAAGAACGATTTTGTTTCCGGCAAAGGTTCCATCCAAGATACCGACCTGACCCCGAACTACATCCAGGCGCTCAGTAGCCTTTTCAAGACCAAACTGAAACTCAAAATCGTGGTTGACACCGCCAATGGCGTGACCGGCACCCTTTACCCCAAAGCTTTGACAGCCCTCGGCCACGAGGTCATCGGGCTTTACACGGAATCCGATGGCACCTTCCCGAACCACGAGCCTGATCCGATTGTGGAGAAGAACCTGACCGAGCTCAAAAAGAAGGTCCTAGCAGAGAAAGCGGATCTTGGCATCGCGTTTGATGGCGATGGCGACCGCCTCTGCATCGTCACTGAAAAGGGAGAGATGATCAACTCGGACCACACGCTCATGCTCCTCGCCAAAGATGCATTGTCACGCAATCCGGGGCGTGCCGTGGTGTTCACGGTCTCCAATTCCCAAGTTCTTTTCGAGCTGATCGACCAATGGGGCGGGAAGCCCGTTATGTGCAAGGTCGGCCATTCATACGTGGAGGATGCCATGACCCAGCACAAGGCCATTGTGGGAGGCGAACAATCGGGCCATTATTTCCTGCCAGAGGGCTATTTTCAGTACGATGACGCCTTGGTCACCGCGGGACGAATCCTCAAGATCGCGAGCGAATCCAGCAAACCAGTCTCGGCCCTATTCGAGGAATTCCCCAAGACCTTTGCCGAACCCGAGATGCGTCCCGAATGCCCGGACCTCAACAAGTTCAATGTTATCGACAAAGTGGCGGCCTATTTCAACGGCAAATTCCCATGCAACACCCTTGACGGGGTGCGGATCGACTTCGGCAACGGTGGGTGGGCGGGCATCCGCGCCAGCAACACTAGCCCCAAGATCTCCATCACCATGGAGGCGAAATCCGAGGCGGAATTGACCCGAATCCGGAACACCGTTATGGGACACCTTAAAACCTATACGGAGATTCGATGGTGATCCTAATAGGGGGACTAATTGGGGAACTAATGGGTGAACTAATTGGACAAAACCACAATCTAACCTTCTTGATTGTCTCTATACCTTGAGGTAAAATGGGGCAAATAAAAAAATACAATTTTCATTCGCTATGATTCCCAAACCTAAAATCGGCAGAAGCATATTCAAGATCCTGACCGGTGTGGTCATCGGTTCCGCCATCGGTTCCATTTTAGGATTGACCCTGGCGCCCAAGCCCGGTGAGGAGACCCGAAAGGATCTTGTGGACAAGTCCATGGAACTTTACCTTCGCGGGAAGGAAGCCATCAGCAAGGACAAAAAGGTTGGATTTATGAAACGCACTTTGCTTAAATGGCTTACGAAGGAACCGTAATCCGAAATTCTCCGTGAAAAAAGTCATTCTCCCTCTCATTTTTGGCCTCGTGCTTCTCACTCTATGCCCAAGGCCCGTTTTTGCGACGGATGATTTGACGTCACTCCGGCTCAAGACCAATTTCAACATCTGGAAGGTGAATCTTGCAAAAGAAAACTGGACTCGGCCCGAATCCAAGTTTTCCTGGAACGGATTTGATGTGAAACTTCCTGACAACCTGGATTCCGTCACCAAAGACAAGACGCTTGGGATCTTGAAATCCGTGGATTCCGTGGACGTGGATTTCGATGCGGTTAAGCAATACCTCGAGAAAGTGGCCGCCCCGGAACTCGACCGAGACCCTGAGGATGTGACCATCTCGCTCGATGACAAGGGCAAGGTCCAGTTCGACGGGTTCGCGTTCAACGGCCAATCCGTGGACTACGAGCGTGCCTTTTACGTGATCCGCAAAGCGATCCAGGACCGAATCGAGGAGGTCCGCCTTCCTCTTCGGATCATCCCGGCCACCGTGAATGTGCTTAGCGATGACCTTAAGCAAAAGGGCATCACCCAACTCATCTCCACCGGCGAAACCAATTTCAAAAATTCCCCTTACAACCGCCGCATCAACATCAAGGTCGGCCTCTCTTCGTTCAATGGCAGGATCATTCCTCCCGACACCGCTTCCGGCGCAGGCGAGATCCTCGGACGCGTGGATGACACCACGGGATACAAAAAAGAGCTGGTGATCAAGGGCGACAAAACGGTTCCCGAGTTCGGCGGAGGACTTTGCCAGGTCTCCACCACGGTCTACCGAAGCTTGCTCATCGCCGGTTTTCCGATTTTAGAACGCACCAACCATTCGTATGCCGTGACGTATTACGACCCCCAAGGGCTGGATGCCACGATCTATCCCCCAAATCCGGACATGAAATTCAAGAATGACACGCCGAATTCCATTCTGCTCCAGACGACCACCGTTGGCGACAAGGCCTATGCGAATGTGTATGGAACCGTTGTGGACCGTCAGGTGGACCTGATCGGCCCTTGGTACTACGATTTCACCAATGTTCCCCCAGCCCGCACCGAATACACGGATAAGCTGGCTCCAGGCGAAAAGCAGATCCTTGGCGCTGCCCACGGAGGGTTCAAGGCCGATTGGTATCGCCGCATCACCTATGCCGACCCCGCCAAAAAAGAGGTCATCGAGCGAATCCACAGCAGTTACGAGGCACGCCCGAACTACACCCTGATAGGGGTCGAACCCGGGCAGAGTCCAACCGATGTGGGAACTGCGCTGGTGGCACCATAATGAAGGATTCAGGATTCAGAAGTCAGGATTCAGTTTAGTACTGGCCTCTTCCTTCGAATGCCTTCTTCAACGTCTGTGAGTCGGCGTAGTTAAGGTCGCCGCCCATGGGGATTCCGCGGGCGATGCGGGTGATTTTGATGTCCACTGGTTTCAGGTAGCGGAGGATGTAGGCGGAAGTCGCCTCGCCTTCCAGTGAAGGATTAAGAGCCAAAATGATTTCCTTGATTCCACCTTTTTTCACACGCTCGATCAGCTCGACGATCTTCAACTCATCGGGGCCGATACCATCCACAGGGCTGATCACCCCATGGAGCACATGGTATAGCCCCCGGTAGGTGTTCGCCTTCTCGAGCGCTATCAGATCCAACGGGTCTTCGACCACGCACAGCACGGAGGTATCACGCTTGGGATCGTTGCAGATTCCGCAAATCGCCTCGGTTGAGAAGTTTTGGCATTTTTCGCAGTAGCGGAGACCAGTTTTAAGCTTTTTGATTGTTTCGCCAAACCGTTCCACATCCTCGTTCTTTTTGCCCAACAAATAAAACGTCAGACGCTCGGCGGACTTCATGCCAATGCCGGGCAATTTGCCGAATTCCTCAATGGCCTGCTCGATGGATTTGGGGATGAAAGACATTTGATTAGGATAATTTGGATTTCTCTCTGCCTTGGGCGGGTTCCGACCTTTTGTCGGAAGGGCGTTCTCCCCTTGGGTTAAGGGGAGTGAGAGGGAATCCGTTGGGGGTTAATTGGTTACAACTTAACCATCTTCAGCGGATTCCACCTAACCTCCCTTAACCCAAGGGAGGAATTTTCTTTTCTTTTTTACAAAATTAACGACGAAAAGTGCGAATGGCACGGTCGATCTGGCGTTTGGATTCGCGATCCTTGATGACCGAGCGCTTGTCTTCCTTCTTCCTCCCACGGACGATGCCAATGCGGAGCTTGGCATAGGCACCCTCGAGGCCGATGGCCAACGGGGCGATGGTGAGACCCTTGGCATGAAGCTGGGTCGCGATCTTCTCGATCTCCTTTTTGTTCAGCAAAAGCTTCCGATCCTTGAACGGCTCGTAGCCTTCCTCTTTCGCATATTTGTAATGGGAAATGTTCATGCCCTTGATCCACGCCTGGCCGCCCATCACTGAAACGTAGGCTCCCTTGAGTTGCACATGGCCCAAACGAACCGATTTGATCTCGGGTCCGGTGAGCACAATTCCGGCCACGAATTCCTCGAGGACCTCGAAGTCGAAATACGCCTTCTTGTTTTCACTGATGATTTTCATCGAGCGATATTATGCCATACTCGAATCCAATGACCAATGACACAATGACGCAATGACCAATTTCCAATGACGAAATTTTGACTATGGGAAGATTGCGACCATCCGGCCCGCCTTGAGCGACTCGGGCGTGCGGGCATGGACTGGATCGAAGGCGAACCATATGGTATTGAACCTTTTATGGCTGAGCCGGCAGACTTTTCCGATGTCCGGATCCATGAGCCAAACATTCTTTTCCGTGACCCCAACCACGGGCGAATAATGAGACGTGTACGTCGAGAACCATTCCACAATCACGGGGATGCCCTTTTCTTCAACCCATTCCGTCAGAGTTTGGAGATCAGCGCCTTCAATCAATTCGGCCCTGAAGCCCAGCCCCTTCGCCGCTTTCACAATCCCCAAAATCTCAGTCCCCTCCCCGTCCTTTCGGCCGCAGAGTTTGGAAAGCTCGTCCTCGGCGCGCTTGGTGCCATAATATTCGAGGACCATCTTTAGCGACGCGGGGCCGCAGAAGCCTGGTTTTTGGCGGAAAGGATTTAACTTGATCATAATTTAGGGACTAGGGGCTAGGGACTAGGGGCTTGAAAAAACGATTAAGCGATTTTTCCCCACGCAATCCGATCCCATATCCGTTCGTGGGCGAAATAGGCGATGGTGGTATAGATATTGCTGATCAGCACGAACCCCAAGGCCACCTTGGACTGACCCGTGAACCAGTAAACCACGGCGTAGTCCAAAATAATGATGAGCACTCGGTAGGCCACGCTTTTCACGATGGAGCGGGCGAGGGTTTCCTTGAAATACTTCATATTAGCGATTAACGATTAGCTATTAACCATTAGCTTACAGGCTGGGGTTAGATTAATTACTCCGCCTTGATGAGAATGATCTTTGCCGAGAGGACATCGCCCGTGTTGCCGCATTTGAGGTCCTTGGCCACGCATTCCACGATTTTGGTGGTTAGCGTCAGGTCAGTATCGATCTTCCCCTCTTCCGCCTTTCCCGTCATGGGGCCGCTGAAGGTGACCGAGATGCGAAGGCCTTCGCCCGAGAGGGTCACCTTTCCATTGGCATTGCCCGTCACAGCACCATCGACGTCCACAGCCCCCTTGAGGTCTCCTGTGACTACGAACGAGGTGCCCTGTTCCGAGGCTTTGAAATCCACCTTGCCTGTGAGTTCTCCATTGTCGACCGTCGCATCGGCTTTTATTTTCATCTTCGACGAGTCCACACCGACCACCTTGATCTGACCTGTGTAATGGCCATCGAATGGTCCACCGAAGCCCGGGATGAGCCCCTTCCCAACGTAGTCGAGCGTGATGCCCTTGATGAGGTCGTCGGCCTTGCTGGCCACGAGATTGTCGATGTAATCGGTGTAGCTTTTGCCAAGCGTGGAAATGAGCGATTCCTTGAAGCCTTTAAGACTGTTCTCGAAAGCGTCCTTCACGAATTCCTTGTAGGCGGTCTTGCCCTCGAGGGTGTTCTCAAACACCGTCTCCGCGCCTTTTTTCATCAGATCCAAGAACTTCTGATTCAGCTCCTTGCCGATATTCTGGATCTCGGCTTGCATAGCCTCTTTGCCCTCGATCTCGGCCGCGTTGGCAATCAACGTCTTCACTTGCCCGGGGGTGAGCTTGGCGCTTTCGAGGATGCTGGCGGAAATGGACTTGAGGTTCTTGATGTCGGCGTTGGCCACGATTTTCTCCACAAAATTCATACCCTTCTGGCCTAGCGTCTTGAGCAAATCCTTGGAACCCGACAACCCCTGGGATCCCTTCATGATCACCTTGGATCCGCCAATGAGGGAAAGGCCGATATCGAGCGAGCCCTCGAGAATCGTGAGCTTGTCGGATTGCAGATTCGAGACCTTGTAAACGCCCTTCCCGAATCCCGTGAACATGCCCACGGTCATCTTGGCCACGTGGCCCGCACCCCAGCCCGTCCAATCCGCGGTGGTCGTCACAATATTTTTGACCGTCTGGTTCTCGCCAATGCCCGCAGGCAGGTTCTCGAGCCCCTTCTGGGCCGCGGTCTTGATCCCCGTGTCCACGATGTATTTGGCACCGTTCTCGACGCCATCCAGATATTCGCCTGCGGTCTTCAAAGTCTCGGAACCCGAGGTGCCGTTCAACATATTATCCCCCATCTTCTTGAAATTGCCCGCCACGACGTCGTACGTGTCCTTCACGCTGTTCCAATGGGCAATGCCAAACCCCACATCCATGGTGGATTTGATGGCCACCTCGGCTGTATCTGTGACAATCCCCGTCCCAGTCGCCATGATGCCATAGGCCCCCTTGGCCCCTTCCCATGCCAAGTTCGCTCCTGCCTTGGTTACACTGGCGACCTTGCTCGCGCCCGAGGACAAGGCGTTGTAGGCGCTCTCGAAATACCCCGCGGCATACGCATTGGGAATAAAACCTGTCTGGGCCGGTGCCAGAATCATCTGGGACTTGTCCAAACTCTCCACCTTTTTCGTCATCTGGTCGGCAAAGGATCCGAAAAGGTCCCCGTAGCCCTTGATGAACTCCACATCCTCTTTCGCCAAATTTTGGTTCGGACTGATGGATGCCAACTGGGGCTTCATTTTCTCAAGCCCCTCCTTCACATACGCCAAGGAGCCGAGCGACAAATAATATTCGCCCGTGTTCAGCTGCTTGAGGGCGACCCCGAGGGTATCCATTTTTTCGTAAAGGGCATCGACCTTCGAATTCAGCTTCTCGATGTCTTTCATCTTGTCATCGAACTTGGTTGCGAGCGATGCAACTTCCTTGTTCTCCGACTTCTCCAGCGTGGGGATCATCCCGGCCGCGGAAGCCATGAACAAACTCAGATCCTCGATCACCGCCTTACTGAGCTCCATGGCCATGGCCGTGCGTTGGTATTCCAAGCTGGCCTTCACCACGGGGTTGACCGATTCGGGCCTCACCTCCGCATTGGCCAAGAGTCCCTCGACCTTCACCTGCCCGCCGATGATGGTTCCCGCAACCCCCTTGGCAAGCTTCAACTGTTTCTTATCCTGGGCCAGCACCTGATCCCAAAAATTGAGATACCCATCCTTGAGCGGTCGGAGCCCCTCGTTCAGGGCAGTGGCCGCACTCACGATGTCATCCGTACTCTTGATGGCCTCGTCTATTTTGGCCTGCCTCAGTTTGGCGTATTCCACGAACGCAGGCTGGTCCAATTGTTGCATGCCCATGTAGTACGGACCCGCGGCCGCGATGGTGTTCAGGGTGTCGTTCTGGGTGAAATACGGAATCTCCTTGGCATCCGTCGGGTAATTGAGCGTGAACGGCTCTTTAGGCACCTCGGCCGAAGGCGTTGAGGCACAGGATGAAAGCAAGGTCAGGCTGAACACAGCCAAAACCAAACGGGTGATTGTTTTTTTGAGCATAGGGGGTGGAATTAGTTTTTTCAGACGTATTCTCCTATGAAACGGGTGAGGTTGTAAAGAAAATTATTATTGTCGTTTCGACTAGGCAGAGCGCGCGGAGAAACCTTCGAAATAACTCACAACCGCACTAGGCAATTACGCAGATTTCTCGACTATGCTCCGCTTCGCTCGAAATGACGAATACGGGGTGCAGGGGTGGTCCATGGCTAATCCGCACAAAAATCATTCACCATACTCGCAGGAAAGGCATACGGCTCCAAATCCCGGCAGGAAAAGCCCCCACGCCCTAGGCATACCCCTCCAAATCCTGGCAGGCCAGTCCCCCACTCCCAATCCTTGCAGTCCCTTTGTCTTCCATCAATTCCATCAAACACAATCTTCCACTTCCCATCGGCCTTAACCGCGAGGTAAACGCCACCCACCCCTGAATTCCCATTCCCGTTGATTCCGACTAGGCCTTTGGCATGCGTTTCGTCCCCATCCTCCACAGTCAAGCGGATGTCCTCAAGGGGCTTCTGGTGTTTGTCCGCAAACGCCTGCTGAAGCGCCTTGGTTTCCTCTGTCCAGCAGGGCTCATTCGAATCCTTCAAACACTTCGCCTTGGCCTCGTGCCACCCTGCCCTGTGCATTCCCCTTCCCCAATACCCGCATTCGTAAAAATCGGTCACTGGTTTGCCATTCGCGCCGGGGCAGGAATTTGCGTGGTACACCATGTCGACTGGAGGTGTGCCGCCTTCGTACTTAAGCATCTCCACTTTTTGGTAGGCGGAAAAAGCGAGGATCAGCGCAACGGTGTCAAGTAGGGCGAGGACCAGCGCAACGGCGATAAGGAGGAGTTTGAGTTTTTTCATTGTTCCTTATTTGAGTTGGATTCATTTTCACTCAGGATGGGGATGAAGGCAAATGTCACCAATCCCCTCCTTAAAAAGGAGGGGCGCCGGGGTGGTCTGGCTGACAGCGCAGAAGCACCGTCACTGTTCTGCCAGCCAGACCACCTCGTCCTGCGGCCACTCCTCCTCACCTGAGGAGGAGATTTTGCTACTTTGCGCAAAACCCCTCGATCATGGAGGCTGGGAAGTTGTACGGTGCCAAAGTCGAGCAGGCGATCTGCCCGTTCCCTTCAAACACGATCTTCCACTTTCCATCCGCTTTCACGGCCAGGAAATTCCCGCCTTCGCCGGCCACCCCGTTCACGCTGAATCCAACTCCGCCCTTGGCATGGGTCGCGTCAGCCTCACCCACGGACACGCGGATGTCGGCCAATGGCTTCTTGTATTTATCCGCAAACGCCTGTTGAAGGGCCGTGGTCACCTCGGGCCAGCAGGGTTCTTCCCAGATCCTCAAACATTTCGTCTTGGCCTCGCACCACATGTAGCCCGCGGAGCCGATACACCCGTGCGAATCCTTGTCGCCCCCCACCAAGGGTTCTTTGACCACGGGTGGCACTTGGGCCTCGGGTTTGGCTGTTTGATCAACTACTCCGAATGAGCACAACGGCACGCAATTCATGGTGCAGATGTCGGCCTTTGGATCATGACGGCAAGCCGAAGCGCATTCGTCGAATCTCCCCTTGTTGGCATCGCACCAGATCTTCCCCACCCCTTCGCACTCTTTGTATTTATTGGACCACACGCCCCTTTCTTCCACGCATGTTTTGCTCAAAACGGACACGGGGGGCGATATTTTGGAGATCGGGACATTCACAGATGTCGGCTTAACCCCCGAGACAGAGGGCGTGCTGACCGATTTTTGGCAGGCGGAAAGGGCGAGGACCAGAACCAGGGCGGACAAAATGATTTTGAGGTTTTTCATATAGGTTCGGTTAATGCTAAAAAATTCTCCCACTCATTCAATTCAACCGCACTTTCCTTCGCAATCAAACAACTTCACAACGTCATCCTTGTTGGAGTCCGAACAATTTTGGACACACGTCTTGCATTCCGTGAATTTCGGATCCTGGATCTGCTGGCATTTTCCATCCTGGACGCCGCACTTCGCGTACTTCAGGCACCGATCCCCCACCCCGTACATTTCCGTGCAAACCATCGGAGGATTGGAACCACAGGCGATATCCAACCCGTGGCATGTTTCCAATGCGCACTTTGTGCCATCCGCGTTCCCTGCACACGGCTCCTCCCAGATCCTCAGGCATTTTGACTTCGCCTCGCACCAGGAATAACCCGCGGATCCGATGCATCCGTGCGCATCCTTGTCGCCACCCACCAAGGGCTCTTTAGGCGTTGGGGGCACCTGGACCACCGGCTTTGGCGCTTCCGATCCGAACCGGCAGAAAATCACGCATTGCAGGGTGCACATCTCGGCCTTGGGGTCATGCCGGCAGGCGGAACCGCACTCCTCGAACACACCGCCGTTCGCCTCGCACCACGTCTTATCGACCCCTTCGCACTCCAGCCATTGGGCGGACCAGGTGCCCTTCGCCTTCACGCAACTTTCGCCCGCATCGGCCCCGTTGGACACCGTGAACTCGGCCGTCGTCTCGGTGGCGCTGACCAACGTAAACGTGTAACCGTTCGATGACGCGCTCTTCGCCCGAACCGTGCCCAAACGGACCTCGGCCGACACACCTCCCACATTCAACACCAAAAGCGGGGAAAGCTCGCCGGCCCAAATGCATTNNTGCAACGGGAATCGTTGATCTCCTTGAGCGTCACCGTGGCACCATCCGCCAGGATCGTCTTATCGCCCACGCCCAGCTTGATCGCCTCACTCGCCCCATCCGTCTTCACAGGCTGATTCGCGGAGGGTGGCGTGGCCGGCTGGCCTTCAGTAGGCGGCGACAACGGCGGGCCTTGATCCTCGGGCTTGGGGAGACCTGCCTTTTGGCAGGCGGAAAGGGTGAGGATCACCACAGCGGCGGCCAACACCAGTTTGAAGTTTTTCATGTTTTTTGGGTTACACATCTAAAGGCATTCTATAGCAAGGTGAGTACGATGGGGAATGGGAAAGGTAACTAAAAAGTCTCAAGTGCGAGTCTCAAGTCTCAAGGCCATTCAAACCATTTTTTATAGACATCACAAATTCAACTGATTTGCGTCTCTTTTTTCTCCCGTATCCACGCAAAACCACTCAAACCCCCTTTCGGGAACACCCGTGTAAACTGACATGCCAATCCCCTGCCCGGAATCCATGATGACGGTGCGATGTTCCTTGTTCTTACCCCCTCCCTCGGCGGATATGAAGCCATTCTTTACCGCCAATTCGATGAAGCCTTTCAGTTGCTTGAGGAAAATGACGACACGCACAATTGGAAATGGCCTTTCGGCGAGCTTCCTGTGAATCTCATCCATGTAGATCAACCTACCATCGGGATAAAAATCAGTGGTCAGAGGCTCGCCGCCCGAGATCAACGTGAAATCCTTTCGGATGGATCCGATGAACTCCCCGAATTTTTTGAAGTTGCATGCGTACAGAGGGATAAACACCGACTTCATCTCCCCGTCCGGGAAAAAGACCAGATGGTGGCGGTTTTTATCCAGCCAGCTGTACAGGTAGTAGATGTTTCCCATCTTGATGACCTCATCCGCGATCTTCGGCTCGTCGAGGAGAAGCTTGGCGAACTTTTCGGGGACTTTGTTATCAGACATAAAGATGAAAGGTTAAATATTAGTTAACCTCCATCGAGTATTGAGACGAATCGTCTGCTTCATCATTTTTGGGTTTGGCACCTTACCAATAGGCAGGTTGCCGGCGGGTCGCGAGATGGGCAATGCTCTTCTCGATGCAAAAATGCACGACATTTTTATCATCTCGAAGTCCTCCGCTTCAGTCATCCTTTGGATTCCTTACGCTTAGGACCGCATTGCTCGCATCTACTAGAGCCAAATCTCTCGCCGCACTCTCGATGAAAGCAAGAGTATTATACCATAATTATTTATAAAAGCAACTTATTCCCCTTTTTCATTCCTTTTTTCTTTTCATTCCCGCCCCCGTTTACACGAGGATAAACTCCGGCAGGAATCAACAAACAACCACCATGGTGGCCCATGGGAGATTCCTTTCTGCAAAGGAATGAAAAAGGGGGGAATAAAATGAAAAATATAGGCGTCGAATTCGACACGTTTAAACTTTATTTGCCATCGTGTTCCATGCCGATCTTCCAAATCCCCTTCTCCAAAAAGGCTTCGATGGTCTGACGACCCGCCTTGTTGATCAGGTTCGGGTGGGAAAGCTTGTTGGCTTTCGCGTACTCGTTGAGGGTGACGATTTTTTTGCCTTCCAGATAAGCCAATCGCTTGTGGTAGCTGTTGGTCAGCGCCCGACCCACGATCTCCTCCATGACGGAAGTCGCCCCCTTTTCGTCGAATTCACGAAACGCCTCGTAGTACCTTTCACGGTCGATGAACTTGATATTTATTGGCACGAACCCCTCGCGGATCAGCAGATAGTTATTAATGACGCGACCGATGCGCCCGTTGCCATCGACAAACGGGTGGGTGTGCTCGAAGGCCAAGTGCAATTTTGCCAATCGCCGGATGATATTCTCGTGGCTCGTTGCGTTGTATTCCGACAACATCTTCCCAAGGCGGTCCGATACCTCTTTCGGGCTGGGCGCGATGTGGCTCCCCACGCGGACGAATTCATTGTCCTTCCGAAATCGGCCGGCGACGTCGTCGCGGATGTTGGAAAGCAGCATCTTGTGAAGCGATAGGACGCCTTCCAAATCCAACTCCCGCTCCTTGGCCTTTGTCTCTATATAGGAAACGACCCGCGCCAGGTTCTTCGCCTCAAAGATCTCCCGCTCGGTGATGTACCGATCCAGATCGATCTGGAGCAGGATCTTTTCGGTCTCCTCCAAGCTGAGCGTGCTGTTCTCGATGGCATTCGAGTTGTACACCTGCTCGGAAACTTCGGCCTCGGCGATCAACTTGATTAGCGCCTCTTTACCTGAGGATGCCTTGTAATACCTCTCGCGAAGCACACTGATTTTGTTGTATACGTTGAGGATCTTGGTCATATGCCTCCATTGTACTCTTTTTAACGGTTTTGTAAACATAATCGTGAAAAATATGGTTTAATTGGTCTATTTTCACTGTTTTGGATCAAATTATTGGCTGGATTTTCATTTTAGTAAACATTTGTTCACCCGTCAATTCTTTTCTCCTAACGATTCGGTACACAGTTAAAAATCTCCTTCGCCTTCCCCTTTATCAAGGGGAACCCCCTTTTGCTAACATCCAATCCATGACAGTTGATTGATGCCCCCTTGATAAAGGGGGGTTGGGGGATTAAAATCAAACAAAAACATTCCTCCCCTGGGTTAGGGGAGGTTAAGTGGAGTCCGCTGATGATGGATTAACGGTGACCAACCAACACCCACCAAACGGACTCCCTCGCCCTCCCCCTAACCCAGGGGGAGAACGCCCTTCCGACAAAGGGTCGGAACCCACTCACAGAGGACTCCCATTTGTTCGGCTCCCAGCTCCAAGCTCTCAGCTCCCAGCTTTTTTTGCGATCTTCCCCAATTCCTCCAAAATC
>PMDG01000022.1 GCA_003154375.1 Candidatus Peregrinibacteria bacterium
GGGGCCGACATCGTCGGCGCCGAGGACCTGTTCGAGATCGTGAACGGCGGCAAGATCGACTTCGATCGCGTCATCGCAACGCCGGACATGATGGGCCTGGTCGGGCGTCTGGGTAAGGTTCTCGGTCCCAAGGGCATGATGCCCAACCCGAAAGTCGGCAGCGTGACGCCAAACGTCGCGCAGGCAGTCAAAGACGCTAAAGGCGGCTCGGTGGAGTTCCGGGTCGAAAAGGCCGGGATCATCCATGGCGGCATCGGCAAGGCCAGCTTCACCGAGAAGGCGTTGCAGGAAAACGTGCGCTCCTTCATCGGTGCGCTGCTCAAGGCCAAGCCGACCGGCGCTAAGGGCACCTATGTCCTCAAGGTCAATCTGTGCTCGACCATGGGCCCCGGCGTTGCGATCGACGTGGCGGACGTGAACCAGTCCAGCACCGCCAACTGATCTGCAGGCCTACGGACGTTCATAATGTGGTCCCGGGAGCGCTTCGCGCTTCCGGGATTTGCATTTACGGCGATGGGAAGGGCCAAGATGGCGCTGGATTCGGGAGCGAAACTCTCGGCGGCACACGGCTGTAGAAAAAAGCAAGGGGGCGCTTGCATGTCTCTGGCATGGGGTATACAGCCCTGCGTTGGACGGGAGAATCGTTAACAAACGACTCTCCCGTTTCCTGTCCATGACTGCAGGTGGGGAACGGCAAATTCGCTCAACTGGGCCAATTCGCCGGACTTCGTAATATTCGCCTGCATGAGACGGGGTGTGACGGGACAAAGGGCAGGTGGTCCGCCTTCGGGCTGACGACTGAGCTCCTGACTTCGTTACCGCCCTGGGACGGGGGCGCGCTGGTCAAGGGACCGCTGCGCTTCCCGGAACGGCCGGTTCCCCTCGTGGGGCTGGCATGTTGCGAGGGGCGGAGCGGGAGCTGGTCCTGCGTGCGCATCCTGGGGCGGCCGGATAGTCCGGTCGTCCGCTATGGAGACCGCAATGGATAAAGCTGGAAAAGCCGAAGCCCTCGAGACCTACAAAAAGGTCTTCGCGGATGCAGGCGTCGTGGTTGTCACGCACTATTCCGGGCTGACCGTGGCGGAGCTGACGGATCTGCGCGGCAAGCTGAAAGGCCAAGGCGCGAATCTGAAGGTCATCAAGAACCGACTCGCGAAAATCGCCCTTGACGGCAAGGGTGGCGATGCGGCCGGGAACCTGTTCGCAGGCCCGGTTGCGATCGCCTACTCGGCCGATCCCGTCGCCGCCACCAAGGTGGTCGCGGAGTACTCCAAGGGGAACGAAAAGCTCGTTCTCATCGGAGCACTGATGGGCGAGACGGTGCTGGACACGAACGGCGTGAAGGCTTTGGCCACACTGCCGTCGCTGGATCAGCTCCGCGGCAAGATCATCGGCCTCATCCAGGCGCCTGCGACCAAGATCGCCGGCATCCTGCAGGCGCCGGCCGGTCAGCTCGCGCGGGTCATCGGCGCCTACGCCAACAAAGACGCCGCCTGAACCGTTCCTGGGACCCTGCACCGCCTCTTGAATCCCGACCTCACACAAACGAAATCAAGGACACACTGAAATGTCGAAACTCGAAAAAATCGTCGAGGACCTGTCGTCGCTGACGGTCATCGAAGCTGCCGACCTGGCGAAACTGCTCGAAGAAAAATGGGGCGTCTCGGCTGCAGCGCCGGTTGCTGCTGCCGCGGCCGCTGGCGGCGGCGCGGCTGCTGCTCCGGCTGAAGTCCAAACCGAATTCTCCGTCATCCTGAAGGATGCCGGCGACAAGAAGATCAACGTGATCAAGGTGGTGCGCGAAATCACCGCCCTCGGCCTGAAGGAGGCCAAGGACCTGGTCGATGGAGCCCCCAAGATGGTCAAGGAGAACGTGAAGAAGCCCGAGGCCGACGAGATGAAGAAGAAACTCGAGGCCGCCGGTGCCACTGTCACCCTCAAATAAGCGAATCTTATTTTCGAAACTCCATAGCCCCTGGCCCCAAAGGCTGGGGGTTTTTGGTGTGTGGATTCCGAATGGTGGCTCGTCGCTTCGCTTTGTGGCTCGAATTGTGGCCTTGAGTCATGGCGATTAGAATTGTAACCTCATCAATTCGAGCCACCATTCGAGCCACGAATCGGCTGGTCTCATGATTTGACTCAAAATGGGGCGAAATGCTAAAGTTTTGCAGTAAATAAAACAGTCTATGGGCCAATTCCATACGCGCAAGATCCGCCAGAGGCCTCCTTTGCAAATTGCAAAAAAAATCAAGGAGTTCCTGGCATCGGTTTTGGTTCGTATTCATAGGGCGACTCCGAAAAAGAAGAGCCTTTGGGTTGGGGCGGCATTGGTGCTGGTCGGCGCCTTTATTGTGTTTAAGGTCACGTTGGGCATTTACCACTGGGTTAGCACCTTCGATCCGAAGGGGATGGTTCTTTCTATGGGCACGGAGCTCAAAAAGGATGCGAATGGTTACACCAATATCGTGCTTTTGGGCGATGGAGGCCATGTTCGCGATGGCGCCGACTTGGTGGATACCATCATTGTGGCCAGCATTGATTTCGCGAACGGCACAGTTTCCATGCTCTCCATCCCTCGGGACTACTATCTGAAAAGCTCAGAATTCGGCACACACAAGATCAACGAGCTTTATCGGAATTTCAAGAAGGAGATGGGCGACAGCGCCTATTCCATGTTCGCCAAGGCCGGAAGCGAGATCACGGAGCTGGATATCCCGTATTACGCCCGCATCGATTTTAACGCTTTCGTCGAGGTCGTGGATAGCCTAGGAGGCATTACCGTGGACGTGAAGGAGCCGATCTACGATCCTTACTATCCGAACGAGCAGGACGACGGATACACTGTTTTCGAGATCAAGGCAGGAGTTCAGGAGATGAATGGTGAGACGGCCCTTAAATTCAGCCGAAGCCGAAAGACCACCTCCGATTTCAGCCGAGCCCTGCGTCAGCAGCAGGTGATCATGGCGATCAAGGAGAAGGCCATGTCCAATAACGTCCTCACCAACCCCTCGGTCCTCAAGAAGCTTTACGATGCCATCCAGAAGAACCTGAACACCAACCTTTCGCTCACCGAAATGATCACGTTGGCATCGCTTGGCCAGAAGATCGATAGGTCAAGGCTGGTCACGAAGGTCCTCCACGACGATCCGACACAAGAGGGCGGCTTTTTGGTCACCCCCGAGCGCCAGTACACCAACAACCAGTTCGCGTTGGTGCCGATCGGGGACAATTTGGACATGATCCATCAGTACTCCGATCTGATTTTCCATCATCGTGATATTTTTCTGAACCCTGCACGGATCGAGGTGCTGAATGGCACCAAGGCCCCTGGGGTGGCGCGGGCATTGGCCGATCGATTAAAGCGTTTCGGCTTCAATGTTGTGAACATCGACAATCTTACGGATAAGGCCGGGAATCGCAAGAATGTGGACAAAAGCTTCATCCGCTACAATTCTTGGGAGGTGGACAAGGACGGAAACGTGTTGCCACATTTCAAATCGACCATCGAGGCTCTGTCGGGGTTTGTGAAAGGGGAGGCGGTCCCCAGCGACGAGCTTTTGACCGATGCTCTGGCCGACCTCTCGGTGGTGGTGGGGGCGGATACCACGAAATAAGTGCAAAATTTGAAAGAAATTTGAAATAAAAAAATCGATTCGATTTATTTCAAATATTTTCATATTTTTTCTAAATTTTGTTCATATTATTTTCCTTGCGTTAGTCGGGATGATGGGTTAAAATGCGCAAGCGTCTTGAGAGTATCCATATTCGTCATTCTGTATTCGTCATTCGGAATTGATTGGAAATTGGAAATTCATAATTCATAATTCGTAATTATCAAACACTATGGCAGGAGCAACAACCGCTAAGAAGCCCGTCGTCCGCAAATCCGTTAAGCAGGCCAGACAGGCCAAGGTCCGCGAGGCCCGCAACCGCATCACCCGAAACTCGATGAGGTCTCTCATTAAGTTGTTCCAGGGCTATATCCAGAAAAAGCATGCCGACAAGGCAGCCAAGCTCTTGCCCCAGGTTGTGAGTTCGATCGATACCGCTTTCAAAAAGGGTTTGATCCACAAGAACAACGCCGCCAACAAGAAATCCGGCCTCCAGAAAATGTTGTCCAAGCTCGAGAAGAGCGGCGAGAAGCCTGCAGCCGAGGTTGTGAAGCCGGTCAAGGAGCCCAAAGCTCCCAAGGCCCCCAAAGCTCCCAAGGTTGAGAAGAAAGAGGAAAAGGCTGAAAAGCCCGCTAAGAAGGTTGCCAAGAAAGCCTAACCTAGTCTCAAGCGCGAGTCACAAGTCTCAAGTGTGGAAATGGATTCCTTCCTTGAGACTCGCACATGAGACTTGAGACTATTTATGAGCAAAGGTCGATATCTAGCAATTGACTTCGGAGATCGCCGCATCGGGCTGGCTGTCTCCGATTTTGATAAGCAGATCGCTTTCCCGCGTGAGACGATTCAACCCAAGTCCGAGAAAGAGGGGCTGGCCTTTTTACGGGATTTTTGCCAAAAGGAAGGCATTTCAAAGGTCATTTTGGGCCTTCCTGTGATGATGGACGGCTCGGTCGGAGATCGATTCGTAAAGACACATGAGTTTGGAGCCAAGCTTCGCGTTGCTGTCGACCCCATCCCCGTCGAGTTTTTCGACGAGCGCCTGACCACCCTTCGGGCCACGCAACTTTTGCATGAGCAGGGGATACAAGCCAAGCATCAGAAAAAATCAATCGACATGGTCTCGGCGCAGGTGATTTTGGATGCCTATCTTAGGAGTATCCAATAAGATTCGGGTTTGTACCCTAATTAGGTGGGGCTAAATTATCCATATGCTAAACAGGCCTTCATCATCTGACGAAAGGGACATGAAAACCGAACTGAGGGGGCAGGTCAATGCTCAGCTTAATTTGCCGAATAAGCGAGAGGCAAATAACCCCGATAAAGATTTGGCAAGGAATCTGGGTGATTTTTTGGTCGATGAGGGTTTTATTTCCGAAATCGGAATCAATCGGGGATCGTGGGGATATAAATATGAAAATAAGGCCATAAATATCAGTGGGGTTCCGATGCCGAAAGCTCAATACGACTATTATATTTTTCGATTGGGGAGGGATCCGAATGGTGGCAAGGAATTATTTCCATTGATCGGAGACGAAACGGATCAGTATCGCTTTTTGCATGAAGTGGGCCATGCCTATCAGGATTATTTGATCCATCAGGAGAGCCCTGATAATCCGGAGGGATGGTATGACAGGGTTCTGGCCGATGGGGGCGTGGCGGTAAATTCGAATTTCGAATTGCTTTTCAGATATTGCTTCAAAAAGAGAGTTGAAAATCCTGGGAAGGGCTTATCAACGTGGGGCAATGTTCCCGATTACGAAAGCGTGCAGGATCAGGCGTCACAATACGCAACAAGAGCAGTCGAAGATGCCAATGAGTTGATTGTCATGTATCTATGGAATCCGCAGTATCTGAGAACATTCCTGGATTATCTTTCTGGGAAAATACCTGGCTATGGCGACGCAAATCTTCAGGAAGATGGACTGATCAAAATCTCCGCCGAAGAGGTCGAAGCATTGAAGCTGGCGATCGAGGAATATATTGCTGGAATGAAACAGGAAATCAGCAAATAGACTTGTGCTTATATAGTCCAAATCAGCCAATTTTATTCAGCATGTCTCCCAAACGCGTTGTACAGCGTGTCGAACGCCAAATGAGCGTCTTTTTGCGGCACATAGAAGATAAATTCTGTGTGGGTCGATGCGATTTCGAGCAGGTTGATGCTTTGGAACGCGAACTGCTGGATGACTTGATACAGCATCCCGGGAATCCGATTGTACTTTTCGTTGTATTGGACCCCGATTGAGGCGATGCCGGAATTTTCGTTTTTGGGACGATCGCCCAAGAGGCGTTTGGCGTCCTCGAGGCGCTCTTGGTCGATGAGCAAAGTCACCTCATGCATGCCTTCGGTCACATTCACATAGCCTTGATGTTTCTCGATCAGTTGGAGCAGGCGATTGATTTTCCCTTGAAGGTCCGGATGGCGCGGGTAGGAGAGGGAGCAAAGATCAGAGTGGATCGTGATCTTGTCGAGGCGGAAATGTTCAAGGGTGTGTGTGGCTTTCCCCAAATTGCGCTGGAGGCGTGAAAGTCCCATGAGGATCGCCGTCGGTTTCACTTCCTTTTTGGCTCTACTTTCGACCACAGGCCTTAGGAACTGCGAGGTTTGCGAAAGGTTCAGGAGCCGATGTCCGAGTCCGAACAGAAGCAGGGGGTTTCGGTTGACCAAGGTTTTCAAGGTGTCGGATAGGCGAATCATATTGTTATATTTACAACATTATATGTTAATTATATAGATTTATTTATAGAAAATATACTTTTTCTTCATCAGGCTGTAAAAAAATGGATGCCTAATTAGTATTAAACCCTCCTCTTATGAAAACCGATTCTTCCGCCCGAAAATTGCATTCAGTCGAAAGTCCCCATGATCTTCCCGACTCTCGGGAGGGCCAAGGTGATCTGACGCAGAACATCCAAGATATGCGAGAGGTGTTGTGGGGCCAGGATCTAGGCCGAAGACTCGACGAAAAGGTGGATGTAGCCAGTTTGGATAAGCATGCCGAGATATTGGCCGTGCTGGCCGACCATTGGGATGGCAATCCGGCCCAAATGGTTTCTGGGTTCTAAGAAAATAGCTGCAAAGCTGCCAAAAGTTGTCGAAAGCCCGTTCAAAGACCCCCAACTCCCAAGGGGGTTTTTGATTATATTTGACAGGTGAACCTTTGTTCACTAAACTAAATACAATTAAGAATTAAAAATTATGAATTAAGAATTTTGTATTATGAAAGAAAATATTGTTCAGCAAAAAAGCTATAGCTTTTCAATTCAGATCATTAATCTCTACAGATATTTAGTTTACGAGAAGAAGGAATTTGTATTGTCGAAGCAGGTTTTGAAAAGCGGCACTTCGATTGGTGCGAATATCGAGGAGGCGTTAGGCGGGTTTTCCAGGAAAGATTTTCATGCAAAGCTCAACATCGCGTATAAGGAAGCGCGAGAGACTCATTATTGGCTAAGGCTGATTAGGGATTCTGGTTTTGCGCTTCTTGGAGATTGTGAGCGTTTGCTGTTGGATTGTGATGAGATTTTGAGAATAATCGGTTCTATCCAAAAATCATTAATTTCCAATTCTTAATTCTTAATTTTTAATTCATAATTTTGTGAAATTAAAGTCTATATATATTTGCTCCTCTTGCGGCGCCAAGTCTCCCAAATGGGGCGGGCAATGTTTGCAGTGCAACGCTTGGGACACCTTGGTCGAGGATGTGGTGGATACAAATCCAAAAAAGATGGCGATCGCCTCGGCCAAGCCCGGTAAGCCTTCGGTCACCATCATGGATTTCAAGCTGAAGAAGCAACGCCTTTTCACGGGCATCGGCGAGTTTGACCGAGTGTTGGGGGGCGGCTTCATGCCCGATTCCATGGCGCTGCTCGCGGGGGATCCGGGCATTGGCAAATCGACCCTCACGCTCCAGGTGTGTGATCGCATGGCAGAGGGGAATCGAAAAGTCCTCTATTTTTCTGGCGAGGAATCGGTGGAGCAAATTTCCGATCGGGCGAACCGTCTGAAGCTCAAGAACCCGATCCAAGTGCTGAATGTGAACAGTTTGGAAACGATCCTGGCTACTCTCGAGGCCGAGACTCCCGATTTCGCGGTGGTCGATTCCGTTCAGGTCATGGCCTCCGAATTGGTCGAAAGTCAGGCAGGCTCTGTCACTCAGGTTCGCTATGTAGCCGAGCAACTCATGCAATTCGCCAAGTCTAGGAACGTCCCTATTTTGCTCATCGGCCATGTGAACAAGGATGGGAATCTGGCAGGTCCGCAGACCCTCACCCATTTGGTGGACACCGTTTTGTTTTTGGAAGGCGACCGATTCCAGCAATTTCGTCTTCTTCGCACCACCAAGAACCGTTTTGGCGCGGTGGACGAGGTCGGAGTGTTCTGCATGGCCGAAAAGGGGATGGAAGAGGTCAAAAATCCCTCGGCCCTGTTCCTGGAGGGCCGCGCCGACAAACCCGTCGGCTCCGTGATTGTTCCCGTGCTCGAGGGCACCCGCACGTTTCTGGTCGAAGTCCAGGCACTCACGGCATACACCAAGTTCGGCTATCCAAAACGCACTGCCAGCGGTATTGATCTAAATCGTTTGAATATCATTTTGGCTGTGCTCGAGCGTTACGCGCAGATTAGCCTCGATTCCTCGGATGTTTTTGTGAATGTAGTCGGCGGACTCAAGATCAGCGAACCCGCAGTCGATCTGGCCGTGGCCATGGCGGTCGCCAGTTCCAAGCTCCAGCGCCCGATCCCGCCTGAATGGGTGGTGCTGGGCGAAATGGGTCTTTCGGGCGAGGTCAGGAATGTGGCACAACTCGAAAAACGGCTCAAGGAAGCCGAGAAATTGGGTTTCGGAAAGGTGCTGATGCCGCGATCCAAAACCGTTTTAGCCCAAAAGGTCCAAACTGCCCAAATCAAATCAGTTTCCGAAGCCGTGCGGGAATTGTTTGGGGAGTTGCCAAAAAAGAGGGAAAGGCAGCCGTCGAATGATCGAGGTTTTCCGATGTCGGAGGATTCGGAATATTAATTTTTTCATTCCGACCGAGGCCGGCAGGAAACGGTCGGGGCCGAGCGGAGGAATCCCTCACTGACATGGGCTGGCGAAACGGTTAGGGATTCCTCCGCTCGCTCCGAAAGGCTTCGCTCGGTCGGAATGAAAAAAAACGGAGGAGAAAGTGCGGCTGGCGGCCAATGCCTTCGTAGTTGATTGTCTTTTGTATCCAATTGAACCATGAAAAGGGAATACCGATTTTATGTGTACATCATGGCCAGCGAAAGCGGAACCTTGTATGTCGGTTTCACCAATGGTTTGGAGTACCGCGTTTTTCAGCACAAGACAGGGTATTATGATGGTTTTACCAAGTGGTACAAATGTCATAAGCTAGTTTATTTCGAGGAACATGAATATGTCCTAAATGCTATCGGCCGCGAAAAGCAGATCAAGCGTTGGCGACGAGAGAAAAAGGAGAATCTGATTCGAACCCTCAATCCCTCATGGAAGGATTTATCAGTTGGGTGGTACGAGGAAAATAGCCTAGGGATTCCCCCTCATGGTCGGAATGAAAAAATGGAAATGCCAATTCGACCGTCTGTCAAATATTGAAAAACCTCTCCGCATTCCCACTCGTCTTCGTCAGAACTTCATCCAGCCCCAATCCCTTCACCTCCGCGATCGTCTTCGCCACCTCCACCACATACGCCGGTTCGTTTGGCTTGTCGCCAAATGCTTTGGGGGTCAGAAAAGGGGAGTCGGTTTCGATCATCATCCGTTCGATCGGAATCGATTTGAGGACCTCCCGTAGCTTCCCGTTACGCTCAAAGGTCACATTTCCCGTGAATGAGAGCATGAGCCCCAAGTCCAACGCTTCCTGGGCCTGTTCGCGGTTTCCGCTGAAGCAATGCATCACGGCATCCTTGGTCCTTTCCTCTTGGAGGATTGTATATAAGTCTTCAAAGGCCGAATCATTTTCCTCTGGGTTCTTACCCGCCCTGCAGTGTAGGATGGCCGGTTTGCCGACCCGTTTGGCAATCTGGAGCTGGGTGGTCAGGAAATCGATCTGCAAGCCATGGGCGAACTTGTCGTGGTAATAATCCAGCCCGATCTCCCCGATGGC
>PMDG01000087.1 GCA_003154375.1 Candidatus Peregrinibacteria bacterium
CCTTGGTGATGGGCGAGCATGGGGATAGCGAATTCGTACCGTGGAGCCTGGCCAACGCTTCAGGCGTTCAGGTCAGCAAAGCACTCACGACCAAGGAAATGAAGGAGATCGAGACCAAGACCATGCGCGCGGCCTACGAGATCATCCAACGCAAACAGGCCACCTATTACGGCATCGGCGTGGTCGTCGAGGAGCTGGTGGAGCGCGTGCTTCGCGACCAAAAATTCATCACGCCCGTCTCCACGGAGCCCGGCGCGGCCTACGGCATCCACGGCATCTCGCTCGGGGTCCCGGCCGTCTTGGGTCGCCGAGGGGTCGAGAAGGTCTGGAAGGTTCCGCTGACTAAATCCGAACAAGCCAAACTCCTCAAATCAGCTAATCTGCTCAAGGGATATTGGAAGGGGGTGAAATAGGGTTGTGTTTTAACGGATGCCCTTGCCTTTTAATACGGTCTTGTTCATTTTTCTAAACATCTGAATCACTTCTCTCATGCAACCCTCAGCTTGTTCAGGGGTCTCAAAAGTGGGATCTGAGCTCAGAAGCATTTCGAAGAGCTTTCCATTTTTTGAATGGAATAGCAAAGCGGCAAATTTTCCAGATTTTTCGGATTTTTGAGCCCTGACATCCAAATTTTCATCGGGGCTTTTTGCGATTGCCAATGCATTTTCGTGTGTAAGGTCCATATTGTTTTTATTTATTAATTATTTAAAGGGGACGGTATTGAATTGGTCCGATTTCAGGACCCCCCCATTCTTCACCTTCCCATCCAATGTCCACCCTTCCCACATCTCTTGTGCTATTTCTTTTTGAGCCGATTCACCAGAGACAGAATTCCGATCAGTAGCGCGGGAATAGAAATCAACAGGAGCCAGGAGCGCACAGCCCACTCGAACGAAGGGGAGATGAGCCAGAGGGCTATGAAGGGCAGTCCAGCCAGGGCAAAAGCGATTACTCCAGCCGTCTTATTTTTCCACGAGATCAACCAAATGGCCAATAGCACGAGCGAAGGGAAATTGATCATGAGCAAAGTCTCGAGAGTTTGCCAAAAGCCACCCCCATTGAAAGCCTCTGTCGAAAACGAACCCAGCAAGAGGATGAAGAGAATCGAAAGGATCCGCGGCGCCCAATACACAAATTTATTGATCTTTTTTGGCATATTTTTCGTCTATTTCGTTGACCAAATTATACCTTATTCCTATTTAATCCAATATCCGTTCCCAGACCCCTTACTTCGTGGGATAATGACCTCACGATTTTAGTGCCTATTCCCCAGACCTTTGTTCAAACAGCCCTTCGTCGTTCTCGACTTGGAAACCAGCGGCGTGGATCCGAAAAAGGACGACATTATTGAGGTCGCCATGATCCGATATGAGAACGGAAAGGAGGTGGAGCGGTACGACGAGCTGATCAAGACCGGGGTACCGCTTTCGAAGATCATCACGCTGATCACGGGCATCACGGACAAGGAATTGAATGAAAACGGATTGGAGAAGAAAGAAGTTTACAAAGAGATCGCCCGAATTCTTAAAGGCGCCTATTTGGTTTGCCATAACACCGCCTTCGACCACGGGTTTTTGTGGGCCAAGGGGATCAAATTGGACATTCTGGGGCTTATGGACACCATTCCGCTGGCGCAGATCCTGTATCCGCAGGCGGCGAGCTACAGTTTGGAATCTTTGACAGTCGATTTGGGGATTGAGCATGTGCACAAGCACCGCGCCATGGGCGATGTGGAGGCGACTTTGGAGCTTTTTAAGAAGCTGTGGGACAAGGCTAATGATTTGCCGTCCATTTTGGTCCGGGAGATCAAGGGACATTTGGCAAAAGCGTCGTGGGAAGCGGGTGTGTTTTTCGAGGAACTGAAAGGATCGAGCAAAACGATGTCGGGTGGCGTTGCCAATGCGCTCGCGGCCTCCATTGCCGAGCCGACAGGCGTCCAAAGGGCCCTAAGCGTGGAAGAGGTGCTGGGAGAAGAGGGGATTTTGAAAAAGCAGTGGGAGGAATACGAGCCTAGGCCCCAGCAGGTGCAAATGTCGGAAGCCGTGATGAATGCCTTTGACCAGGGTTTTCACCTGATCTGCGAGGCGCCCACGGGCGTGGGCAAGTCGCTTGCGTACCTCGTGGCTGCGGCCAATATCGCTATCGCGAACAAATCCAAGGTCGTGGTGTCCACGAACACTATCAATTTGCAGGAACAGCTTTACGAGAAAGACATCCCGCTTTTGCAGAATATTTACCGCCAAGGCACCCAGAATTCCGGATTCCGTGCCGCTTTGCTCAAGGGGCGGAGCCATTACCTCTGTCTGCGCCGATTCGCCAAATTCAAGGAGGCCGCGCGGTTTTCTGACACCGATATCGTTTTGCTCATCAAAATTTTGGTGTGGCAGACGACCACGTGCTCGGGCGATTGCGGGGAGATCCATCTGACTCGGGAAGAGTCGCTGATTTGGGATTTCGAGCTTTGTTCGGACAAGAAATATTGCAGCCCGCAGAAGTGCAAGCCGTATGGCGAGTGTTATTTGCACCGCGCGAGGCGTTTGGCTGAGGAGGCGGATATTATTGTGGTGAATCATGCGCTTTTGTGCGCTGATTTGCAGGGCGAGGGGGCGCTTTTACCAGAGTACAAATATCTTGTTATCGATGAGGCGCACAATTTCGAGGAGGCGGCCACGGATGCGTTCGGCATGGTGTTGAAACAGGATAATTTCGGTCTGCCGTTCCGCATGATCCGCGGGCATTTGGAGGATATTCAGAAACGTTACCAAGGTACGCTGTTCGGCGGGGAGCTGGCCATGCGTCTTTTGGGCATCGTGCATTCGGGCATGGAGGAAATGGAGGCCAAAATCGATGGACTTTTCACTTTGATCGCCTATTTCACAGGCCAAAACGTGGAGAACACGGGCTATACCGAGAATCTGCTGATCGATCCCACGGTGCAGGCCACCGAGGAATGGCTGAATATGGGCGCCTCCGCCGAGGAGACGTCCGCTATCATTTTGGAATGGATCCGAGACCTTCGAGCCTTTGCCGATGCCTTGAGCCTTGGCGGGGACGACATGGCCTCGGAACAGAACGAGTTGGCCGCCGAATTCATGCAGGAGGCCGAGATATTGACCGAGCAGACCAAGGCTCTCAAAGCCTTCTTCAACGAGGATCCCGCGCTCCAGCACATCCGCTGGCTGGCGGCCGATTCCAAGGGTGAGGTGAGCGTGAACTTGGCCCCGACTTTGCCTGGAAACGATCTGAAACAGAAGCTTTATGCCGAGAAGAAGTCCATCATTCTCACGTCCGCCACGCTGGGCATAAAACTGAAGGACAAAAGCTACGACGCGCCCGAGCAACATCCTTTTACCTATTTGCGGACTTTGCTCGCTTTAGATGAGCGTTTCGAGGAGCTGATCATCGATTCGCCGTTCGATTTCGAGCGTCAGGCCTATGTGATGGTGCCCACTGACGTTTTGCCCATCACGTCACCCAAGAGCAACGACCAACTTGCGCCGTTCTTCCAAAAATTGATCGAGGCCGTGAGCGGGAACATTTTGGGACTTTTCACATCGTATCGGGTGATCGAGGTGATGTATCTCGCCTTGGCCGAAAATTTAAAAAATGCCGGGATCCGACTTTTGGCCCAGCGGATTAGCGGAGGGCGAAATAAGATTATGAAGGCGTATCTGGGAAGCCCCCAGAATTCGGCGCTGTTCGGCACCAGCAGTTTTTGGGAAGGGGTCGATATCAAAGGCGAGGCGCTGACCACGCTCGTGATCCACAAGCTCCCGTTCGACATGCCAAACGACCCGGTCCACAAGGCAAGAGCGCAGTTGTTCCAAAATGGTTTTTACGAATACACGGTCCCACGGGCCATCCTCAAGTTCAGGCAGGGGTTTGGTCGTCTGATCCGATCCACCACGGATTACGGTTCCATGATCGTGCTCGACGAACGGGTCTTCTCGAAGGATTACGGCCGATTGTTCCTGGATGCGTTGCCCGAAAACATCACCCTCGAAAAAATTCCTCTGGCCGAGATCCCGGCCAAGGCGAAAGAGTGGCTTGAGTTCAGCAAAGGCCAGAATTAATCTCTAGGCGGTGTGATGCTATTCGGATTCCCCTTTACGAGGCGAAATAGGATGCAAGCGGCTTAGCGTTTTTTCTCTTTTCTCATTTTCTGGAGGAACACCACCAACCTTATCACCTCCTGGTCTTGAAGCACTTTGGATCCCTTGTTGATCGATTGCAGGCGTTTCACCCATGCTTCGAATTCAGGCCTGAGCGAATCCAATCGCAGCAAGCATATTTTGACCAGGCTCACATTTTTCAGAACCTCCCGATGTTCCTCACGTCCGATGATGGGGTTTTTTCTGTTCACCATCTTTTTGGCCTCGTCTATTTTTACCTTCGCGTCGTTGATATGCTGAATCAAGCCATTGAATTCCAAGGTGGCATTCTTGATTTTGCCACTCAAATCGGCAATCTCCTTTTCCAACGCTTCCTTTACCTCCTTTTCACATGCCTCCCGATCCTTTGCCAGCTCCAGAGAGTCCAAATTGCTCTGTTTGTAGGTATTCAAGATATTGTCATCGATTCCAAGCTCTTCGCAGAAAGAGGCTGATATGTCAGACGAATCGAGCACCAAACCCAGGCGATCACGAGTTTCGCCAGAGTATTTGTGGACTCTCACTTCAGTGCCGGTGACAGTCCGTCGATTTGGATCTTTTTTGGGTAATTCAGCCATGGGGGTGGGCAAAATGAAATAAATGGATGTTATTTTATCCTTAGCTTAGATTTTTGTCCATGTCTAGAAATACCGATGGTCTTTGATCTCCTCAGGCAGGTATTCCTGGCCCGTACTGTCTTCTAACGGGGTGTATTTGTAGCCCTTCCCATAGTTCAGCTCTTTCATCAGTTTGGTTGGCGCATTTCGTATGTGAAGTGGGACCCCCAAATTTCCATATTTTTCCACATCGGCCTTGGCTTTTCCGTAGGCCAAGTAGGCGGCCACTGATTTCTTGGTTTTTGAAAGATAAATCACCAGTTCCGATAGGTGGACGTTGCATTCCGGCATGCCGATTTTCTGGCAGGCTTCGAATACACTTTCGGCCAGCACCAAGGCGAAAGGATCCGCCAAGCCCACGTCCTCGGCCGCGAAACGCAGGAGCCGACGTGCTATGTATGTAGGATCCTCGCCTGCCTCGAGCATGCGTACCAGCCAGTACACAGCCGCATGGCCATCGCCCCCACGCATGGATTTGTGCAGAGCGGAGATGATGTTGTAATGCTCCTCGCCCGCGCGGTCATACATCAGGTGCGCTTTCTGGATAGCCTGTTTCACCAGTTCCGGTGTAATCTCCTTTTTCTGTTTGGCGCAAAGCTCCAGAATGTTCAGAGCCGAGCGTGCATCTCCGTTCGCCAGATTGGCGATAAGGCCGATCACAGAGTCTTCAATCTGGATTTTCATTGCGCCCAAACCATTCACCTTATCTGATAGCGCATGTTTGAGAATGCTTTGGAGATGCTCTTCGGTCAGGCGGCGCAGGACAAATACCCTCATCCTTGAAATCAAAGCGGAATTCACCTCGAAACTCGGATTCTCGGTGGTGGCGCCGATGAGTGTGATGGTTCCGGTTTCCACATGGGGCAATAACCCATCCTGCTGACTTTTGTTCCAGCGGTGGATCTCGTCGATGAAAAGGATCGTCTTGGTACCAAGACGCTGGTTTTGCTGGGCGCGTTCCACGATGGCGCGGAGTTCCTTCACACCGCTTTCCACGGCGCTGAGCTTGATGAAGTCTGAATGAGTCTGGTTGGCGATGATTGCGGCCAAGGTGGTCTTCCCGCTGCCGGGCGGGCCCCATAGGATCATGCTGAACACGCTGTCTGTCGCAATCGAGGACCGAAGCAGGGAATTTTCGCCCACCAATTCCTCCTGGCCGAAAAAATCCTCCAAGGTCTTGGGGCGCATGCGATCGGCCAGTGGTGATATGGGGGTTTGGTCCATTGGTGAGGAGTATTATACCATTTTTGGTATAAGGATTTTTTGTTTTTGTTTTTTTGCCCTCGTCGGGCGGGCGGGCACCTTTTGTCCCGGCAAAAGATGCCCGGGAAAACCGGCCGGGGAATATGAACGGAAACACAACGTTGCGCCTTCCATGGATTATCGGGCCCGTCATATTCCCCGGACCCCTTTCACCTTCGCCCTTCGGTGTGCATCCAAGGGCGGGAAGGGGCTGATTCCTTGCGTGCCGGACCTTCGGTTAAATAATTTAATTTCGCCAATAACCCTCGGTTCTCGGCATCGGGGGGACCAGGGGGTGAATGCGCAGAACGTGGCTGGGACGAGGTGCTACGCTGCGATTGCGTCATGAACCCCCAGGCGCCTTTTCCGGGGGCTTTTCGGCGGTGAAAAGCCCCCCAGCCCCGCGGCTTGAGCGGAACAAGAAAATCTAATTTACAATATTTTGATTGATGTATAATGCTGAAGCAAATTAATCCGATTTCCATGGCTGAGAACACCATTTACGACGTCTTGATCATTGGCGCTGGGCCCGCTGGCTACACCGCAGGCATTTACGCGAGCCGGGCCAATTTGAAAACCCTTTGTTTCGATGGTTGGCAACCGGGCGGGTGGCTCACCACCACCACGATGGTGGAGAATTTTCCTGGATTCAAGGATGGCATCCTCGGGCCCCAGCTTATGGCCGACATGCGGTCCCAAGCTGAACGTTTCGGAGTCCAATTTGTGCAAGAGGGTGTGACCAAAGTCGATTTTTCGAGCCGACCTTTCAAGGTTTTTGTGGATGAGGAGCAATTTTTGGCCAAGTCGGTGATCATTGCCACGGGTTCCAAGGCCCGCCGATTGGGCTTGCCGTCCGAATCCAAGCTGTGGGGCAAAGGAGTCGCGACATGCGCCACTTGTGACGGATTCTTTTTCAAAAACAAGATCGTGGCAGTGGTAGGTGGGGGCGATACGGCCATGGAAGAAGCCAATTTTTTGACCAAATTCGCCACCAAGGTCCATTTACTCAACCGCGAAGACACCTGCAAGGCTTCAGCTATCATGGAAAAACATGCGCGATCGAATCCGAAGATCGAATTCCATATGAATGTGGGTGTCGAGGACATATTGGGCGATTCGAAGGTCACTGGCCTTAAACTCAAGGACCTCAAGACCGGCTCCTTATCCGAATTGCCGATTGACGGGATGTTCCTGGCCATTGGCCAAGTGCCGAGCACCGATTTCCTGAAAGGGCAGGTCGAATTGGACAAGTGGGGCTTTGTCGTCCACAAAGAGCACACCATGACCAGCGTTTTTGGCGTTTTTGCGGCAGGGGATTGCGTGGATTTCCGCTATAGGCAGGGAATCGTTTCCGCGGGGTGTGGCGCCGAGGCTGGGATCGATGCCAAGTTGTGGCTGGAACAGAATAAATAGCTGGGAGCTGAGAGCTTTGAGCTGGGAGCCACTCAAAATAAAACCCCCACCCTTCTTCGCGCGAGGCTTCGAAGGGCGGGGGTTTGAATTGTCGATAAAATTATTTGGCCTTGGCTGCTTTTGCTGTGGCCTTTTTGGCGGTGGCAGAAGCCTTGCGGGCGACTGTCTTGGGTTCGGTGACCTTTTCGGCCTTGGCGGCCTTGGGGGCAACCTTGTGGGCGGCCTCGTAGTGTTTCTTCAATGCCTCCAAATCAGGTGCCTTGCCTGGCTCGGGCAGGATAGCTTGGGCCTTGACCACAATTTGCTTGAACACCTCGGGGTTGTTCACGGCCAATTCGGCCAACATTTTGCGGTTGATGGCGATGCCAGCCAAATCCAAAGCATAGATGAAACGGCTGTATTTGATGCCCAAATCTCGGCATGCCGCATTGATGCGGAGGATCCACAGTTGGTGGAATTCGCGTTTGCGCAATTTGCGATGGCGATAGGCGTGCTGACCTGCTTTGGCGTGCGCGTTGCTCGCCTGTTTAAGGGAATAGCGGTGTTTGCCGCGGTAGCCTTTGGTCGACCGAAATAGCTTTTTGTGGCGCTTCCGGGACGAGACTCCATTTTTGACTCGGGTCATTGGTGGACAAATTAGAGATTAAAGATTCCAGTCTGAAGTCTAGGATTACATCCCAGGGAGCTGGCGTTTTAATTGCTTGTTGTAGACGCTGGGGGCAATGGACGACTTCTTGTGAAGGCGTTTCTGCCTCTTGGACTTTTGCTGGAGCAAATGCCTGTGGGCTGGCTTGTTGTGGGACAGTTTTCCCTTACCGGTCACCTTGAAACGTTTCTTGGCGCCGCTTTGGGTCTTGAGCCGTCCGGGTTTGCACTTATTGGACATAGGATCAATTAAGAATTATGAATTATAAATTATGAGTTATTTGGGAGTGAGCATCATGGTCATCTGGTAGCCTTGGCGCGCTGGAGCCGACTCCATGATGGCGATGTCCTCCAGAAGGGTGAAGAATTTTTTGAGCTTCTCCAGACCCAAATCCTGATGGGTGATCTCTCGGCCATGGAATATCAGGACCACTTTGACCAGATCCCTTCCCTCCAGGAAACCTCGTGCCTGTCGGGCCTTGGTCTCCATGTCGTGCTGTTCGATTCCTATGCTGAGGCGGACGGTCTTGGTCTCCGTCTTCTTGGCAGACTTTTTCTGCTTCTTCTCCTTCTTTTTCAGGTTATAGAGATAGTTCTTGAAATCCATTATCTTGCACACTGGGGGGCTGGCCAAAGGGGCCACTTCCACCAGATCCAATCCCAAGGCCTGTGCCTTTTGGACTCCCTCCTCGACGGTCATCTCCTGCTTTTCTTCGCCGTCGACGAGAAGGATGCGGGGGACTCGGATATCAAGGTTTACGCGTAATTTTTTAATAGTGTTTAATTTAGAAAATAATGTTTCGAGGGCGCTGTCATCGTATGCAAGTTGCGTGTTAATGTCAACACAAAAATCAATGTTTGTGTGTAAACAAAGGCTAAATCAATGCGCATCGATTTAAGTCTCAAGTCTCAAGCGCGAGTCGCAAGGTCGAGTTTTGGTACAATAGTGCCATATCCCACCTTTGAACATGAAAATTCGACGCGCCACCCTAAAAAACCTTGCCGCCCTGATTCCATTGAACACCCTTTTCATCCATGAGATGCGAAAACGGTTCCCGGCTCACTTCCCATTCAAACCAAGGGCCGATTTTGTTGGCAATGTGAGGCGTCTGACCCGATCCATGATCGCTCAAAAGGCTTCTGTGACCCTGATTGCCGAAGAGCAAGGCCAATGGGTCGCCTTCATCCATGGCACCCTTTCTTCCAAAGAGCCTTTTCTCTACCCTTCGCACAAAGTGATTGTCGTCGAGGATTTGTATGTCGTGAAAGAATTTAGATCTTCTGGAGTTGCGACACGCCTTTTTTCCGAATTGAAAAAGGTCGCCAAAGCCAAAGGTTGCGCCTTGATCCAACTTTTCGTCTTGCCCACGAATCCTGCGAAAAAAATCTATGAAAAATGGGGTTTCAGGACCCAAACCGAGAAGATGATGCTTAAGCTTTAGCCTAGGTTCGCGAATACTTTCACGATTGCCATTTCAACGAGGTCCAGAGCGAAGAAAGCCACGATTGGGGAAAAATCGATCATTCCCATGCTTGGCAAAAAGCTCCGGAAGATTTTCAACATCGGCTCGGTGATGTCGTTCAGGATTTGGTAGAACCGTCCACCACCCATGGGCTGGATCCACGAAAGAAGAATGCGCACCAGCAGGGCGTATTTCAGGATTTTTACGATGTTGATTAGGAAGAAGGCGAGGAATTGCATATTTCCGATTGGGGACCCAATAGGAGTTCCCATTGGGGGATCGCACAAACACGTTACTGGTTTAGGAACATTATTTCAATCCGATAAATGCCGCCATTCGACCTGTTTCCTTGTTTCGATACGAGAAGAAACGATCGGGGTGGCATTTTGTGCATTCGGCCTTGATCTCGATGTTTTTCACGCCAGCCTCGTTGAGTTGGTGGAGGCTCAGCGACCAAAAATCCAAGTTTTTTCCTCTTATATAAGGGTGCATGGATTCGGGAAGCTCTTTTTTTGGGTCCGTGAACTCAAGGCAGCATGGTCCGAGCGATGGGCTGATTCCCGCCAGAATGTCTCCTGGGTCCGAGCCAAACTCCTTGGTCATCTTTTTCACCGTTTTCCCGATGATATTCTGGGCGGAGCCTTTCCAGCCCGAATGGACTGCGGCCACCGCGTTCTTTTTGGGGTCAAAAAGCAGGATTCCCTGGCAGTCGGCGACCTTGATGCCGATGGGAAGCCCCTTTTTGTTGGTGATCAGGGCATCCGCCTTGGGCCTTTCTTTGGGGACCTTGTCGATTTTCAAAATTTTGTCGCTGTGGATCTGGATGCCGAAAACCGGGATTTTGCCCGAGAAGGTTTTTAGCTTTTTGAGCTGGCTTTCGTAACCCTTTTCTTCACCGTTAAGAGATCCAAAATCCTTGGTGGTGATGCCTTGGACGAGGCGATCGGAATAGGGTTTGAAGATGTCGAATTGGAGAATCATATTTCCGATTGGGGACCCGATCGGTGGCCCAATTGGGGCTCCCATCGGAAAAAAAATTATCTATTCTCTGTCAGCAAAGCCGGAATTAGGCGTGCTAAGTCGTAGGCACGGAAGGTGGCTTGGGTTTGGGTGAGGTGCTCGGCGCCGATGCCCAACAGGTTTGTGGCCTTGTAGCAGGCTTCCATCGGGTCGACTCCTTGCGACATCAGCCCTGCCACGAACCCACCCAACAAGTCGCCAGTGCCACCCACCGTCATCATGGCATTCCCTGTTTCATTGATTTTCAGATGGTTCGGATCCGCGATGATGTCTTTGGGCGCTTTGCAAAGGATGGTCGCGTTTAGGCTCTTGGCCCATTTCTGGACATTGGCTGTGGTCGCCTCTTCCCCGGTCATCCGTTGGAATTCGCCACGATGAGGAGTGAGGACTACCGTTTTTGGCAAATGGTTCGAGTAGAACAGGGCATCTGCGTCCACCACGGTCGGCTTATCCAGCCTGGCCAACAGTTCTCTGATGGCATCGGCGGTCGCGCCTTCCCTTCCGAGCCCTGGGCCGATCAAAACCACATCCGCATTCGCATGGCTGAATTCCAAAATGGACTTCACATCTTTTACCGTCAGATGGTCCTTTTGAAACGTGTGGATGATAAAGTTTAATGAATACGTTTTGGCCGCCTCGGCTTGGCAGGGAGGTATGAATGGGTAGACCAGATCCGCCCCGGCAGCCTCGGCCCCGAGAGCACAAAGGATCGGAGCGCCGTAATAAAGCTCGTTGCCACCTATAATCATGACACGGCCGTTTTGGCCTTTGTACGAATTGGGATCTCGTTCCATAATTGATCGATTAATTGATAGTTTGTAGGGCGTAGTTTGTAGGTTGTAGTCTTCTACTCACTACAAACTACAACCTACTCACTCTGTTTTTGCGAAAGGCGAAGTTGGATAAATTTGCACCTCAGGTTCCAGCTCGACATTGAATTTGTCTTTTACCTTTTGGTAGACCTGCACGGCCAGTTCAACAATATCTTTGCTGGTGGCAATGCCCGTGTTCATGAGGAAGTTCGCGTGTTTGGGGGAAACTTGGGCACCACCCACTGTCATTCCTTTGCAGCCAGCCTGCTCGATAAGCCAACCCGCGGACGGGAATTCCTTGGGATTCTTGAAGAAGGATCCGCAGGAATTGCCCGAAGGTTGTTTGAGAGCGCGTTGCTTGATGTACTCATTGATGTCCGCGCGGATCTTGGCTTGAGGCTCGGGCTTCAGCCTGAGGGTGGCGGAAAGCACAATGTCCTTGGTGCCTTTGATTTTGCTGGTGCGATAGCCGAATTCGAAGTACTCGGGCCCCACCATTTTGGGTTTGAGGCTCTTTTCAGGCAGTAACACGGCCTGTAACAAAATGTTACCGATCCAAATGTCCGGGATTCCGGCATTGCCGTACACGGCTCCGCCCACGGTGCCTGGCACATTGGCCAAGCCCGAGATTCCGCCGAGGTTGTTCTGGGCGCAAACGAGGATGAGTTTCATCAAGTTGACCCCTCCTTCAGCATTCACGGTGTCACCATTGATCTGGATGCCCTCCATTTTGTTGTGGATGATCAATCCTGGATAACCCTCGTCTGAAAAAAGCACATTGCTTCCGGCACCCAATAGCAGGAAGGGGACCTTTTGCTCTTTGGCAAAAGCCTTGAGGCCAATCATTTCAGTCATGGTTCGGGCCTCGGCGAAGAATTTGGCAGGACCGCCCACACGGTAGGTGCAGAGGTGACGAAGCGAGACGTTTTGTTGAACTTTGATTTCCATATAATTGTTCGTGAAACCTTTGCAAAGGTTTCCCGTCTTTCCAAAGCTAGAGGTACGCCTTTCGAAAGTTTCGCCTAGCTTCGCGAGCTTTTCGCGGGACCCACAAGACCCGCTTCAACTCCTCGCTACGCCTGCTCGCCACCTCGAAACTTGATGTTTGTGGTTGGAATCCCTGGGCCTGCCGTTAAAAAAATTTAATAAGCCAGACAACGTGCTATAATAAAATATATCCCATAATTTTATTTTATGCTTTGGACTATTTTCGTAATCCTGCTGGTGCTATGGGTACTTGGCCTTGTGAGTTCCTATACGCTGGGTGGATACATTCATTTGCTGCTCGTCATCGCAATTGTGGTGCTCCTGATAAGGGTCATCCAAGGCCGCAAGCCCTAGGTTAAGCTAAAAAATCATATTATATCAATTACGGAGCCTCAACTGAGGCTTTTTTCGCTTAAAAACATTTTTATGGGTTCCGATCTCCGCTAATGTTTGTTGTTGACGGATTGGTGATTAGGGCATACACTTAAATTATTAAACAAGTATTAAATTAATTAATCTAATGATTAATCTAGCTTGCTTAATCTTACTTATGCTCAACCAAAAAGAAATTCTCAAAAATCGCAAAGCGTTTAGCGAAATCGATAAAAGCATTGCGTCGGTGTTCAAGGTGCTCAGCGATGTCAATCGCTACCGGACTTTCCGCATTCTTGTGGAACAACCCAAACTCACTGTGGGTGATATCGCGCAGATTCTGGACATTTCCCTACCGCTAGCATCTCAACATATCAAAATATTAACGCAAAGCAATCTCCTGCAAAAGGAAAGGGTTGGAAAAAAGATTTTTACCAAGCTTGAACATGGCAATCCGTTCGTTCGGGCGGTCATTGAAACAATTAAAAAACTCTAAAATAAAAAAGTTTCAGCTTAAGGTCTAAATATAATATTTAATCAAAATACTTTGAAGAAACTAACCGCTTTAAGTGTTCTGTTGCTCGGGATTGCCTTTTTGGCAGGTTGTGGCCAACGACAAACTACCCCAGGCCAACCAACGACACATGCTCCTGCGGCACAACAGCAAGTTCAACCAACCGCTTGCAAAGATGAGCCCGAAGGCGAACCAGTAATCACTTCGCTGTCGGTTGACTCAGGGGCCATTGGAACAACGCTAGAAATCAACGGCTGCAATCTTTCCGGGTTTGAAGGGGACAAAAACGCTTGGATTGAAAATGATCAAGGCGTGAAGGGAATCCTGCACGGGGAAGACGGGTCAACTTCTAAGCTTCTGCGGATTGTCTTGGAATCTTCTCTGTGCCAAAAAGATGTTTCATACAGCGGCATGCCATGTGACGCTTGGTTTTCATTAATTCCCGGCGCTTACAAGATATATGTGGCGCCTTGGGGCAAAGAAAGCAACAAAATTGAATTTACTATCCAGAACAGCACGGCAAAAACAGACCAACCGGCAGTTGAAAAAACAAAAGTTGCAACACTGGGGACAGCGACCACCTCCATTGTGTATTATCTTTTGGATAAGCCCGCCGGTAGCCCTAACTTTTGTGATGGCGAGAACATGGACAGTATCGGCTACAAGGCCGCCCTGACCAAAAAGGTAACCCAGATCGTGCCTGGCAGCCTGACGACCGAAGAAAAAATCAAGGCGACCTTGCGTTTGGCGGTTGCGGACTCGGGATCGTTCGGTGAAAACTACGCCCTCACCGCCAATACAACCTTTGAAAACGGCATTGTCACCATGCACTCCGCGAACGGCTGGGCGGGTTCATCGATTTTCTACTGCGCCTGGAAGCCGTTTGTCGAAAAGAACTTGGAGCAGTTTACAGAGGTAANNACCCGCTTCAACTCCTCGCTACGCATGCTCAACCTTCTCAAGGCTATTTAAATTGTAAAGAAAGTATCCTTTTAAACCAAGTGGGGGGCTATTTAATTTTTGAAAGGGCGAAATCGAGGCGTTTCAATGATTCCTCTTTGCCCAAATAAACCATGAGCGTGGAGAAATTGGGCGATTTTTCGAGTCCGGAAAGGGCCACGCGGATCGGCCAGAGGACTTGACCGTTCTTGAGTCCCAGTTCCGCGACCATCCCTGTCATCTTTTCGGAAAGCATTGGGGCTTTGGAGCTGTCGCCCTTGCCCCAATCGACTGATTCCAAGGCTTCTTTGGCTTTGGTCAGAACGTTTTTGAGGACCTCGGGCGTGATGTTGAACTTGGGGAGCATGATCAGCTCGTTCGCATAATCGGGAATGGGCTGGAAGAAAGGCATTAAAGCCTCGGGAATCTCGGAAAGCCTCTTGAAGCGGCCCGAGAAATCGGGATCTTGGATCATCCGCTTGATCATTTTTTCCTCGGTAGCGGGCAGTTTACCTTCGACCAAAGGTTTCACCCGTTTGTAAAAGGCATCGATATCATCGGCGATCATTTTTTTGATGTACTCGCCGTTCACCCATTCCAATTTTTTGAGGTCGAAAACGGCTCCGCCCTTGTGCACGCGGTCGAGGGTGAAATTTTTGATCATGTCGTCGAGGCTCAACGTCTCCTTTCCATCGGGTGAGCTCCAACCCACGAGGGCCAAGAAATTGAGTAGCGCCTCAGGCAAATAGCCCTCGGCCAAGTAGTCGTCCACGGAAACCTTGTTTTTCCGTTTGCTGAGCTTGCTCTTGTCCTCGTTGAGGATGAGCGGAAGATGGGCGAACTCGGGAACCGACCAGCCGAAAGCCCGGTAGATGAGGATCTGCTTTGGCGTGTTGCTGATGTGGTCCTCTCCACGGATCACGTGGCTGATCTCCATAGTGTGGTCATCGATCACCACCGTGAAATTGTACAAAGGCTCCTCCAAGCTTTTCGCGATCACGAAATCGTCCAGCTCTCGGCTGTTCACCGTGGTCTTGCCGCGGATCAAATCCTCGAATACCACATCTTCGCTTTTGGGCACGCGGATGCGGATCACTGCCTTTTCACCTGCCGCAACTCGTTTGGCGCTTTCCTTGGGGTCAAGATCGGCGCAGGTTCCATCGTATCGAGGTGCTAGTTTTTTGGCTGTTTGCTCCTCGCGCATTTTATCCAAACGTTCCTTGGTGCAGAAGCAGTAGTAGGCCTTGTCGTTCTCGACCAGCTCCTTGAGATATTTTTTGTAGATTTCGGTCCGTTCGCTTTGGCGATAGGGTCCAAATTTGCCTTTTTCGTCCAATCCAATTCCTTCGTCTGGAGCGAGGCCCATCTTGAACATTCCGCTGGTGATGTTGTCCTCGTAGGCCTTGGTGCTCCTTTCCTTGTCGGTATCTTCCACGCGATAAACGAACACGCCTTTGTTGTGTTTGGCAAAAAGATAATTGTACAAAGCGGTTCGGGCGGTACCGATGTGAAAGAGGCCTGTTGGGGATGGGGCGATGCGAACGCGAATCATAATCAGTCGGTTAAGGATGGTGCCATCATATCAAAAAACCCCAGACGAACCAACGTGAGTTCGTCTGGGGTTTGGATGGTTGTTTAGTATTTTGCGACAGTCACTTTTTCCATCACTACTTTGCTGAGCGGCTTGTCGCCCGCATCGCGTTTTACATTTGCGATTTTGTCGACCACATCCATACCCTCGAATGCCTGTCCGAAAATGGAGTAACCTCCATCGAGGAACAGAGAATCCTTCTGGACGATGAAGAATTGGCTGCCATTGGTGTTCGGGCCGGCGTTGGCCATGGAAAGGGCTCCGCGAACGTGATGAAGGGCTGGGCTGATCTCGCTATCGAATACGCCGCCCCAAAGGCTTTCGCCACCCATTCCGGTTCCTTTCGGGTCGCCACCTTGGATCATAAATCCGGGGATCACGCGGTGGAAGATTATGCCGTCATAATATTTTTTGGCGATCAGGCCCAGAAAGTTTTCAACCGTCTTGGGGGCTTTGTCCGGGAAGAGGCGGAGCTTGATGGTTCCCATATTGGTTTTGATCACGACGATTTGTTCGCCCTTGGCGGGCTTGGCGGTTTGGTCGAAGGCCATAGTTGTGGTTGGGTTATTGGATTCAACGGCTGGCTTGGTTTCATCAGTATTTGTAGTTGTGGTGGAATAGCCCACGGGTTTGGCATTCTGGGTTTCGATGGTTTTCGTGGTGGTGGTGGCATCGACCACAGGGGTGCCATCCTGATAATTTTGGCTCACTTCCTTCTCGGTAGAATTCGAGCAGGACGTGAGAGCCATAATAAGGAGGACGGCAAAAAAGAGGGAGATTTTTTTCATATTATGATCAGGTTAGAGATTGGGCTTGTAGGGAACACAAGTGCTTGGGGCGGTTCCTCCAGACCCTGAGTTTGTCCTGGCAATATTGCCAGTGGTGACATAGATCAACGGTGGCACACCAGCCTGAGTGCAATTCAATAGCGCAGTCCCATCGGTATAATATCCTATGGTCGGGCTTACTTCGATTAAACCCGCATCGCTGTTGCCGACCACATAGGATTGAAACGTAGCAACTTCACCCGTACCTTCAAGGGTGGCCGCAATTTGATATGCAGGATCCCCAGTAATCTTTTTTACATAAACATAATCATGATTTGCAGTTCCAGGGTCTTTTGGGATATCGGACAAATACTTTTTTGGAATTTGGCCAAGGCTGATGTCAGAGCCTGATTGCAGAGCGTTTGTCCCAGATGGTGTTGGATATTTTCCATTTTCCGCATAGTAAAGTTCCAATGCCTGCTGAATCGTGGTGATATCCTGTTTTCTCCTCGCATCTCTTGCCTTAACGGTTTGTCCGCCTACTGCTGTGTATGCAACGATCGACATGATGGCGATGATCGTGATCACGACCAAAAGCTCAACCAGCGAGAATCCATGTTTCACTGAAGTTTCGCAGGATTCGCCTTTCTTGAAATTTTTTCGGAACATTGGAATTTGTTTAATGGTATCTCTTTCAGCGTTCATTTTAGCCACACCGCCTTTGAAAGGCAACGTTTTTCAGTATAATGGAAGCCATGAAGTTGATCGTTGGTCTTGGCAACCCAGGCTTTGAGTACGAAAACACCCGTCACAATGCGGGCTTCAAGGCTGTGGAAAGGTTGGCCGATGAATTCGGATTCGGGCCTTTCCAGCTGGTCGCCAAACACAAGGCCGAAATCGCCGAGGGCAATATTGGGGACGAAAAGGCAATTCTCGCAAAACCCCAGACGTTCATGAATCTTTCCGGCCAGGCGGTCCGGACATTGACTCAGTTCTACAAAGTCGAGCCTTCGGATCTAATTGTGCTCTTTGATGATGTGGCGATCCCCATTGGCACGTTACGCATTCGTCCCGACGGTTCCGCGGGCGGACACAATGGCATGAAATCCATCATCCAGGAGCTGGGTGGGCAGTCGTTTCCTCGTGTCCGGTTGGGAATCGAGCCCAAACAACCCTCGCGAATTCCGCTCGAGGATTACGTGCTCGGCAAATTCACAAAACACGAGGCAGAATTGATGCAGGAAAATTTGGAGAAAATCCCCGCGGTGGTCAAAACCATCATTTCCGATGGGGTAGAAAAGGCCATGTGTGAGTTCAATTGATCATTTATTAATTCAATTGTCATGAAAACAAAAAAACCAACCCCTAAAATTGCCGAGTCTTACCGTAAGATCGCGAGAAACGACGTGTTCATTGGCTTCATCATGCTTGTTCCCGCCATCTTCATCGCCTATTCGGTTTTTAACTGGGATTCAGTTTTGCAAAACCCAATTCTTTTGGGGCTTTTTTGGGCCGCATTGGTTTTGGTTGTGATCAATTTGGCAGCTGAGTTTTTGAATTGGCGCTGTCCCCATTGTCGGGTTTTCATGGGCATGGTTTTCAACCCAAAATACTGCCCCCGATGTGGAGAGCAGTTGCGCTGAGAAAATGGTTCGGGAGGAAGGGATCGAACCTTCGAATGACGGCTCCAAAGGCCGTTGCCTTACCACTTGGCGACTCCCNNAACAGTGCCCACATTTTGTAACACAGGGGATTGTAAGAGTCAATGGAACGCCAAATTGTCTTTTGCCCATTTCAAAGTGCAAGAACATGGTTTAAAATGAGCCCCGATATGAAGAAATTTTTTCTTATCCTCATTTCGGTTTTGTTCCTGACCGCCTGTGGCGAGGGGGGCACCGCAAGTCAGGGCGACAGTGTTGGCGATTCGGCGAGACCCAAATTTCCACAAAAAAAACCTTCTGTACCCGCTGTCGAGAACACAAAGGTCGATGAAATCCATCCTTCAGAGGCTACAAAACCCTCTGAATTGAATATGGATCGGATCATCGCCGATATCAACGCCAACATCAGCGCCCCCAACATTCTTGCTCAGGATATTGAACGTGGCTGGTATATGGGGGGTGAAGGCGACAAAAAAGACGGAACGCCTAACACTTGGGTTTGGGTGAGCAAGGGCAAGGAATCGGCTTGGATGAGCCCCAGCGCCTTGGACGAGTCTGATGATAACCGTTTGGATAAACTCTGCCGATCCACGGCCGGGACTTATGCGTTTTCCTGCATCGAACGGGAGTTTCCTGGGTGCGAATATATCGCCAAGAGCCTATGCCGATGCCCTGACCAAACGGTCTGGGTCGATGACCAGGGGTGCATTTTGACCGATAGCAATGACAAGACTGTTGCCATTTCCTCCTCGGACCTGAAACGAGGCTGGTATTACGGATTGCCCAATGAGAAGAAGCTGGACACCCCCGTCAGCTGGGCCTGGATCGAGGGCGGAAAGAAATCCCGCTGGCAAACCCCAAGTCCCTTGGGGGAATGATTGTAAAATAAGAGGGAAAATGGTATAATGATTAGATTCATTATCTAATTCATTTTTTATCAGACCCTTTTCTCAACACATTTCGGTTTCGATTCTGGCCATGTTTGTACTTGCGACAGGCCCGTTTGTCGTATTGGCAGAGGTTGGCAACGATTTTTCAGCTCCTTATGGCTTGATCGTTCATTCTGAGAACCAGGATCTTCCCGTTTCCAGAATCAATGCCTTGGGTATTCTTCTGAAATATTTTGGAAAAGAGGCTCCAACCAAGGGAAAAGTCTCAGATTTGCCTTTCACGGATGTCAGAAAAGCCTCGCGTTTCTACACCAACCTTCAAAAGGCCTGTTCCCTGGGTGTTTTGCAATGTAACGGTTCGCAATTCCGCCCCTTTGATTCGATCGAATCCAATGATTTCCTCGATTGGTTCTTCAAATTCAAATACTTGGGCCAACCCAACTCGCTTGAGTCGAAATACCCCAGCATCCATGAGGAATCCACCCGAGAATGGACGGAAGCCAGGAGGCTCAATTTGATCACAGAGGATTCGTTTACCAACAAGGCTGTGCAGGAATTTTTGTATCGCCATTCGGTTTCAGAAGCCAATCTAGGGATCCCCTACAATGAAGTACTCGTCCTCAACGCAAACACTATCGATCAGGAGCATTATCACAACCTGACTGAAATCGAGAGGACTCAGGCTGGCCTCAAATCCATTCTTTCCAGCTTGGAAGCCCAAAAAAGCCTCACTGATCCCGAGGTCGCGTTTGTCGAAAAGATCAAAAAGGAACTCAAATCGTTCGATTCTCTCAGGCTTTCGCTTCTTCAGGAGCCCTATGTCCTTTCGGGACGCACTGATTTGAATCCGCAGATCGTCCAACTGGTCAAACATTTCGGGCTTCAGGAGATCCTCAGCAGTTATTCCTACGACTACAGCAAGAATCCCGCCTATCGCCAGTACAATTTGGTTACTGGGATCAAAAAGATCCAGAACAAGCTTTTGATGCCAGGCGAGATCTTGGATTACTGGAAAACGATTTCCGACAAGAACCTTTGGGATTTCAAATACGGCTGGGTAATTGCCAACGGCGGGGAAGAATGGGCGTTTGGCGGTGGCATTTGCGGTTCGGCCACCATGACCTTTATCCCTTTGTGGAAAGCAGGGTTGGATGTTGTGGAACGAAAGAACCACAGCGTATTTTATTCAAGTCTGTACCCCAAGGAAAACATAGGCCTAGATGCTACGGTTTATCGTCCCAAACCCAATTTGATACTTCGAAATAATTTGGAATCCCCAGTCGTATTCAATGTTATCGACGACACCAAAAACAAGGTGATCACGGTCGAGGTGATCGGGAACCGCACTTACAAAGCTGCCCGGATCGTAGGGCCTACCTTCACAGGCAAAATGAATGTGAAATGGGTTCGACAGCTCGAAGGATTTGATGGTACGATAGCGAGCGCAACAGTCGAAAGCCATTACAATGCAATCTACTAAATCCCTATGGCGAAGAAATTCCTTATCGTACTGATTTCACTTTTCGTCCTGGCCGGTTGTTCGGGGCGAAAGGCTGCTAAGATCGATTTTGGTACCCCAGAAGGCGGACCTGATATGCAGAAGCTGACTCCGACTTCCGGTCCGAACGATCCTGCACCCGCCCCAATTACCAATGGGGGAACTAATAGGTGAACTTATTGTGGGCCTAATTGGACAGGTATCACGGTCGGCTTTTTTGAGGTAAAATCATTCCATGGAATTAATCAGACTCAACAAATATCTGGCACAGCAGGGTGTCGCTTCCCGACGGGCGGTGGATATAATGATCACCGAGGGCAAGATTTCCGTGAATGGCCAAATCGTGCAAGAGCTCGGAATCAAGATCGATCCCGAAAAAGACAAGGTTTTGGTCAATGGGAAGGGGTTTAAGCCTCCAGAGCGGTTGGTCTACATCCTTTTAAATAAGCCTGAGGGCTACGTGGCGTCGGCCAAAAGGACGGAGCAGGCCCCGACCATCGTTTTGGATCTGGTGAAGGTACCAGAGCGGATTTTCCCGGTCGGGCGCCTTGATAAGGATACCTCAGGCCTCTTGTTACTCACCAACGATGGCGATCTGGCGCTCAAACTTACGCATCCCCGCTACGAGAGTGATAAAGAATACGAAGTCATGGTCAAAGGGAACATCACCCCTGAACACGTTCGCGAGTTTGAAAAGGGCGTGAGCCTGTGGGGCAGGCGAACTAATCCGGCCAAAGTCGAGGTGTTCGCCAGCAACCAAATGCGATTGACCATCACCGAGGGAAAGAATCGACAGATTCGACGCATGTGCGACAAATTGGGCATTCCCGTGATCACGCTTAGGAGAGTTCGGGTCAAAAACCTGAGACTAGGCGAGCTTAGCCTTGGCCATTGGCGTTATTTGAAGCCTGAAGAGGTGGAAGCATTGAAAAAATGACCAATGACGCAATGACCAATGACCAATTTCAAGGCCATACCACTTAAATCGATAAGACATGATTGAGACGTTGTGCAAAAATGCGGGGGTTAAGCTAACCAAAGGACAGATCCAGTTGCTTGAGCGATTCACCGAGCTGATGGAGGCAAAGAACAAGGTGTTGAACCTGACGAGCATCCGCGATCCGAAAGAGTTCATGATCAAACAGATCCTCAATTCTTTGATGGTCGGCAAGTTTGTGAATTTCGAGCCCGGCAATTCCGTTGCCGATCTTGGAACTGGGGGCGGATTCCCCGGCATTCCTCTGGCAATCGCCCATCCCGAGGTTCAATTTTTCTTGGTCGATTCCGTGCAAAAGAAGATCCGGGCCGTGCAGGAATTCGTGGAGCAGCTCGGGCTCAAGAACGTGAAGGCCTTGTCCCAGCGAATCGAGGTGCTGGGACAAGATCTCGATTACCGCCAACGATTCAATTTTGTCACGGCCCAGGCTTTGGCGCCTTTGCCTGTGCTGTTGGAACTGGCGATCCCGCTCGTGAGGGTTGGAGGCCAATTTATTGCCATGAAAGGCCCGAGTTTCAAAGAGGAGCTTGTCTTATCCAAGAATGCCATGAATTCCCTTCGACTCAATGAGCCCAAAGTCGAATCTTACGAACTGCCCGAAGGGGTCGGTAGCCGGCATTTGCTGGTGTTCCAAAAGACCCAAGCGACGTTGCCAAAATACCCACGAGCCGTCGGAATTCCGAACAAGAGTCCATTATAGAATTACTATAATTACTGTAATATACAGTTATTCGATAATTTCTAGTAAAAATGCCAGGTTCTTATCTCCCACAGGACAAATTTTTCAAGAAAGCAAAAGAGCAAGGCTATCGTGCCCGAAGTGTTTTTAAATTGGAGGAGCTCCAGAACAAACATCATCTGATTCGGCCAGGCGACAAGGTGCTGGATCTGGGCGCGGCGCCTGGAAGTTTCATGCAATACATCCAGAAGATTGTAGGCAAGGAAGGTCTGGTCATCGGCTTGGACCTGACCCCCATCAAACCCTTCAGCCAGCCCAACGCGAAGACCTATGTGGCGGACATTTTTGACGACAAGGCTTACGACAAGATCCTAAAGGAGAATAATGTCCGAAAGTTCGATGTGGTCACTTCGGATTTGGCCCCTGCCACCTCTGGCATCAAGTTCGTGGATGCGGGGCGATCTTTTGACCTCAATTGCCAAGTGCTGAAGGTCGCTGAGAAATATCTGCGGACAGGCGGGAATTTAGTCATCAAGGCCTTTCCGGGGGCCGACCATGGTCAATTGATTGCCAAGGCACGGGCTTTGTTCACAAAGGTACAAATGGCTAAGCCGGAGGCAGTCCGTAATACGAGCCGAGAGGAGTATTTGGTGGGTTTGGGGAAGAGAGGTTGATTCAATCATTCATAAAAAAAAGGTGCGCAAACGTTTGCGCACCTTCGGTTTTTTTTCACGGCTTTACAACGATGCTTTAATAAAATCCCTGAACAGTGGGTTCGGCCGATTGGGTCGGCTCTTGAATTCGGGGTGGAACTGGGAGCCCACCATGAAGGGGTGATCCTTGATTTCCACAATCTCCATCAGCTCGTGGTCGGGGGATACGCCCGAGAAGATGAGGCCGGCCCTTTCCAAATCTTTGCGGTATTTGTTGTTGAATTCGTAGCGGTGGCGATGTCGCTCCTGAATCACGGTTTCCTTGTACGCCTCGAAGGCGTGAGTTCCCTCCTTGATGTTGCAAGGGTAGGTGCCGAGGCGCAACGTTCCGCCTTTGGCCCTCAATTCGTTTTGCCCAGGCAGGAAATGAACCACTTTGTCCTTGGCCTTGGCATCAAATTCCTCGGAATTTGCATCGTGCAGCCCTAGCACATTCCTTGCGAATTCAATGGTCATGAGCTGTGCGCCGAGGCAAAGCCCCAAGTAGGGGACTTTTTCCTTCCGGCAATATTGCGCGACCATCATTTTCCCCTCGGTTCCTCGTGCGCCAAAACCACCTGGCACCACCACACCATGGACTTTGTTCAGCTTTTTCCATTCCGCGGTGTCGTGCGCCTCGATTTTTTCCGCATCGATCCAGACGATCTTGGCTTTGCGCTTGTGGAAGTAGCTGGCGGATTTGATGGCTTCGATCACCGAGAGGTAGGCATCGTCCAAATCATTGTATTTTCCGGCCAGCCCGATGAGGATCTCAGGGTGCGGAGTCAGCATGTTCTTCACCATGGCCTCCCAGCCTTTGTTGGCCGGTTTCCGGTATTTAAGATTCAATTTTTTGCAGATCACCTGGGTGATGTTTTGCTTGTCGAAAATCAACGGAACCTCGTAAATGGAATGGACGGTGGGCGCGGCAATGACCGCGTCTTTGTCCACGTCGCAGAATTTGGAGATCTTGTTGAGCAGGGCGGGCGGGATCTTCGCATCCGCACGGGCCAAAATCAGATCGGGATGGATACCCATGCTTTGGAGCATTTTCACCGAAAGCTGAGTGGGTTTTGTCTTCAGCTCCCCGGAAGATTTGAGGTAAGGGAGAAGAGTCAGATGGATGAACAGGGTATTCTCGCGTCCCTCTTCGTGGCGGAGCTGGCGCAAGGCCTCCAAAAACGGTTGCCCTTCGATATCGCCGACCGTGCCTCCGATTTCGCAGAGCATGATGTCGGCCTTGGATGCCTTGCCGGCGTTGCGAATGCGGCGTTTGATCTCATCGGTGATATGGGGAACGATTTGAATGGTCCCTCCCAAAAATTCCCCTTTGCGCTCCTGGTCCAAAACTGTCTGGTAAATCTGCCCTGTGGAATGGCTGCTTTGGCGGGATAGGGGTACGTCCATGAAGCGCTCGTAGTGGCCCAAGTCCAAATCCGTCTCCGCGCCATCGTCCGTCACAAACACCTCACCATGCTGGAAGGGGCTCATAGTTCCGGGGTCTACGTTCAAGTAGGGATCCAATTTTTGCGGGAAGCATTTGTAGCCAGAGGCGGTCAGCAAATTGCCGATGGAGGCGGCTGAGATCCCTTTGCCAAGGGAAGAGCACACTCCACCGGTCACGAAGATGTATTTGGTCATAACTATTTATTCAAAATTACGAATAACAAATTGCAATTATCCATTGATTAGTACCTCAGTCCAGTCGCTTTGCGCACAGCCTCGAGGGTTTTCAGGGTCGTTCTTCGGACTTTCATGGCGCCATCTTCCAATATTTTTTCCACTTCGTCGGAGTTGTTCTCCAGATATTTCCGCTTTTCCTTGAAGGGGCGGAAATACTCGAGGACTTTTTCCAACAAATATTTTTTGGCATCGCCATAACCCATTCCGCCTTTCCGGAAACGATCCGCGAATGCCGCCTGCTCCGACTTGGTTAGGAAAAGTTTGCAGATATTGAAGATGTTGTTGGTTTCCGGATCCTTGGATTCCTCGACGCCTTTCGAGTCGGTCACAATGCCCATGACCGCTTTTTTAATGGCATTGTCCTCGGCGAAGATCGGAATAGTGTTTCCATAGCTCTTGCTCATCTTTTGGCCATCGGTTCCGGGTATCACGGCCACATCTTCGGGAATTTCAGGCTCCGGGATCGTAAACGTTTCGCCATAAAGGTTGTTGAACTTGATGGCGATATCGCGGGCGATCTCCACATGCTGTTTTTGGTCTTTCCCCACAGGGACAAGCTGGATCTGGTTGATGAGGATGTCCGCAGCCATCAGCACAGGATAAGTGAACAGTCCGACGGAGGGATGGATTCCCTTGGCGACCTTGTCTTTGTAGGCATGCGCTCGCTCCAAAAGCCCCATGGGCGTTAGGCTGGAAAGGATCCAGGACAGCTCCGCTACCTCGGGTACGTCGGACTGCACCCAAAAATGGCAATGGTCAGGGTTGATGCCGAGTGCCAAAAGATCCGTGGCCGCCTGAAGGGTCAGGCTCTTGAGCAATTTGGGGTCGGAAACCGTAGTCAGCGAGTGCAGATTGGCTATGAATAAAAAGAGGTCGCTCTTTTCCTGGTGGTCAACCATTTGGCGGATTGCGCCGAAGTAATTTCCGATGTGGAGAGTGCCTGAGGCCTGGACTCCTGTAAGTACGCGTTTTTTCATAAATTGATCACTCTATTAAATTATCAAAATTCTCAAAGAGCGGTCAATGATTTTCTGTCTTATTTGCCGTGGTCTTGTAAACCCATTGTGTTGCCGTTATATTTGAATTGTACCTAATCCCTTTATATGTCCGATATTGTTGTCAAAATTTACGAGACCCAGAATCCTGCCGTCCGGGTTGTAGGTATCGAGGGGGAAATGGATGAGCCCAGCTTACAAGACATCAAGCTCAACATCGATCCGATCCTGAACGACCTTAGCGCCAAATTTGTCATTTTTGACTTGAAAGACCTCGAATACATCAACAGTAAGGGCATTGGGTATCTGGTCGCCGTGCACACCCACCTATCCAAGAACCAGCGCAAATTGATCCTCGCCTCTGCCCAGGAGGCCGTGATGGATGTGATGAGCCTGGTGGGCCTCACTTCGATTATTCCGCACTACGAAAAATTGGAGGAGGCGTTGGCTGCTGCCGCCTAAATGATGAATGGTATTTTTTGGGTTGGGTTCCGACACCTAGTCGGAAGGGAGTTCTCCCCTTGGGTTAAGGGGAGGGAGAGGGAATCCGTTGGNNTTCCAAATATTCCTTTCTGCGATCTTTGTTGTGGAATTTGAGTATGTCATCGCTGACCACCACATTGGCCTCGGGGCCGAGGGCAGCCGCGTGCCTTGATGTCCTTGGTTTCCAGATTTTTTTGATTAGGCTTTCAGTCCAATCGCCAAGTTTTCCGTTCCATAACCATTCGAAGAATTTTTTGGTCCCGCTTTTGCCGCGGTAGGTGATGCGTTTGAGGTTTTCCTCCGTGAAATTGAGGCCGTACGATTGCTTGAGCCAAGTTCGATTCTCATCCGTGAAGGTTTTGTAAGTCTCTTCGCCGTACACAGGCGCGAGCCACTTGGTCCAATAAGCCAAATAAGGGTCCTCGGGGACCTGTAACAAATTTTCCATGCCCAGTTTTTTGGGTGTAACAAAAAAGCTCAGGCAGAACCGGCCTGCGATTTTGTCGCCATGGCGCCGGACGCCGAAAAATTGGGCAATCAGGGTGATCAATAATCGTGCCAGCCACATGCGACCCTCGCGGATTACGATGAAAAGATCGATGTCTGAGGTTTCGCTCGGGTTGTCGTAGGCCAAATTGTTACAGACCGCGACCATTTCCACAAAAGGCACACCGGCGATGTATTGACCGTACTGGCGCACCTGTGTCCAGAACTTCTCTGCGATGAACTTGCGGCCCTTGCGCGTGTCGATCAGTTTGCCACGCCCCTTCAACACATAATAGTCGCGCAGGTGCTCGGTTACGCCCTCCATTTCGTCCAATAAGCCTTTTACCTCTTTGATGTGGACCGACCTTTGGGTTCCATACAGATACTCCAAAACCTCCTCCGCGGTCAGGGGATAGTCGAACAGGTCGAAGAAGGCAATGGTTTGGAGGATCGATGTTTTGAGGTCGGTTGGCATGGCTTGATTTTACCATGAGGAAACACTAGAGCCGATAGGGGTCGTGTTGTGCCTTATTTTTTCATTCAGAGTGAGCAGAGCGAAGCGAAGAATCCTCCAAATTCCGTCATGAATGATATTCGGGAGATTCTTCACTCCGTTCTGAATGAAAAAATGGATGGGTGGGACAAATAAAGACCCATTGAAATGATTTGCAGATCAATGGGCCTTTTCCTTTGAATCTCAATTGTTATTTTTTTCCTCGTCCTTTTCTATTTCGATAATATCAGCGAAAGGGCCTTTCGGCGACCCAATGGTTTTAAATTGCACCCTTGTGCCAACTGTTAATTTATGAAGTTCAACACTATTTTCGAAAGGTTTGCCGTTTATTTGCTTAATAAATAATTTTTTGCTGCCATCTTCAGGTGAAACATATCCAAAGATTTGAGTACCCTCAGCAGTTGGAACTTCTCTAAGTTCATTAATATAACCCTCCCTTTTTTCAATATTGGCCATAAAATTTTGATTAAATGATTAAATTATTTATATTATACATTTATTTATTAAAATTGTCAAATTTTTGAATAGAATTTTGGAGATTTTTCACTCCGTTTCACTTCGTTCTGAATGAAAAAATGTTCTATAATGTCGCCATGCAAGAGAAGCTGAAGAGAATATTGGCCAAGATCCCCCACTCGCCTGGCGTCTACAAGTTTTTGAACGACAAGCAGGAGGTTCTTTATATAGGGAAGGCGAAGGATCTGCGAAAACGGGTTGCCAATTATTTTAGAAATGCGGATGACCGCGGAACGCGCATCCAGAAGATGCTCGAGCAGGCGGACGACATCGCCTTTGTCGTGACCAATAGTGATATCGAGGCTTTGATTTTGGAGGACAACCTTATCAAGGAATCCATGCCGAAGTACAATGTGCTTTTGCGGGACGACAAGACGTTTCAATACATCAAGGTCACGGTGAAGGACGATTATCCCGAGGTCTACACGGTTCGCAGGATCGTGAAGGATGGCGCGCGTTATTTTGGGCCCAAAACTAGCGGGTCGGATGTTGTGCGGATCATGGAATCGGTGAAGCGGATCTTCAGGCTTTGCCCTCTCAAGCGTATTACGCTTGATCCCAAAGGAGCTCCGCTAAAAGATGCCAAGGTTGCCGTTAAAGTTGGCGGAACCGCGGCCAAACGGCCGTGTTTGGACTATCACATTAATCGGTGCATTGGCCCCTGCGCGGGTATGGTGACTCCTGAGGAATACCACAAGGTTATCAATCAAGTCGTCGAGTTTTTGGAAGGAAACCACAAACCCGCCATCGCCGTCCTAAGGGAACAGATGACCACCTATGCGGTTGATCGAAAGTTTGAGCGTGCGGCCAAGATTCGCGACCAGATCCAGGCCATCGAACGGGACGACAAGAAGCAGATCATCACCGACACGCACATTGTGGATCGCGATGTGATCGCGTTTGTATCGGATTTGGGGAAAAGCTTTTTCAATTTGTTCCAAGTGCGTGCAGGGCGTCTGATCGGGCAGGAGAATTTTGTGCTGGAGGGCGAGGACGAGCCATCGGAAATCATGGAAACGTTCTTGCGCGACTACTATTCCGTGGCCGCGGATATTCCTTCCGAAATTCTGATCTCCGTGCCGGTGGCCGAGCCCAAATTGATCGAGGATTTCATTGGACGAGAAGCTCCGAAGCGAGTCCATTTGATCCATCCTGGAGGCGGACAAAAGGACCAGATCGTTATGTTGGCGGAGAAGAATGCCCGCAGTTTTGCGGACCAAAGCCGAGCCCGATGGCAGGCGGACGAACGGAAGGCCGAGAAGGCACTTTCGGAACTCAAAAATGTCCTCAAGCTGCCCGAGGAGCCCAAGCGGATCGAATGTTACGACATTTCGCATTTGGCAGGCACCGAGACCGTGGGTTCGATGGTCGTGTTCAAAAAGGGCGAGGCGGCCAAGTCGGATTATCGCCAGTTCAGGCTCAAATGGACGAACGGGCAGATCGACGACTTCCGAAGTCTGGCCGAGGTTTTGCGACGACGGCTGAATTATCTGCCAGTCCAGTTGCCGGAAGGATATAAGATGCAGAAAGGGAGCGTGAAATTGCTGGGCAAAATCATGGTTGGCCTGAAGTCTGACGAACTCAAGGGTTTTTACGTGATCACCAATGGCAAAAAGGTGGTTGCCCATGCCCGAATCATGGAAATTTCAGAGGAAATCCCGCTTATCGTGAACCTTTGGGTGGATGAAAAAGAGAGAGGAAAAAAGCTGGGCCATCTCATCATGAAAAAGCTGATCGAGACCTCAAAAAAGAAACGATTCTACCTGTTCTGCCATCCCGAACTGGAAAATTATTATCTGAAATTCGGATTCGATCTGCTTCATCAGCCTCCATCGGAACTCCAAAAGTATGTGGTCTCCATGAAAAAGGAGAAGAAGCTGGATTTCGACCCCTTGTTTTTCGCCGTCCAGAAAAAGAAGAAGGATCTTTCGTTCGAGACCAAACCCGATTTGATCGTGATCGATGGTGGCAAAGGGCAGCTTTCATCGGCGTGTGAAGTTTTGGCTGAAAAAGGACTAAACATTCCGATTATTTCTCTCGCCAAACGTTTGGAAGAGGTTTATGTTCCCGAACGACCGTTGCCCATGAACCTTCCAGCCAACAGCGATGGGGGATATTTGCTCCAACGACTCCGTGACGAGGCACACCGTTTTGCCATCGAATACAACCGTTCCTCGCGCGAGAACAAGATGGTCCAAAGCGCCTTGGACAAAATAATGGGGATCGGGCCCAAGCTGAAGAAGAAACTTTTGACTTATTACGGCTCAGTGGACAAAATCCGGGCCGCATCCCAAGTCGAATTGGAGCAGGTCGCAGGGGAGAAGGTGGCGAAGGCGATTAAGGAGAATTTATAATTTGGGGCTAGGGGCTCGGGACTAGGGATTAGACGGAAACCTCAAGCCCATTGTGAAATTTCAATTATCCAATTGCTATGTCCGATATCCAAGAACTAACCGAGGTGATCAACCAGTTTTTCGATGAGCGGGACTGGAAGCAATTCCATAACCCCAAAGACATGGCCATCAGCCTTCTTTTGGAGGCCACCGAGGTTCTCGAGCATTTCCAATGGAAGAACGAAAAAGAGGTTCAAGAGCATATCAAGGCCCATTATTCTGATATCAAAGATGAGATTGCTGATGTGGCCATGAACGTGTTTGCGTTGGCACATGATTTGGATATCGATTTAAAAGAGGCGATGATGGCCAAAATGGCCAAGAATCGATTGAAATATCCAATCGAGAAGGCCAAGGGGAACAATGCCAAATACACTCAACTCTAAATCCATGGAAGCCTCGATCACCAAATCCGATTTCATCCGCTTTCTCCATTGCCCGCGTTTCGCATGGCTTTGGAAACATAGACCTGATCTTCGTGGCGAATTTGATGCTGGAGGGCGTTTTGCGAAACAAGGAATGGAGGTGGAGCATCTGGCTCGGAAGCTCTTTCCGAAAGGCAAAGAGGTAAAGGGGTTCGATGGCTCCGGTTTCGATGAAACCAAGCGCCTGATCCAAGAGGGGACAAGGGTCATCTATCAAGCCGTGGCCATGACCTCCCAGTACGAAGCCAAGGCTGATATTTTGGTCCGTGTCGATGACGGAGACTCGTGGAGTCTTTACGAGGTCAAAAGTTCCGCGACCCTCAAGGAGGAGTATCTGGCCGATGTCTATTTTCAATGGCTGGCATTCGAGGCCGCGGGCATCAAATTAGCCTCCATCCACTTGGTGACGATCAACGGGGAATATCTATACCGCGAATCCGAGTGTATTCAGCCAAAGAAGCTATTTTCCCTTCATGACATGACCGGGGAATTGCCCGGCATGGAGATCAAATGGAAGGCGTCGGTCGAAACGGCCCGGCACGTTCTTACCTCAACCCATGAGCCCAAGGTGCTTGTGCTCAACAAGGCGCTCAAGCATGAATTGCCCCACGAAATGTTGGAGGAATATTGGAAAGGGGTGCCCGAATTCAGCGTTTACCGCATTTCGCACATCGCCCGCGAGCAGCTCTTAGACCTCATCGGGCGAGGGATTTTGGATATCAATAGCGTCCCAGACGATTATTTCTCATCGGAACGGCAAAAGCGTCAGGTCGAACTCACCAAGACCAAAAGGATTTTTGTGGATCGGCCAAAACTAAAGGCCGAACTCAAAAAATTGAGATATCCGCTCTATTTCCTCGATTACGAGACCATTATGCCCGCCATTCCGATGTTCGATGGCCACAGACCTTACCAAATCATCCCGTTTCAATATTCCCTGCATGTGATTGACCATGCCGGGGCGGAACCTAGGCACTACGACTATCTCCATACCCGGAAATCCGATCCCGTCCCCCATTTGGCCAAAAGCCTAAGGAACCACATCGGTGACAAAGGATCGATTTTGGCCTGGAATGCCCCTTTCGAGAAAACCGTTACCCAGCGCATGGCTGACCAGAACCCAAAAAACCGGCATTTTCTCGAATCCGTGAACGATCGTCTTTATGATTTGGCACTCATTTTCAAAGATATCTATGTCGATTACCGTTTCAAAGGAAGCGTATCCATCAAAAACGTGTTGCCGGTTATGATTCCTCAGCTCAGTTACGAGGCCCTTGATATCCGGAATGGCGAAATGGCGATACAGTCCATCACCGAGCTGATCGGTCGACCCTTTTTCGGCCGTTCCAAAATCATCAAGGAATTGAGACAATACTGCGAGCTGGATACCTTGGCCATGGTGCGGATTTTCGAGGTATTGATCCGTACCGCCAAAGGATTATAATCGGTTCAGAAGATTAACCAAAAATGTATGAAAAAATCCATTTTAGCGGCCGCATTTGTTTCGGCCATTTTGTTGGCTGGCTGTTCAACCGCCAAGCAGGTTTCCCCAGCCCCAACCCCTTCTGCTCCCCAGCCCGCCACCGCTCCGCAGGCCAATGTTCCCACTCCCCAGGCTGCTGGTCCCACAATCAGTTTGGCCAAGGACGGCACGCTTGGAGATATCTTAGTTGGCAAGAACGGGATGACTCTTTACACCTATTCGAAGGACGAGGCTAACAAGAGCAACTGCTCAGGCGTTTGCATCAACAATTGGCCTGCATTGGAACCAGATGGACCTTTGACCGCAGCCACGGGAATTTCCGGAACCCTTGGGGTTATCACCCGCGACAATGGGGTCAGCCAGGTAGCCTACAACGGAAAACCCCTTTATTACTGGATAAACGACAAGAAATCAGGTGATACAACTGGTCAAGGCGTTGGTGGCGTTTGGTTTGTCGCCAAACCATAATTCATGGGTAAAGGAGGTTCGATTTAGTCATTTTTCTAAATCTATGGCAAAGATATTATCCGTGATTGCCCCTCAAGGTTACCAAGGGGTCGAATATGGCCATTCCAAAGAGGCGCTCGAGGCTGCGGGGCACAAAGTTCTCACAGCCAGCACTCACAAGAAGGCCAGCGATAAGAATGGCAATAATTTGCAGGTCGATTTGCTTTTGAAAAATGTGAAAGTCGATGATTTTGACGCCATCCTTTTTGTGGGTGGACCTGGGGTTTATGACTATTTCGAGGATGCCCATGTTCTCACTTTGGCTAAAAAATTTCAAAAGGCTGGCAAAATTGTTTCCGCAATTTGCGCCGCCCCTTCGATTCTTGCCAACGCGGGATTGCTCAAGGGGGTCAAAGCCACCTCTTTTCCAAGCCAGGCCGCCAACTTGAAGGCAAAGGGAGCCCATTTCACAGGAACTGGTGTTGAGCAGGATGGAAAGATCATCACGGCCGATGGCCCCAACAACGCCAAAGCGTTTGGCGAAAAGATTGCCTCTGCCCTCAATGATGCCAAGGGCGAAGGTGCGGATTCAGATGTCGAATGCGATTGCTGAGTCCGAATCAACGCTTAGAACGTCCGCTTGATCGGGATCTTTTTTCCGTAATCCAAATCCTCCGACAGGTCCAAGTGCCATTGGTTGTCGATCAACTGCGTCTCCGCAACGGGCTTGATCCTGAAATAAAAGGGGGCGTTTAGGGTTTTTATCGTATAAGGGCTTGCCACGCTGATGGGGCCGACTACATCGTCGTATTCCTCGTTTGCAGCGCATTCTGACGAGGTTTGATGCTTGTAAAGCACGTCATTGAACAGCAAATCACCCTTGAGCGAGTCGGAACAGCGATTCCATTCGACATAAACAGACCCGCTTCCGATGAAATCGTAGGCCTGCTGCTTTCCGACGCCAAAATCCACTATGTTTTCGATCGAACTGACTTTTTGGGTCAACTTAATCGAAAGCCCCTCGGCGGAACTGGAAACCTCTTTTGGGGTTTTTTCAAAATAATCGGCGTAGCTTTCCAACAACAGTTTCGCGTTTTGCGTTGTCGCCGTATCTCGTTGGATATTGATCATCATCCGTTGACGCATGCTGAAGAAGAAAAAAACAGAAGTCAGGAGCAGACCGAGCATCACCGTCCAGATCATGATGCTACCATTCGAATGGTAGGCCGAATTGTTGACCGAATAGTGGGCCAAATTGTGGGGCCGGTGGTGGAGGTCGATAATTCTCATTTAAGGTTTGAGGATGGCGTCGTGTTTGTAAACCTGGCTAACGCTGCTAGCGTTGTTTGGATCTGGCAAGGTGGTAATGACGGCTTCGAGAATATTGCCGTATTTGTTGAACGCAATCGAATCCAGCGGGAAGTCGCTGACGTAATCGTAATCCCCGATGTCGAAACTCGTATTTACCGAGTTAAATGTTGTGGCCAAGGGGTTCCAAAAATTTGTTTGATCAAGGATTTTATAATCCAAGGAATCGGCGACATATTGGTCCGAAACGCCTGTGGGAAAATTGAGATGATCTTTCAGGACTTGAATCTCGTCCTCCTCGGTCCCAAGGATTCCGTCACCAACTAAGGTCGTTTGATAGTCGGTTTCGGCGAGTCCTCCAGAGGCAATGTCGTACGTCTTGATCTCGGTGGTCACGTAACCCTTTTTGATCCACGTAATTGGGCCGTTGATTTGAATAATGACGTTGTTGGGGTTTGAGGGGTACACCGTGCCCGAGGTAGTGCCAGGATCGACCGAGACAGGGATTTTCCATTTGTATTCCCTGGGGCTTGTGGCTGGGGCTGGCGGGATTGTGTCTATCGTGCAATTTTCACGAGTTGGATCGCCCGTCACTTGAAACCCGGTACTGTTAATCACAAGATATGTCCCGGCTTTCAGATAGGGGGCCAAACTCAGATCCTCGTTTACGAACAAAAATGTTCCCCCAGTCTCGCATTTGCTATCCGAATAGACCGTAAAGCGATCGGAATTTGAAAAGGTCGCAGGCGTCACAAGCCCGTTGTAATTGGCACTTGAGCCCGTGAGATTGCTCGCAGCGTTATCATAGGTTCCCCCAGACCAATCGCCTTTGAACTCGATTCGGTCCAAGGTATAGCTGTTCGACAATTCGAATTGCAATTTCAGCATATTCGGCTCTCCGGGATCGCTCATTTTCAGGATTCGGTTGTTCCCGCTATCGGCGATATATAGGACCTTATCCACGAAAAGACCCGTTGGCATGTTCAGTTTGCATAGCCGCGCGGTTCCATCACAGGCTTGGCTTTCCCCATCGCCAACCACGGTTGAAATGGTTATCCCACCCGTATCCTTAAACCATATTTTTTTGATTTTGTTATTGAAGGTGTCCGCCACAAATAGATATTTTTTTGAATCAGGTGCCGTGTAATACGCCAGACCAGTTGGAAAATTCATGCCCAATTCGATTTTTTGGATGGGATTGGTATCGGTAATCGGAGGATCGATTGGATATTTAATGATCCTATTGTTCCCCGAGTCCGAGATGTACATGACCCCTCCGCCAAAAGTCACATCCATAGGCATATTGAGTCCACCGATTGTGGAGTAATCTCCAAATTTCTCACACCAGTCGCCCATCGTTTCAATTTTTTTGCATTCCAAAATCACGTCTCTATCTGGCACGGCAATGAAGAAATTTCCGCTACTGTCTACTGAAAAACCTGCGAAATTCCTTACAACAATTTCATTTTTCCCCTCTGCATATCTGATAATATTTCGGAGTATCGAATTGTCTTTCGCATTTTTGATCTCTCCGCTATCCGTGCCTGTTCCCATGTCACCATAGGCATAGGTGTCTGCATCTATTTTCACGAATTTGTTGAATGGCATCAGGTCCTTGAAGGCCAGCACCTTTTGTTTCGGCACCGAGCCCCCGTTTTTGTCCTGGCAAGATCCGACGCTTTCCACGCTACCGCTCGGGCATGAGTCCACCATGGACATATATGTGAATGGAAGCGTGTCCCCGTCCGTTGCGCTGTAACTGAAATTCACGGTTTGATTCGAAGGAGGCACAATGCGCTGTTCCATCTTCTCAAATTTGTCCGCCATGATCTGATTCACGGCATACTGCCTTTCCGTGCTCACGTTTTCGGCTTGGGCCTGGAACAAATTATGAAATGTGGAAGCGAAAAAGGTACTGAGCCCGACCATCAGAACGCTGGCGATGCCCATGGAAACGATGAGCTCGACCAAAGTGAATCCAAAGTCAGAACTTTGATTAAGGTGATTAAGCTGATGGCGATGATTGCGACAATATAGATTTCTCAATTCATTTAGTTAAAGACGATCAGGTCGGTTTCCACTTGGCTATTCATGGGCAGGCCCGTTTGAGGATCAACTTTGTTTTTGAAATGGGGGCCGGTCGAATCCTCCCATTCCACAATGGATCGGATTTTGTAGGCGTCAGCGGCTCCAATACTCATAATTTGTATTTTTCTTAGGAAATCTTGTTTTCCCACGGTAATCGTTTCGCCTACGGGATCTGCCTCCTCAGGCAAATTAACCAACGAATAGACGCCCCCAAGCTGGATTTTTTGAAAACATTTCAATGGATCCACATCTTTACAATCGCTGATCGCCCCGATCCCCAGGCCTTTTACGATTTGTGTCCCCTGGATGGCCAAAAAATGGGCTTGGATTTGGTTTTTTTGCCCGTTCAGCATCGCAAGGTTGCTGCTTTGCAGGTTTACAACCCCTAAAACGATAATCGTCAGGAACGTCATGGCGAAAACCAGTTCGATGATCGAAAAACCGCTGTGATGAGAGCGACTAAGATGATTGCAATGATTGCGACGGCTGCGGTTTTTCATTTTGATTTTTCCGACTGCGTCCATCTTAGCATAAATTGCGGTTGTGGCGACAATTCTTTTTCAGAGACATAGGCCCATTGCTTTTTGGCCCACTTTTTGGTATAATATTAAGATTTATTTTATTAATGCATCGCCAACACATCCGATGGCTTTACTTGATACTCTGCAAAAAGAGGGAGACATGCTGATTGCGGGTGGGTTCGAAGAGGACAGGATCCCCGAGGTTCTCGATGAGATTTTTACCGAGGCGATCCGGCGCCATTCTAGCGACATCCATTTCAAGCCCTTGGAGGACAAGTTATTGGTGTACTTCCGCATCGATGGCCAGATGCTTCCCTTCAAGGAATTCGAGAAGCTTTACCATCATCCTATTGTCGCCCGTATCAAGATCCTCTCTGGGCTCAAGATCGACGAACATCGCTTGCCCCAGGATGGCAAGAGCACATTCGCCGTGGATGAAAAGGAAGTCGACTTGCGCGTTTCCGTTTTGCCCACCAGTTTCGGCGAGAAGGTGGTTATACGCCTTTTGGAAAAAAGTCCAAACCTGGTAAGCCTTTCCGATCTGGGCATGCTTCCGAATATTTTGATGAAAGTCCAGAAGCACCTCCAAGCCACCTATGGAATGATTCTTGCGGTCGGCCCTACCGGCAGTGGCAAATCCACATCCTTGTTTTCCATGATTTCCACGTTTGACGCGACCACCAAAAATATTTCCACGCTGGAGGATCCGATCGAGTACCGAATCCCGAACGTGACCCAGACCCAGATCAACACGGAGATCGGATTCGATTTTTCCGATGGCCTACGCACCCTTGTCCGCCAAGATCCCGACATCATCATGGTGGGTGAAATCCGAGACCAGAAAACCGCTTCGCTCGGCATCGAATCCGCACTCACAGGCCATCTGGTCTTTTCCACCCTGCACACCAACACCGCGGTCGGCACCATCACGCGTCTTTTGAACATGAATATCGACCGCTATTTGATCACCGCGGCCGTGAAGTTGATCATCTCACAACGCTTGTCACGTAAGATCTGCAATTTCTGTCGTGAGCAGTATGCTATTCCCAAGCCCTATTATGATTTGATCCAGACCGAGGTCGGAATCAATCCTGAAAATTCTTTTTTCTACAAATCCAAAGGTTGCGAACATTGCAACAAAACCGGCTATAAAGGACGAATCGGCCTTTTCGAGGTTTTGGAATTGTCGCCTACCATCGAAGAAATGATCGTGAGCGGAAAATCCGACCAGGAGATCGAAAAGCAGGCTGTGAAAGAGGGAATGATCCCCCTCAGGAAAGATGCGTTGTACAAGGCGGTTACTGGAGACATCACCATTGAGGAGGCCCTAAGGGTCATGACCTAAACGATGTCCGAACTGTGATTAAAGTGATTAATTGATTTAGGTGATTACAGGCTCAACGACTCATTACTGACAAAAATCAAAATTTTGAAAATTCGCAATCATATTCATCGCGGAAATCACTTTGATCACAGTCCAGACTGTGGTTTTACGTTGGTCGAGCTATTGGTGGTGGTGGCCATTGTCGCGGTCCTTTCCGTCTCCTCTGTGATCGGTTTCGGTTATTTGGGCAACACCCTCAAAGCGCGCGAGGCTGCGGGGTTCGTTTCCGATCTGGTGAAACAGGAGGAACTCAAGGTCCTGAGGGGCGACTTCGCCAAGGCCGTGATCCATTTCCTGCCTGATTATCTGGTGATCGAGGAATGGCCTCCCGATGCCACCGATTATCTCAATCTCGGTAGCACCACCTGCAACAATGTGCCCCCAGACAAGCATATCGAATATAAGATTGAGTTTTCAAAAGCTGGAAATTTAACGAAAAAAAACGGTGACGGCGATGTATTGGAAGTGAAGCCGGTCGATGCCATCAATTCTCCGATTTGCGTTCCTTTTAAGACTGCCTCAGATACCGAATGGAGTTACCAGCTGACCAGTGGCGACCAATCGTCCGCCATCCTTCGGTTCGTCCATTTCAATCTGCAAAGGGACAACACACAGAACAGTCTCAAACTTCTTTCGGGTTATGGATCCAAAGCGGTGATCAATGCCCCCTACGGACGGAAACGCTTGATTGACGAAAAGGGTTTCACAAAGGATTCCCTGCTAATCACTGTCGGCAATGGAGATGAGGGGGTTAGTGAACAAGTTACCATCCAGTAACACCTTATGAGTTCTTTTAGCGAAAAATTATCGGATGCCAAACTCGATTTTGAACTGTTTTTCAGTCGATTTTTGCGAAAAAGGGAATATGTCGATGAATCCAAGAATCTAGGGTCTATTTTGGTTCCCGCCAAAATAATCCTTCCTGAAAAGCTGCCCCTTTCCCTTAGGATGGCCAATATGGGATCGCGGGAGCGTTTGTTCTTTTTTGACCAAATGTCCACCCTGGTGGGTTCAGGTGTCACCCTGATCGATTCGCTTTCATTGCTCCAGGCCCAAACCAAGGTCAAAAACCACAAACGGATCTATGCCGATATGATCCATCGGATCAATGGTGGCATGACGCTCGCCGACTCCATGGCCCAATTCCCAAGGACCTTTTCTCCCATGCAGACGTCGCTGGTCGAAGCGGGTGAAAAAAGCGGAAACCTGAAAACCGTTTTTGCCCGTGTTGCCGATGATTTGGAAAATCAGCAGGATTTCGTTCACAAAATCAAAGGCGCCATGTTCTACCCGTTGGTGGTTATGTTCCTGGCCTTGGCCATGGTCACCGGTATGCTCGTGTTCGTAATCCCCAAGGTCAGCAAGCTTTATGAACAATCCAATGCCAAGCTTCCGACTCTGACCCAAAAGGTTATCGACATCAGCCATTTCGTTTCAACTAATTATCCGATCCTGTTTGGCATTTTGGCGATTTTGATCGTTTCGTTTTGGCTGGTGACCTCCAAGACCCGAGCTGGCAAATGGGCTTGGGAAAGCGTGATTTTCAGCTTTCCGATGTTTGGCAGGATTTCCCAGGAAAAGAACATCATGGTACTTGCCTCGAATCTGAGTATGTTGCTCGAAAGCGGTGTCCTTATCAGCAATGCCTTCGAGATCACCGAAAAGACCCTCGACAATCTACATTATAAAAAAGCGATAGCTGAAATCCGGCATGGGATCATTTTGGGCAAGAATGTCAGCGAGATGATGGGGCTCAAGGACCTCAAAGCCCAAAAGTTCGAACACAATTCGCTTTTCCCCTTGCAAGTCGCCCAGCTGATCCATATCGGGGAGGTGACAGGGAACCTTGCCAAGATGCTGGTGAAAATCCGCGAGAATTATCACAAGAGCGTGGACTATACCCTCAAGAACCTTTCGACCATGATCGAGCCGCTCATGATCTTCTTGGTCGCCGCGCTTGTCGGCTCTATCTTGCTTGCGGTGATGCTTCCATTCTTCTATATCGGATCCACAATTCATTAAACCAAATTAAGAATTACAAATTATGAATTACGAGTTTTTAAATCTTTTACTCTTAATTAATAATTCTTAATTCATAATTTTATTTCTCCTTCTGATATACTGTCAGGCGATATTTCACTATGCGCAAAAAAACCTCGGATCAAATTCGGCATGGGGTTGTGGATTCCTATGGCGCCATCGCTGGCGAATTCGACCAGACGCGTGTTCGGCAATGGCCTGAATTCGAGGGGTTTTCAACCTACGTCCTTTCGGGTGACAAAATTTTGGATCTGGGTTGCGGGAATGGACGGCTTTTCGAGATTTTGAAACCCAAAAAAATCGATTATCTTGGCGTGGACAACAATTCCGCATTGATCGACAAGGCAAAATCGCGTTTCCCCGATGCGGAATTCCAACTGGGAGACATGGTCGATTTGGAGCTCCCAGATCGCTGTTTTGATGTGGTTTTCAGCGTGGCCGTATTTCACCACATCCCAGGCCCCGCCCTTCGGACCAAGTCCATTCGCCAGATCCGCCGCGTACTCAAAGACCGTGGAATCCTGATCTTGACCGCCTGGAACCTTTTCCAATGGAGGTTTGCCCGGGCATGGGCGCTTTCCCTTCTTTCGTTTATTGTCCACTTCGGATTCAAGTGCTCCTGGAACGACCTTTGGGTTTCTTGGGGGAATTTTCCGCTTAAACGGTATTACCATGCGTTTTTGCCTAACGAGCTTTTACGCTATTTTCCGAAAGACGAATGGGTTATCGAGGATTTTTATTTCACCCGAAAGGGTTCTCAGGTAAAATTCTGGCAGTCCTATAATCTTTGCTTAATCGCCCGCAAGATCAATGGAACAAATGATTGAGATCTCCGGCATCCCGATCGACAATCTCACTGCCGATGAAGCGTTGGCACTCATCGACCGTACAATAGCCTCTGGAAAGAAGTCCCATTGGGCAACTGTGAATCCCGAAATGATCCTTCATGCCTCGAAGGATCCGGCCTTTCACAATCTCCTTCGGAACGTTTCCGTTCGGACCCCTGACGGAATAGGGATCCTTTGGGCTGCCCACTATATGCAATCGAAACCCTCACCGTCTGCGATCGTTTCACGATTCCAGTGGCTCATTTCCCTCGTTTCTATCCTTTTTTTCCCACGTTATGTTCGTGATCCGCTGCGCGAGCGCGTCACTGGGACCGATTTGATGTCCAAAATCGCTGATTTTTCACAAAAACGCGATTGGACCCTGTTTTTTCTGGGAGCAGGCGAGGGTATTGCTGACAAGGCCATTGAACATCTTTCCATCGCCTATCCCAAGGCAAGGTTTGTGGGCTCATTTCCGGGTTCCCCTAAGCCCGAGGACTACGAGGCGATTGTTCAGAGGATCAATCTGGCTCAGCCCACCCTCCTTTTTGTGGCCTTTGGCAGCCCCGCACAGGAGCAGTGGATCCAAAAAAATCTTGTCCGCCTCCCTTCCGTTCGAGTGGCCATTGGCGTTGGTGGCGCCTTCGATTTCCATGCTGGCGTGATTCGACGTGCCCCTGAAAGGTTTCAAAAAGTCGGGTTAGAGTGGCTTTGGAGGCTTTTTAGGGAACCACGACGGTTGGGGCGGATCTGGAACGCGGCGGTTGTTTTTCCAAGTTTGATCTATCAGCAGAAACGCTTCGGTCACCGATAAGAAAGAGGGGGTTTACTCATGGTTGAATATGTGATACGATAAAAGTCGAACAAAGGCCCTCCGATCCTAATTTCAACAATATGGGTGAGCGAGGAAGCATCACTCCACCGCTGAAGTACGAGGGGATAGAGTTCTTTTTCCGCAGACATTGGACTCATTTTTTGAAGCCCATTTTTTTCGGTTTCTTGATCGGCACCATGGGCCTCCTCTTCTTCTTGATCTTGGGTTCCGTCATCATTTTGTTCAAGATCACCTTTTTCTATTCGTTTTTCGCTTTTTTGGTCATCATCATTTCCATCCTCTACATCAACACCCTTTATTTGCAGATTATCAATTATTATTTCGACATGGTGATCGTCACCGACAGCCGAATCATCGTTTCCCGGAAGACCGTCTTTCTGAAAAACGACAACGATGCCATCGATCTCACCAAAATCCAGGATATAGGCGTGATTGCCCATGGGTTTTTATCCAACTACCTGAACTATGGCGCATTGATGATCACGCTATCGACCGCCATGCCTCCGGTTTATTTGAATTTCGTCCCCAATCCCCATTATTATCTCGAACGTTTGAACCGAGTGAAGCGGGAGCAGATTCTTAAACGCCAGGAACGACGAGGAGGCCTCGTGGCGAATTCGCAAGGCACTCCTGAGTCCTATTTGCAGTCCGTCGACAAACTGTGACTTGCGAAATTTACAATTTTCAATTTACAATTAATTTCTAAAATTCAATTGCCAATCTTTGAAAATTGCAAACTGGCAAATTGAAAATTTATTTTCATCCATGATCCATTTTCCGGGACAAAAAAAGGGGGAGGATGTTGTGGAGGTCATCCATAAGCATCCTGTCGTCTATATCAAGATCATCCAGGCTTTTATTTTTTTTGTATTGGTTCCCCCCTTTCTTTGCCTCTATTTTTGGTTCCGTTATTATCCACTTGCGAACCATGCCCAAGGTGGCTACATCGCCGAAATAGCCGCGTCGGTCTATCTGCTTTTCGGACTGCTGTTCACCTATATTCGTCTCACAGATGAGGAATTCGATGTCTTTATCTTGACCACGGACCGGCTCATTGATGTCACCCAAATCAGCTTTTTCCAGAGAAGCGTATCTTCTGCACCTCTGGAACAGATTCAGGACACCACAGGCATGATCAGCGGTTTTTTCCCGACTCTTTTCCATTACGGGGATATCACCGTAAAGACCAGTTCGGCTGAAATGAGCACTTTCACACTTGACCATGTCGCTGACCCTGACGGTGTCGGACGTCGGATTCTGGACGCGGCCAAGGAAAAGAGGGAACAATCTCAATTGAGGACCCCCCCCTTGACCCAATGACCCCATTCATGGCTTGTGACCTCTTGGGCCAACTGTTAAAATCAAACTCGACCAACCCAAACATGTACTCCCACCTCACTAACTTCAGGTTTTTCCGTATTGCCCTTGCGATCTTGATGTTCGTTTTTTTGGGCCAAGCGGTCCATGCGGATGGTTCTTTCAAACAAGATATTGTTCTCAGAAGGGTCGGCAGCGCCCTTTATTCACCAGTTATCGAATTGGAGAAACCCTACAATTCCGTGATTGTGCGTTTGGATGGCTCTGCGAGCGGGATCAAAGTCAATTTTCACCCTGATAACGGTGGTGTTTGGGAACCGTTGGTCGGAGCTGACGGGACTGAGGGTAATTCGCTCCTCCTTTTTTCTTCCCCTTCACATGCCATCCAGTTCCTGAAAGATCCCCAGGGCGACGAAACGAATTTTAAACTTGAGGCCACTTTCAATTACGAGGCCGTTTTAGCCGGAGGAACCTCGGATTTTCTCACTGGCCCCCCAACCACTTCAGGACTAAAAATCATTTCTCGCGCCGAATGGGGCGCTGACGAGACAATTCGCTACTGGAGTCCCGAGACGGAAAACACCATCCAGGGAAGCAATAACGAAAGCGATTCGGGTGCTTCCGACCCTTGTGGCGACTTTGCCACCAAATACAAAGACGAAGTCGCAGTCGAACGGACCGTCTCGACAAGCCCAAAGGGCGATATCCTGATCTGGCCGCTTGCCTATTCAAAAACTATTAGAAAAATTGTGATCCACCATACGGATTCCGATATCCGCGACTTGAATGGAGATCTCAAAACCGATGGCCAGGATTTCGCGGCCATGGTTCGCGCCATTTACCATTTTCATGCTATCACTCGTGGCTGGGGAGACATCGGCTACAATTACCTCATCGACCCCTTGGGCAATGTTTATGAGGGCCGTTATGGCGGAGACAAGGTCATTGGAGCCCATGCCCAATGTTTTAATAACGGCTCCATCGGTATTTCCATTATCGGCGATTACCAAATCAACCCCGTTCCCCAGCCGGCCTTGGATTCGTTGGTCAGCCTCATTGCCCTCAAGTCACGCCAAAATAACATTGACCCACAGGGCACCTCCTCTTTTCGAGGGAAATCCCTTTTCAATGTCCTCGGCCATCGGGATGTGCGTGCCACCACTTGCCCAGGCGATCAGCTTTATTCCCTGCTCCCCAAAATCCGCGAACGGGCCGGTTTCATTTCCCGTAGCGGGACTTTTAGCGAAACGGGCAACGTGATCCAGACGATGGACTACAATGCCGAATCCGAGAGTTCAGTCGACAGTCTTCTTCTTTTGCCCAATGAGCGAAAAACCATCGTTTTGCGTTTCAAAAATACAGGAAACAAGACTTGGGACAGCAACACGTGGCTTCATGTGGCCCTGAACGACAAAATCGAGGCCCGAGTCGTCCCCCTGATCCCCGACAAAACCTACGTGGCCGCCAATATGAAAGAAAATTCGGTTAGCCCGGGCGAGACGGGCACGTTTGAAGTTGAATTCGAAGCCGGCTATTTTGGCGCTAACACCACGTTCGAGCTTTCCCCTGTAGTCAACGGTCGATTCAAGGTTTCCCGAGCAGCGGTTTTTGTTCCCGTACAAGTCACCAATCCCAATTTCGATTACTCCGTGATTAAATCTTCCCTTCCTAACGGTACGGTATTCCAGGGGCAAAACATACAGGCCAGCATCCAATTGCAAAACACGGGCAATGTGACTTGGGTCAACTATGGACTCAATGCCATTAAGCTGGGGACTGAGGCGGTCCGTGACCGAAAGAGCATTCTCGCCAAACACAGTCCCACTCGGCTAGCCACCCTTTCCCAAAGCATGGTCAAACCTGGAGAGACCGGCACATTCGTGTTCGATTTGGAGGCTCCTTTGAAATTCGTGGGCAAAATCCAGGAGCGTTTCACTCCGGTGATCGAACGTGTGAAATGGCTTCAAGATAAGAATCTTGGCTTTAGTGTAAATGTTAAACAACCAGTCCACCTTGCCAGGATCGTTGAAAAGACTGATGTTTCCAATTTTCTTCCTGGTGAAATGAAAAAAATCGAGTTTACCCTGGAGAATCGTGGCGACCTTCCCTGGGAGTCGGATACCATGGCCATCGGAATGTTGGCGAAGGAACTGAAGGTGTTCAAGTCAGAGATAATCCCTTCCGACATCGTGTATCCCAACGATACGCAATCCTTTAGCTTTTGGGTCCAAGCCCCTTACAAGGAGGCAGATGGGAGCGTTTTCCTGAATTCGAAATTCAGGAAAATCGCCATTCGTGGAGGAACGGTCCGTTTCCAGATCCATGTGCCGGCCCCCCGTCTTCGAGCGCAGAAAATCGACCAGTCCACCGCCCAGGTCCAAATGCGTCCTGGCGAAGAACGGCAAATCGAGGTTCGATTCAAGAACATTGGAAATGCCGTTTGGCACAACAGCGGTCCGAATGCCGTTTTGCTTGCAACCAGCCTGCCCAAGGATCGGACAAGCCCTCTGTATTATGCGGATTCCTGGGTAAGCAAATTCCGTGCCGGCGAAATGGTGGAGAAGGAGGTTTTGCCAGGTGAATCAGGCACTTTCCTTTTCCGTGTGAAACCTCAAGCCAAAGGTATTTTCAGGGAAAACTTCCAGCTGGTCATGGAAAAGGTTGGTTGGATCGACGCCTCGATTGTCCGTTGGGATTTCAATGTGTCGGGTGACAAAGTCACGGGAACTGTCGATTTCAAGAAAGATGCCAATGATAACAAGGCCAATGCCGCTATGATCACAAAAGCAAAAACAACCCCCACGCCACCAACCTCTACCACTCCGACTGTTGAAACCGAACCCATTTCCATTGTCGAACCCAGTTCCACCGACGAGAAGCCGTTCCGATTGAAAATTTCTTACACTTCGGACCAATCCAAGATCACCTCGGACAAAAGTTTCAAGATCACCGAGCTTGGGGGAAGGGTCCTTTTTGACCTCAATGCCGGATCCGTGGCGGATGTCACCCGCATGGGCGACAATATCCATGTCCAAGTCGGCACCGTGGTCAAAAGCGCGTCTTTGGTCCGCTTTGTTCCTGCCCAAGGCGGTGTTATGGAGATCCAAACCATGGAACGTCGCCCTGATTGGAACCAGAGCCTCAACGACAACAAGTTCCGGGGGGTTCTTGAGGTGCGGGTTGTGAACAATTCCACCGCTTACATCAACGAGCTTCCACTCGAGGATTACATGAAGGGGCTCGCCGAAGTGTCCAACGATACCCCTTTCGAGAAGCAAAAGGCCATCGCGATCCTGGCAAGAACCTATGCCCGCTATTATATGGATCCAACCCATCGGAAATTTCCTGGGCTTCCGTATGATGGAAGCGATGATCCTGCCATTTTCCAAAGGTATCTCGGCTATGGGGCGGAGCTTAGGTCCCCCAATTTTTCCAGCGCTGTCCTTTCCACAAAAGATCGGGTGGTGACCTACAAAGGCAAACTGATCAAAACACCCTATTTCAACCAAAGCGCAGGCAAGACCCTTTCAGCCTTGGAAGTTTGGGGATGGACGGACACTCCTTATCTTCAATCCGTGGACGATCCCTATTGCGTTGGATTGACCCTAAAAGGTCACGGTGTCGGCCTAAGCGGGTGCGGCGCCGAGGGGATGGCCAAGGCGGGAAAGACCTATGACGAGATCATCAAATATTATTTCCAGGGAGTCGAAATTGAAGAGGTAAAATTCTGATGGGTGAACTAATTGGGGAACTAATGGGAGGACTAATAGGACGTCTACTATGTATTTATGCATCGACACCATCACCGCAGAATCTGGGATCGCCTTGATCCACGAGGGGAAATGCCTAGGATTTGAGCCCCTTGAAAGCCGGCATTCCTCGGATGGGCTTTTTGTCGGAATTGACCGTTTGTTCAAGGAGGCAAAGATTGCGCCTTCCGATCTGAAGGGGGTCATTGTTTCCAAGGGGCCAGGAAGTTTTACCTCGGTGCGTGTGGGCATTGCCGTGGCCAACCAGTTTGCGCATCAGCTCAAGATCCCGATTGTCGGGCTGACCACGGACGAATGGTATGGATTCAAGACCGATCAAAAGGATTATCTGTACCTCCAAACCATGAACCGCGATGAGCTTTATGCGGTCGGATTCGGAAAATGGAAAACGAAGATCATTACCCCAATTATCCATTTTTCAAATCTTCCAAAATCGAATAAAGTCGTTTGGCTGGGGCAGTTGAGCCTTGAGCACCAGTCCGCTTTGCCTGCGGGCTACGGAGTCGTTTCAAATTTGATTGGTACTCAGGAAACTTGGGTCGTTGCATGCGAATCCGTTTTCAAAAATGCCCCACGCCAAAAGGCATATGAACTGATTGAGCCTTATTATGCGAAGGAACCGAAAATTAGTCCGAGCAAGAAGCATCTCAAGATTTGTAAAATTCAATAATTACTGTAAATACTAGTAATTAGAGTTTTTATTGAATTTTCACTTTCAACTCTCGGAGGATTTTTTTGGTTTGAAGATATCCTTCTTCGATCATCGGTTTGGCCAAATGGAAATCGAATGCGCGAACGGGGCCGAGCCTGGGACGGATCAGGAAGTCTGGCTTTTCCGTGAGCAGATTTTTCTGAGTGATCTGGTCCTGCATGATGTTTACCGACCATCCGATCGAATCAAAGATCACAGGATCGGTTCCAATGGTCCATTCCTTGAATTTCAATTTCATTGATTCGCTGGCATCTCGTGCATGCCGTTTCATCTCATCGATCCAGGAGCCCTCATGCCTTGCCCCGCCCTTTTTTTCGTTTGGCACTAGGTGGAGACCTGTTTGGGAAAAATCATGATTTAGATCCACGGCGATCACGATGTCCGCTCCCAGGGCACGAGCTGCGCTTACAGGAACCGGGTTTACCACACCTCCATCCACTAGCCATTTGTCCGATTTCTTAACTGGACTCAATATTCCTGGAATAGATATGCTGGCCCTCATCGATTCAGCCAAATTCCCTTTTTTGATCTGGATTTCCTCCCCGGTGTTCAGGTCCGCAGCGACAGCACAATAGGGGATCGAAAGATTTTGGATCGTTTTCGTTTTTAATGTGTTTCTTAGGAATGCGAGGATCTTTTTTCCTTCGATAAGCCCCTGTCGTGGCAGAACGATGTCCAGATACTTGAGAAATGTGCTCCATTCCACTTCCTCTGCCATCCTTTCAAGTTCAGAAAAGCTCCCCGACGCATAGTAACCTCCCACCACCGAACCGATGCTGGTGCCAGCGATGCAGTGGATCGGGATTTTTGCCTCCATCAAAGCCTTGATAACGCCCACATGGGCCCAGCCGCGGGCTGAGCCGCCACCGAGGGCGAGGCCGATTTTCTTTTGTTTATTAGCCATAATCCGATACCAATTACAAATTCGATGACTTAAAATTGTTCCATTTATCATTCACCGCCTCGAGGATTTTGGCTTTGAATTTTTCGGTGTCGAATTGCTCCGCGTGTTTTCGAATGGTTATTGGGTCGAATGTCATTTTTTCGAATTTTTGGATGGCCTCGGTCAGATCCTTGATCGTCTGTTCTTTGAAGAAGGTGCCAGTGACTCCCTCCTTCACGTTGTCCAAACTTCCGCCCTGTTCAAAGGCAATAACAGGTCGGCCAGACGCCATGGATTCAAGGGGGACAATGCCGGCGTCCTCGATTTGGGGGAATACCACGGCATTACAGTTTGCGTAAAGGTCAGCCAATTGTTCACTTCTGACCTCTCCCAAAAGCTCAACGGTTGGACCGGCCATGGCCCTAAGTTTTTTGTAATCGGGTCCAATCCCGACGATTTTCAGGGGTTTTTTGAGGGCATTGAAGGTCTCAACGATCATGTCGAATTTTTTGTAGGGAACGAGTCGTCCGACAGCCAAGTAATAGTCGCGTTTTGGATTCGCGATGGGTTTGAAAGCCTTTGTGTTGATCGGAGGATAGATCACTTCCGAAAACCGTTTGTAATACTTTCGGATTTGGTTTTGGGTGTAGGTGGAATTGGCCAAATATTCGTCGACGCGTTGTGCCGCGCAATAGTCCCATTCGCGGATTGTTTTGATCTGATGCCGGATGAGAGGATGAAGGATCCGTGGGAATTTTTTGAGTCTCGATTCGAAATCCCAGCTTTCCCAGGCGTAACGCATGGGTGTATGGCAGTAGCAAAGGTGCAAGGTTTCAGGCTTGGTGATCACGCCCTTAGCAACGCTGTGGCAACTGGAAAGGACAACATCGAATTCATCCAGGTCGAATTGCTCCACGGCCAACGGCATCTGTGCCAAAAGCCATTGGTGCTTCATGAAGGGGATTTTTTGGAGCCAAGAAGTGTGGATATTTTTGAGGTTTCCCAGCTCGCGCATCGCCTTCGGTTTGTACAGGGTCGTGTAGATCGGAGCCTCTGGAAAAAGGTCATGAAAGGCGCTCACCACGCTTTCGGCGCCGCCGTAATTGGTAAGCCAGTCTGCAACGATCGCTATTTTTGGGTGCGAAGACTCTGTCATGGGTTCACGATACAACAATTTTTTTGAAATCTGAAATCCGAAACCTCGAAATCCGAAAAATTTCCAATATCCAATGCGTGAAATATCAAAACAAATTCCCGTAGGCGCGATTGGCCAATCGCGCCTACGGGAAAGAATAAACATTTGGATTTGGTCATTTGGGCAAATCGACCGCTTTTCCCTCAAGGGCCCATTCCAAGGCCTTTTCGACTTTCACATCGACATATTGCCCGATCAGCTTGTTTGCTTTGGCTGCTGACATTCCTTTGATCGGGAAACGGCACATCTTGAATTCGGGGATTTTGCCGTCGGCATAGCCTTTGCGGATACGTTCCACGAGCACTTGGACCGTTTTGCCCAGGAATTGTTGGTTGTATTCGTGCGAGACATGCATCATGCCGTCGGTAAGACGCTCGAAACGGTCCTTTTTGACCTTGGCAGGAACATCGTCCTTCAGGGTTCGTGCGGCAAGGGTGCCTTCACGCTCCGAGTATTTTGAGACGTAAACAAGGTCTATTTTTAAGTCTTGGATCAAGTTGTACGATTCCATGAACTCCTCCTCGGTCTCGCCGCAGAAACCAACAATAATGTCGGTGCTAATGGACATGTGGGGTAAGCGTTTCCGCATTTTTGCCACCAATTCCTTGAATCGCTCCACCGTGTACAGGCGGTTCATGCGTTTGAGCACCGAATTCGATCCCGACTGAACAGGAAGGTGCAGATGAGGCGTCATGGTCCGAAGAGTGCCGTACAGATTGATGATGTCGTCCGTCATGTCCTTGGGGTGCACGGTGTAGAAGCGGAGACGGTCCACGCCTTTCACGGCATCGATTTTGCGAAGCAATTGGGCGAATGGCGATTCCTTGGATTTTGGATCCTCGTCGGACGGTTTGTAGGTGTTCACGTTTTGGCCCACCAAGTTGATTTCCTTGGCGCCACGTTTGGCGGCCTTTTTCACCTCGTCCAAAATCTCGGCCATCGAGCGGCTTTCCTCACGGCCACGGGCATAGGGCACGATGCAATAGGCGCAGAAGTTGTTGCACCCGCTGCCAATGGGAATGAAGACCTGCGCGATGTTGCCGATGGTCGGATCAATGTGGAAATAGCTCAAAAGATCCTTCACATTCTCGGCACCTTTTACTGGGTGCAGTTTTCGAAGCATATCAGGGAGCATCATTAGATCCTTGATGCGAAAGCAAAAGTCCACGGTTTCCATTGTCCTGAATATCTCTTCCTCGCATTCGTGGCGAAGGCCGGATGCCTTGCGAATCACACAACCGGTGATGCCCACGGCCAATTTTGGATTTTTCTCCTTTAATTCCCTGAATTGCTTCCCGAAACCGTAGATCCGATCCTCCGACTTCTGTTTCACAGAGCAGGTGTTCAGGATGATTAAATCCGCGTCCTTGAATTCCTCGCACGGCTTATAGCCCATTTTTTCGAGCACGGTCACGATCCGCTCGGAGTCGGACGTGTTCATCTGGCAGCCGTAGGTTTGGATGACGTATTTGAGGGCCATTTTTGCTAGACCATCTTACTTGATCCGAAAGGCTTGGCAAGTCAGCTCAATCGCCGCTATGGGCATCGACTACCTGAACAGGGTATAATTTGGACATGAAACGTAAATCCGAACAGGAAATTGAGGAATTGGATGAACTGGAAGATTTCGATGAAACCCTTGCCCCACAGGGGCGTTCCACGTTTGTCCGTTTTTTGGCGTTCTTTCTGATCATCTGTCTCGTGCTCTTGTCGCTTGAGGGTTACACCTATCTGATCCATCCTGAGCCTGATATGAAGGTTACCTTGGCCGATGTGCGGTCCTTTTTGCCAAACGATTCAGGCCAGGCTTTCGGATCCCATAGCCCCGATCAGGTGGCTAAGGTCCTGAGCGAGACCGAAAAGCCGATTAAGCAAATCGCCAATTTCATCGCCTCCAACGCCTGCAAGTCGGGCGATAATGTCTGCCAGTCTAAGGCCCTTTTCTATTTTGTGCGCGACCAGATCACCTACGTTCCCGATCCCCAGTTCCATGACGAGCTTGAGAACCCTTTGGTTGTTTTGAAAACTGGTGGGGCGGATTGCGAGGACATGGCGGTGCTGGTCTCGGCCTTTGAGGAGGCGATTGGCAACGATGTTCGGCTGGTTTTTATTCCTGGTCACGCCTATGCGCAAGTGAAGATCCCCAACTATTGGGATAAATGGTACAACATGGAAACCACCTGCAAGACATGCAAGTTCAATGACATCCCTACCGATAATCAGCTCCAGCCCAAGGATTATGTGAATTTATAAGTTTCCCAATTTTTTGATCAACTTCCGATCAGCGGCAGGGAAGGCGAATTTGCCCAATGCTTTTGGTGAGACCCATTTTCCTTCGGTGGCAGCGGTCAGCTTTAGGGTTCCCGAGGCTAACTCAGCCGAGAAACAATGAAGGTCCACATCGAATTTGGTGTAACCATGTTTGATCCGATCGATCTTTTTCACATTTTTTAAAGTTACGCCAAGCTCTTCGCCAATTTCGCGATGTATGGCTTTGAGTTCGGATTCGCCGCTTTCGGCCTTTCCTCCCGGGAATTCCCATAGTCCGCCCATTAAACCATGGTTCGGGCGTTTTTGGATGAAGATTTTGCCTTTGTGGCGAATGACGGCGCAGGTCACCCGAATCGAGATCAGCTTTTGGCTTTCACCTCGGTTGGGCAGATGCAATTCCAGGTCCTTTTTCTTGGCCACGCACAATGATTGCCATGGGCATGATTCACATTTTGGGCTTTTGGGCGAACAGATGAGCGCCCCTAGCTCCATCATTCCCTGATTGAAAAAGCGGGCTTGGCCCTCGGGGATCAGCTCTTCGGCCCACTTCCAGAAGCGTTCCACGTTTTTGGGAAGACGCGTGTTGTCCTCGAATGCGAAAAGCCGGGCTAGGACCCGAATCACATTGCCATCGACCACGGGGAAATTTTGATTGAATCCAATACTCGCGATGGCACCCGCGGAATATCGGCCGATACCGGGGAGTTCCAAGATATCCTCGAATTTGTTTGGGAAAAGACCACCATGCCTTTCCATAATCATTTTGGCCGCTTTTTGGAGATTCCGGGCGCGAGAATAGTAGCCCAGTCCTTCCCAAAGCTTCAGGATTTTGTCCTCGCTGGCATTCGCCACGGATTCGATATCGGGAAGCGCCTTCATCCACCGGTCATAGTAGGGGAGTGCGGTTTTCACTTGGGTCTGCTGAAGCATGATTTCCGAGATCCAGACCTGGTAGGGGTCGTAGAGTTTCCGCCACGGAAGATCACGTTGGTTTCGGGTGAACCAATCGACCAAACTCGTTTGGATGAGGTGCCTGCGTTTCGGGGGGATTTTTTCCATGAAATTATTTCGTTCCCGAGTTTACCACACCGCTGGAATAACACCCCCTTTTCTGATACAATCCAATCGATGATTGTCAGCATCAATGGCAAAATCTCCGACGAGAAGCATGCCTGCATCCCTGTGATGAGTGATGCCTTTTTGTACGGCTTTTCGGTTTTCGAGACGATTCGGACCTACAATCACAAGGTTTTCCGTCTCAACGACCATTTGGCGAGGCTTTACGTTTCCGCGGATGTCATAGGAATGAAACCAGTCTGGAATTTCAAAAAGACCTACCAAGCTGTGGTCGAGGCCCTCGAGAAAGATCCCTATAAGGAAGCCAAGATCCGCGTGATCCTCACCCGAAAAGATCTGATTGTGACCGTCGAGAAGCATCAGCCAAAACCGCCTGCCTATTATAAGAATGGAATCTCCCTAGTCACTTATCTGGGCAAACGGAATACCCCAAGGGCCAAAATCCTGACTGACACCTTTTGCTATCTGGCGAAACAGCACGCCAAGCGTTGCGGAGCGGTCGAGGCCCTGCTGGTCGACCCCAAATCCTATGTGCGTGAGTGCGCCTATTCCAACATTTTTTGGGTGGATGGTGGGCATCTTTACACCACGAACAAAGACATCCTATACGGAATCACCCGCGATACGGTTATTGAGCTTGCCGGCAAATGCCATTTTGGCAGCACCAAATACAAGGAATTTCTCCGTGCGGACGAAATTTTCATCACCCAAACCTCAGGCGGAATCATTCCCGTCGCCGAAATCGATGGCCACAAGGTCGGTTCAGGAAAACCTGGGCCAATGACCAAGCAAATCATGGAATCATTTGAGAAAATGACCCAAGGGTAAAGGATCTATTTGCCCTTTTGGGTTTCTGAAACCCATAGACGAATCTGCAACATCGTCTCTTTGATGATTTTGCCTAGGCGATCCTCGACCTTGGCGGCCATTTCCTTCACCTCTTCATGGCTGACGTTACCCGAGAAGCCTTCTTCGCAAACGGAACCCGCGTAATCGGTCGCAACCGCAAAAACAGCCCTTCCATCGCGAAAAGCCGGGTGTTTTTGGGATTGGGTCGCATGCTGGGCCGTGATTTGTTCATAGACGGTGGACATTCCCACCACACCCACAGGCTCCCCATTGAACCTGCTTTCCCCTTTTTGCATTTCGCCCCTGTCCCAGATGTCACGAACTATTGCCTCTAGGCCATAGGTGTCCTCGGGACTTTCGTAGGAAGGACCCATGATGCGGACGTAAGCCCCCTCGGGGATGTCCTCGTCTCCAATGCTCCTGATCGCCGACTTGATGATATTGCGGGTTTTTTGGGGGTACAAATCGGACTTGTGGGGAAAGCGTGGACCGAATTCCTCCTCATTTTTTCCGATCAGCGGATTGTCGTTCACAAGATCCTTGTCCGAATGAACGACCATCAATGCCGGGGGTCGCAAGGTCTTCGGGGTCAGGATGCCCGTGGCCGTGGAGCCGATGAGGGTTTTGACGCCCAAGAGTTGCATGACACGGATCCAAAACACCGAACGCTTGGTCGGGATGCCCTCGTAGGGGTGCTCGCGTCCGCTCTGGGCGATCACCAAGCCACCGTTCGGGTCGTCCTTCAATGCCCCGATGATCAGTTTTCGTGCATGGCCGGGGATGGAATCCGGAGGCTCGTTGATCCCAAGCACAAAGCGGTAAATGTCATCGAATCCAATTCGAAGCGCATCGCTTTCCATGTGGGTCTCGGGGAAATTCCCAAGTCCAGATCCCAAAATCAGGCCATCTCGGATTTGGCTTGGGTCGTAGCCGGCCTCATCGACCAATTCGGCGATAAAATCGCTCGCTTGGGCCGCATCCTCGTAACCGAAACGTTCTTTATTGTTCATGGTTTTTTAATTAGGAGGAGGCCTATGGTATCAGAATTTTCTAAAATAGATCAACCCCAAGCCTTTTGGCGAGAGGACACATAACGAAAAGAGGCCTGCAAAATGGCGTTGCAAACCCCTGTCCCAGATCGGATTCACATTAGAGGGTTCTTTTTAAACAGGCCATTCCTTCTTTTGGTCCTCCTCATCCTCCTTCTTTTCAATGCCCACACCGAGATTATCCAAAATTCCTTGGATGACCCAAGGGGGAGGTGTGTCGGTGTCCTTCTCGGAAGTTTGAGGGATTTCGACGATCTGAAGTTCGGGTACTTCCCTGCGGTAGCGCTCTATTTCCCTACGATACTTCTCCTCGGAGTTTGGATCCTGTTTTTCATCGGGTTTGTCGAACGGCTTCTCGATCTCGCCGTCTGGGTTGATTCGGATAACGCCCATAATTGGATTGAGTTATTTGATTACTATAGGACGAGAGATTATTTTTCGTTACCCGCCCTTTTGAATCGTGATGCGATTTCCTGCATCTCCTCCAAATCCACATCTTTCTCAACATCTTCAGGCCTATTTTTTTTCAAAAGTGCTTTTTTGATCCTTTTTCGGTCAAGATCAAAGGTTTTTGCGTTTTTACCCAAGTCTGTGACTGTCTCATCGGGTTTGCGGGGGCCAATTTTGCCCACAACCTCCCCATTGCCCTCTTTCATCCTGATCAGCTCCCTGATTTCCTCCCGAATATCGATCAGTTCTTCTATGCCGACCCCCTCTATGCCAAATTTTCCAAGAAGGCCTATCACCAAATTGAGCTGATCGACGTTCATGGAAACCAGTGTTTCACGCATTTTGTCTGTTAGGACCGGTTCCTCCAGTTCCTCCAAAGGTTTGATTTTCGGTGAAGGTTTCATATGTGTAGGATGATTATATTATAATTATAACATTTTATATATAATATGTCAAGAAGACGTGAAGGGCAAAGTTACCTATAATCAGTCCACTTTTTCCATTCCCATGCGCATCTCCAAGGAATTCACCTTCGATTCGGCCCATTTCCTCAAGGAATACAAAGGGAAATGCGAACGTCTGCACGGGCACACCTACCGCTTGCGCGTCACGGTAGAAGGCCCCATCCAGAAAAACGGGCTCGTCATGGATTTTCATAAGATCAAAGACGTCGTCGAAGCGCAGGTTTTGGAACATTTGGACCATCACAATCTCAATGAGGTGATCGACCAACCCTCGGCCGAGAATATCTGCGTCTGGATCTGGGGTCGTCTCCAGAAAAAGATCCCCCAGCTTGCCGAGATCCGGGTTTGGGAGACCGCCACCTCTTTCGCCACTTATAACGGACAATAATATGGATACCCAGAAAATCGAAAAAAGCGTGCGAGATCTTCTCTCCGCCTTGGGCGAAGACCCCAAACGAGAGGGTTTGCTCGACACCCCCGCCCGTGTGGCCAAAAGCTACAAAAAGCTATTTGGCGGTTACCAGGAAGATCCTTCCAAGCTGATCACCGTTTTTCAGAATGAGGGATACAACGAGATGCTGATCGCCAAAGACATCGATTTCTATTCAACGTGCGAACATCACATGATGTCGTTTTTCGGGAGGGTTTATATCGGCTATATCCCGAATGACAAAATTTTGGGGCTCTCAAAATTGCCACGCCTGGTCGAAATCTTCTCGCGCCGTCTCCAGAACCAGGAGCGACTCACCAAGCAGATCGCCGACACCCTCAATGATCTTCTCAAGCCCAAAGGGGTCGGAGTCGTGATCAAGGCCGAGCATCTGTGCATNNGAGGCGTCGAGAAGCAGAATTGCACTATCTCAACCTCTTCTTTCACGGGATTGTTCATCAAAAATCTGAACACCCGAGAAGAGTTTTTGAATCTGATCAAATAGCCCACGACCGAGTGGGGGGGTTAAGACCATTAGACACCGATTTGAATAATCGTTAGAATGAGTTGGTGCCCCTTTTGGGCAGCCAATCCAATTTTTATCTTTAATTTTTTAATCCCTCCCATGAAATCGTCTTCCCGAGATGGGGAAACCCAAACAATCCACGGATCAGATTTTTCAACAAAGCCA
>PMDG01000034.1 GCA_003154375.1 Candidatus Peregrinibacteria bacterium
CAAGACCTTTTTCTCCATGATCATGGTGGTCACCTGCGTGGTGCTCATTTGGCGAGGGATCTGGAACCTGCTCGATATGTTTTTTATGAGAAACCATCCGATTTTGAGCAATGTGATCGGAATCATGATTGGCGTTATCATCCTTTACTTGCCGGATCGGGACATCAAGGACCTTCTCTGACATTTAACATTTTACAATTTACATTTTACATTTGCGGAATAGCCTCTTGATTTGGATAGAAGAGGAAATGAAAAATGTAAAATGAAAAATTGCCAAATTATTTATGATTCTTTCCGACAAAACCATCAAACGGCTCATCGCTGAGAAAAAAATCACGGTGGAACCGCTGGAGCCCCACCAGATCCAGCCAGCCTCCGTCGACATGAGACTAGGCAACCATTTTTTGGTGCTCGAAGAGACGAAAATGACCTCGCTGAGCCTGGATTCCAAGATCCACTACCGCGAACTCGTCCAAGACGAAATCGTGATCCCGCCCAAATCGTTCATTTTGGCGACCACCCAGGAATTCATCAAACTCCCCAATGACATGACCGCCTTTGTGGAAGGCCGTAGCTCCATCGGTCGCCTCGGTCTGTTCATCCAGAACGCGGGGTGGGTGGATCCTGGTTTCGAAGGAAAAATAACGCTTGAAATCTACAATGCCAACAGCCTGCCCATCCAACTCACCGCAGGACGGCGGATCTGCCAACTGGTGTTCGCACAACTGGACCAAGATGCCGAGAACCCCTACCGGGGCAAATACCAAGGGCAACACCAAGCTACTGGGAGCCGAGTGAACGAAGACGTTGAGAGCAAACATTAATCAGAACCACCCGCATGAAGCTTTCCCTCTGCAAAAAGGGCTTTGTGACTTTGAGTGCCCTTGCGGCGATGGTTTTGATGTTCCCTTTTGCGGCCAGCCTTTTCATGCGACAAACGACCCTGCCCTATCTCTATTCCACGGTTTCGAACCTTCCAGCCCGCGACACCGCATTGGTTCTGGGCGCAGCCGCCTATCCCTCCCGGCTTTCCGATATCCTCCAAGACCGAGTTGATACGGCCATCGACCTCTACAACTCTGGAAAAGCCAAGACCTTGCTGATGAGCGGATCCCCCCTTGAGGTGGAAAAAATGGCGGACTACGCGAAGGAAAAAGGGGTGAAACCCGAGGCTCTAAAACAAGACCCCGAAGGGCTCAACACGCTGGCCTCTGTCCAAAACGCCGCCAAGGGGAGCAAATCGCTTGTCATCGTGACCCAAAACTTCCATCTGCCCCGAGCCGTTTTCATGGCCCGCCACCTGGGACTGGATGCCATTGGCGTCTCTGCGGACCGGCACGAATACCTGAAAATCTACGATTTCGAACAGCGAGAACTTTTCGCCTCTACCAAGGCCATGATGGACCTGTTTTGGCCTCTGAACTGAGCTTTGCCGAGATCTAAACGGCCTTCAGCCAATTCTGTTGTCATTTCTGAGGAACACATTCGGCGACTCGCCTCTGATATCGAGAAATTTTATGCTATAGTAATTTCTAAGATTTTTTCAAAATTCTATGACCGACAAATTGCTACATTTCCCCACAATAAAAGACTCGACTCCAGATACGAACCAAAAACCAACAGAAGCTGGAGGTACAAAAAAGGTCAAGGACCTCTTGGCTGAGTTGCAAATGGCCAAGTCCATCGACGAAGCCCTTGGGATCATGGATGAACTTGAAACCAAGGATCCCACCTTGAGCCATGTGTTGCTTCCCCGAGGGAAAAAAAGGGTCAAATTCTATAAACCTGACAATCATCCTGCTGTAGCCGAATTTATAAATGCAATCGAACGGTTCAAGAAAACGAAAAAAATGGAAAAAGAACCCAAGACAGCCGAAGCTGAAATCCTCGACACCCGCAAGCAGGCGACAAGCACTCTTGCTAGAGAAAACACCCCACCCTCCCGAGTATCGCCTCCCGAACCGAAGAAAAGCGAAGGCGAGAAGAACCTAATCACCCAATTGGCCGAACTTGATAAAACAAAAACCAAAGAACAGGCCAATGTGATCATGAGAGCTCCCGTGGAGGCGGGAATCCTGAGAAAGAACGGAGATGGATTTTACCAAAAAACCGGAAAGAACCCAGAATTGGGAGCGGCCTTCATCTCGGCCTTCCGAAAAGCCATGACCCGAATTTGGGAGGCTGAAAAAAATGGCAACGCACTCAAAACATCCGAGGTAAATATCTTCGACGCATGTGAGCAGGCAAAGAAGACAATTGGGGCCAAAACCGCAGTTAATCCACAAACACCAGCACTAGAACCTCATGTAAGTGGAAAAGCAAAAGAAGCTGGAGCCTCTCTAATCGACCTTCAAAAGGCTACGACCATAGATGAGGCTGTCAAAATCATGGAGGTCTTGGAAGCCAAGGACCCCTCTCTGAGCCATGTGCTGGTTGCCCGAGGGGAAAAAATGGTCAAGTCCCATAGTCCTGAAAATCATCCTGCCGTAATTGAATATAGAAATGCAATCGTCCGCATCAAAAAGGCAGAAAGAGCAAAAAGGGAAACCAAAGCGCCCAAGGCAGATGTGATCGATATCCACAAACAGACCAAGGGCGCAATCGAAGGACCGATTGGGGCGACACCATCAAAACCCGCCCCTCTGTCCATCACCTTGTTGGATGGAAGCACTTATGCCGACCCTCGCGCATTCAAAGAGTTCTTCAAGGAACTCAAACAATCAGATGAAAAAAAGGCCGAATCTGTGAGAGCTGAATACGCCAAACGGATGATTGAGCACATTGAACAAATCAAAAACGAAGCCAGTTTATTGACACAAAAAGTTTCAATTGCCTCAAGGATCGTGCTAAAGCCCAAGCACAAAGATGGACATCCTGGGGTTCGTGACATGGCCAAACTATTTGTTAAAAAGGGGTATCTTACCTTAAACGACAATGAAGAGTTTGTTCCTACCGTTGCCGGAACCGAAGAGCTTGCGCTAGCCGCCAATAAGCGCATCAGAGACCTTGTTCTTGCCAACAAGATACGCCACAGAATGATCGATGGGTTTATGGAGGTGGCAAAGGACACAACATTTGTCTATCAAATCGGGGTCGGCGTGGACGAGGCAACAGGATTCCCGAAGGTTACCGTATCGAATGTGATTTCACTACACGGGAAGCCAACTGTGGCAGAAAAAGACTATATTCTAGGAATAGACAGCCCACCGAGCTTCATCCAAGCCGCCATGCGAGAACTGAAACGAAGAAAGAGGGAATATGACGAAAAAGGTTTGAATTATAGGGATTGGCGCACCCTACGCCATGGGAAAGATTCTGACGAACCCAATTCGATCGAAGATGATGCGATAAACCCCTATCCCAAAAAAAAATAGGTTTCAATTCTCAAGCGCTGATCTGGCCTTGGTTAGGCGAACCCTTTTCCCCATTAAAGCCATGGTTGAGCCTATTTTTGACCTTTAAGCATAAATACGGTTCAAAATATTGACCATTAGTCGTTTAAACGGCTTTTTAAGCCATAATTTTAACTTTATTCATTTTTACTTGCCAAAATTATTATTTATGTTATAATATTCACTCAATCCAATCCTATTTTCTAAGTCCCCAAACCCATGGACACCCCCAACAATCTTTCAGACGATGGCGACGAAATGCAACTGTCGTTCTTCGAACGGCAGGCTAAGCTTTCGGCCAGATTCGCCAAACTTGTTTATATGATTGAGGATTTTGATGACGCTAAGGACGAAGATGATGATCTCCTCCCCATCAATGATATCCTCGACACCCGCTCTTATCTGGGTGAAGTAGAAACCGTTCCGCAGGCCAAGGGAATCATGGATGTCTTGGTTAAGCACAATATTTTGAAAAAGGTCAAAGAGGGTAATAGGGAACTCTATTATCCCGCGATAAAAGAAATCGAAAAATTGGAACGGTGCCTGATCAACGACTTCAAAAAGGCCATTGCTCGGATAATCGAAATGAAGAACTAGCACCATATTTCGACTTCCGCGGTTCGCCTGAAACTTGTTGCCCCCGACAGCCAAAACCTTGGCCTAACCTTGAAAGGCGCGCTCCACCCGCCACCATCCAGGCCATGATGGACCTGTTTTGGCCGCTGAACTGAAAATGGTGCCAAGAAACGGCTGTCATTAGACCTTATTGGCTAACCAAAGCCATTTTATTTTGTTAACTCCCTATGTTTGCAAATTATATAGTTTTATGTTATAATAGTCTTTCAAAACTATTATTTCATAAACCCCAAATCTATGGTCGCTCCAAAGTTCCCAGAGAACATCGATGAGCCTCTTATTTCGGCTCCCGTAGCACCGGCCAAACTTGTTGCCGGACCTGCCGAAGCCAAAAAGCTCTCCGACCCTGTGGCGGACCTAAAAAAAGCCAAAAACATGCCTGAGGCCATTGAAATCATGGTGGCTTTGCAGGAAGACGAAATAATCAAAGTTAACGAAAAGGATGAATATGAGCCCGTTGACCCCAAAAACCAAGTGGCCAAAGAGGCGATTCGCATATTCAAGATTGTAAAAAATATTTTCAAAGGGAAAGAGACAGCAAACGCCCCGACCACCCATGGCACTGAATCCCGCAAGAAGATCAAAAGGGTTATGAATGCGCCCAAGCCGCAACCCGAAAAACCTCAGGCCAAAAAGCCGGCTCAGAGGCCCCAACCTAAACTTGTGGCCAAACCCGTTGAGGCCAAAAAACTGAGCCCCATCCAAGAAAAGGATCAGGCCTTGAGGAAAATGATCCGAGAGAACAAGGAATACAAAATCATCAACCGGGTCCTTACTGCATTTTCCACAAACAACCCCGAAAGGATCGATCCAAACCTGACCAACCAGGACCTTGAGGTCTTCATTCGAAGGTCATTGGACATTATCCATCCCGTATTGGGCGATGACGTGAACCAAAGGACCCCCAAATCCATTGAACAACTGGTTCAATGGGATTTCGATCAACCCCATCGCATCGATACGATGGCCAAGGAGCTTCACCATTTGATCCAGCGAGCCGAGGAGGCCAGGCTTGCCGCCTTGGCGAGGGCCGAGGCAAAAAAGAAGGCTGAAGCCGACAGAAAGAGTGCCGCCTGATTCAATTTCAAAACCCCCACCCACTGTCATCCTGAACTTGTTTCAGGATCTAGGTGGGGGTTTTTGATGCGCGGGAATGACAAAGGGGGGCTTTTTGTGTGTCTGAAAACTAGTTGAGCGTTCGTTCGGTGACCTCCTCGACCACCTTTTTGACAAAGCTCGCGAGCTTGAGGGTCTTCTGCTCCTTGGTCTTGCGGTCGCGCACGGTGACGGACTTGGCCTTTTTCTCGGTATCGCCCAGCACCAGCACGTGCGGAATTTTTTGCATTTCGGCATGGCGGATGCGTTTGCCGAGGGAGTCAGTCGCCTTGTAAAGCTCGACGCGAATATTTTGTTCAAACAACATTTTTCGGACCTCTTCGGCGTACTTCTCGTGCACCTCGGCCACGGGCAGGATGGCGACTTGCACTGGGGCAAGCCATGTGGGGAACGCGCCGCCGAAATGCTCGATGAGGAATCCGATGAAACGCTCATGCGTGCCCAGCGGGGCGCGATGGATTACGAGCGGATGCTTTTCCTGGCCTTTTTCATCGGTGTACACCAAGTTCATGCGTTTCGGAACCGCGAAGTCGACCTGGTTCGTGGCCAGCGTGAACTCGCGACCGATGGAGCTGAACACCTCGATGTCGATCTTGGGACCGTAGAAGGCGGCCTCGTTCGGAACCTCGACCGTGTTCACTTTGGCTTTCTTCATGGCGCGACGAACCATTTCCTCCGTATGTTTCCACAACACGGGCTCGTCGATGTATTTTTTACCCAGCTCCTTGGGATCGTGGAGCGAGAGGCGCATGACGTACTTATCGATGCCGAACAGTTTGAAGTAACGCAGGTACATCTGGGTAACGCCGATGAATTCCTGCTCGAACTGGTCCTCGGTGCAGTACATATGGGCATCGTTCATCTGCATGCTGCGCACGCGCATGAGGCCGAACAAGGCGCCGGAATCCTCGAACCGGTAGCACGTGCCGTACTCGGCGTAGCGGAGGGGCAGATCGCGGTAACTCTTCGGGCTGGCCGAATAGATCATGTGATGGTGCGGGCAGTTCATGGGCTTCACGTAATATTCCTCTTTCTCCCCATCCAATTTCATGGGCGGGAACATGCTCGCTTTGTAATGCGAAAGGTGCCCGGAAAGCTCGTACAATTTGCCCTTGGTAATATGAGGCGTGCGGACGCGGACGTAGCCGGCCTTGAACTCCTCCTCTTTAGCCAATCTCTCCAATTCCTCGACCAAGATCGTTCCCTTGGGATGCCACAACGGGAGCCCAGGTCCGACATTATCGGAGAAAGAGAACAGATCCAATTCCTTGCCCAGTTTCCGATGGTCGCGGCGCTCGGCCTCTTTGCGAAGTTCGAGGTATTTATCCAATTCCTCGCGCGTGTCGAAGGCGAGACCGTAGATGCGCTGGAGCATGGGGCGATGTTCATCCCCACGCCAATAGGCGCCCGCGATGCGGTCCAATTTGAACGCGTTTTCCTGGATCTGGCTGGTGGAATCCACATGAGGCCCTTTGCACAGATCGACAAATTTGCCACTCTTGTAAAATCCGACTTCGGTCTCGCCCTTGGTTTTTAGATCCGAGATCAGCTCAGCCTTGAAGGGCTGTTTGGCGGCATGATAAAATTCGATCGCCTTGTCGGCCGGCTCGGTGTGGTGCTCGAATGTCTGGTTCTGGCGAATGAATTGCTTCATCTTCTTTTCAAGGATCGGCAGATCCTCGGGGATGAGGGTTCGGGGGAGCTCGAAATCGTAATAAAAACCATTGTCGATGGTGGGGCCGATGCCGAGCTTGGCATCCGGGAACATCTCGAGCACGGCCTCCGCCAGAATGTGCGAAAGGCTGTGGCGTTTTTGGTCGAGGGTAATTTGATGCTTATCCATTGTTTTGCGTTAGTTGATATTAATGAGTAGGAATTTTAAAACTGAAAAACTGAAAATTTTTAAATAATTTTTAAATCCAAATGTTTAAACATTAAAAATTAAGATTTATTTTGCAGTTTATAAAATTTACAGTTTAAAAATTCCGATAGGAGTATTCCTATCGGGGACTCCTCGGCTGATCCGAAGGGCGGTTCCACCCCGCTTCTCCCGAAAATTCGGGAACTCTTTTGGCGATGTTGGAAAACATTTCCGAGGTGGTGTGTTTGGGGCGTGCGTGCGAAGGCTCTCAGTCGGGGCTTCGCTTCCTGGCCGAACGCGATCCAAAAACGTGTCCTGAGAATATGACGTTTTCCTGCATGCGATTGTAACGGTTGAACCGATGGGGGTCAAATTCAAAAAACCCCGTAGGCGCGATTTCCTAATCGCGCCGGCGAAGATGGAGATCCTCGCCTACGGGGTTTCGGGGCCGAATCAAAGACGTACTGCGCGGCGGGCTCCAGTGTTATCTATGGCTTCATCCGAAAAACCCACAAACAGTTCCGCCCTAAGACTTTCATTTTCACTATTCCAATAGGCGCTCGGTGTCCCGCCATACTTTTTCAGATATGAGGCGAGCAACAAGTCGACACTATTTTTCTTACAGTCGTCAAAAGGAACACCGATGCGGACACCTTCGGCGTGGAGCATCAGCCAATCCTCGGTGGTGAGGCCCGAAAGGCCCGCGGCGNNGCCAATCCTCGGTGGTGAGGCCCGAGAGGCCTGCGCCATCGAACTCGGACTTAAGTTTTATGGCGGATTTGCCCAGTGTATTTTTGGGAACTCTACTCGCCCCTTCCACGACAACAACCTGCCAGCCGGGGAAGCTATTGAGGCTACCCTCCGCTTCGAGGATTTCGGACTTGCTGAAACCGCCAGGGTCGACCTTGTTGTACTTTTCGGGAAAATAAACCAGCTGTTCCTTGTCTTTCCCGTCCTTGTCCNNGGTCGAGCTTGCCTTTCTTTTGTCCCGCCTTCTCCGCGATGGTTTTGAGCGGCATGGCAAAAGGCACAATCAGGAGCATGGGATTTTTGATGCGTTTCTCGATCAGTTTCAATTTCTTCGGCGTGAGCCGTGCCCTGATCTCGTCGATGTTCGGCACAGGGTATTTCTTACCATCGATCCCTTTGATGACGAAACTATCATGGGTTTCGCTATCGAAAAAATCGAAGGTGTCGAGAGTCTGAAGCCGTTTGATGTACTGCTCTGCGAGATTGAATTTTTCAATGGTTTCGGAGGTTTCCGAGACTTCCATGGCATTCAGCACCACATCACCGCCCACGGAGGAGCGGAAGCGGGCATTGGGCTCTTCAGTGTCTAGTGGGGATGAAGAGAAGACCACCCCCTGCATGACGTGGTTCCAGCGCCCGTCTGGCATACGAGTATCCGATAGGGCGGGATCGTCGTCCAATAGGGTAAAAGAATCTTTGTCGATCGGCCGTCCTCCATTTTTAATGGATTCCATCATGAGCATGGCGTAGGCATTGCGATCCATGCCCTTTTCACCGGGTTTTCGGGTGACCCTGCGATTGTCTAGACGATTCTCAAGCTCGAGCGTTCCACTGTCCCATAGCTTCATTTCCATCTCCTTCGCGCCATCCACGATCACGGCGCGCCAGCCAGCGGTTACAGCTCCGCCCTCGTCTGTCTTGGGGAATATTTCGCTCACATAAGTATCCCGTTGGTCATCAATCGTTTTTTGATTATCGATACAGAACACCTTTTCCGCCAAAGAGGTCTCGGGCATTAGGAGCAGGGTCGGCTCTTGGAACGTGTCGGCGATTTCGAGCATCTCAGTGGTGAACGTTTTTATCACCTCCTCATATGTGGGAACCGGGGCACCGCTCTTGCTGGCGCCTTCCATCAGCCCAGGCAGAAAGGAATAGATTTTTAGAGTATTGATTCGTTCGGGGTACTGCTTTTCGAGACCCATTTTTTCGACGAGCTCCGCCTTCCTGGCTTCGGAGGCCGCCTTTGGATCCAGCGCCCAGTCGAGCCTGCTATTGAATTTCATCAACTCCGCCTTGAACGCGTCGCCATCGTCGCCGTGGGCCAGATCGATCAGGATCTGTCGGCTATCTTCCACGAGCTTCCGCACCTCACCGTTGTTACGGTAGGCGTCGCTAGACTCAAGCTTTGATATGAACTGCTCGATGTTCACCCCAGAACCAATTATGAATTAAGAATTATGAGTTATAAATTATGGAATCGGCAATCGGTATTTTGCTATTCATATCTCAGCGCCTCGATGGGGCTCTTTTGCGACGCTTGGCGGGCCGGGTAAAGGCCGAAAACGAGGCCGATGGTTCCGGCGACTCCCAAGCCAAGCATGGCGGCCGAGAATGGGAATACGAAATCCCACTGAAGGCCCATAAACTGACGGAACCCGAAGGCGGTGAGCCACCCTAAGCCGCCCCCCAGCAAGATGCCGAGGCCGCCGCCTATCAAGGTGAGCAGCACAGCCTCCATCAGGAACTGGGTCATGATGTCGGTCTCGGTGGCACCGAGCGCCTTCCGCAAACCGATTTCCTTGGTGCGTTCGGTAACAGACACGAGCATGATGTTCATNNTCATGATGCCGATACCGCCGACAATGAGCGAGATGGCGGCCACAGAGACGAGGAGCAAGGTCAGCACATCAGTGATAATACTCACGCGCTGGACTGCGTCCGCCATGGTGGCCACATGGAAATCGTCCTTTGCAGGATCGGTGATGCCATGCAATTCCCGAAGGGTGGATTTGATGTCTTCCACCACTTGCGGAACGATCTGCTCGCTTTCCGCCTCCACCATGATCTCGTTGTAGTAATTGATGCCCATGAGGTATTTCTGCACCGTGGAATAGGGCGCCAGGACCATGGCGTCCACATCGAACATGACCACACGGCCACGGGGCGGATAGACGCCCACCACCCGGAATGCGATATTTTTGATCTTCACCTTCTTGCCAATGGCATCGGAATCCCCGAATAAATCCTGCTTCACCGTGGACCCCAAAATCACCACGGGCGCACGCTGGCGGATATCATCCTCGGTGAACATGGATCCTTCGGCGGGGTACACATCCAAGATGCTCATAAACAGTTCGGAACCGCCCACCACATTCGCCGTCTTTGTCTCATTTTCATAGCTCAGCACACTGTTCTGGATGACCATGGGTGCCACCTTGTTATTGCCTCGCACATTGGCGGGAAGCTTGAGCGCCTGCACATCGCGCTCTTTGAGCGAATCGGTGAACACCTGGTAGATGTCGGAGGGGCCGGTGGGCTGGCGACCCGGTTCGATTGAAATGGTTCGCGATCCCATGCCTTGGATCTGGTTCAAAATAAGGCTTTGGGCTCCTTTGCCGATGGCCATGACCAGAATGATTGCCGTGATGCCGATCACGATCCCGAGCACCGTCAAAGCCGAGCGCGACCGATGCGCTTTCAGGCCTTTCACGGCGGTTTCGAGAGTGAATCTTAATTTCATTGGGAATTTTTAAACTGAAAATTTTTAAATAAACTTACTAAACTTCATGAACCTGATAAACAAAAAAATAATTTCATTGTTTTGGAGTTTTGGATTTAAGATTTATTTTACAGTTTAAAAATTTGCAGTTTAAAAATTTATTTCTGGTAGTCCTTGTTCGCATCCACGTGGTGCGTCACTTTCCGGTCGCTCACGATACGGCCATCCACGATGCGGAGAATCCTTTGGGCCACCTCGGCCGTTGTCGTCTCATGTGTGATCAAAATGATGGTGATGCCATGCTCCCTGTTCAGATGCTGAAGGATCTCCATGACCTTCTGGCCTGATTTGGTATCGAGGTTCCCCGTGGGCTCATCCGCGAAAATCACATGGGGGTTATTCACCAGCGCACGGGCAATGGCCACGCGTTGCTTTTCGCCCCCTGAAAGACGAGAGACATCGAAATCGGTGCGATGCTCGAGCCCAACGCTTTCGATAGCCTCGGTCACGCGGGCGTGCCATTCCTTTTGTGGCACATCGGAATACATGAGGGGCAACATCACGTTTTCGTAAACGGACGTGCGTGCCAGCAAGTTGAACGCCTGGAACACAAACCCCATCTCCTGATTTCGGATCCGTGCGATCTCCTTCTCATCGCAATCCTCCATGCTCTTGCCATTGAATTTGAAGACACCACCGGTGTGGGAATCCAAAAAGCCCATGATATGGAGCAAGGTGGATTTGCCGGATCCCGAGGGGCCCATGATGGCCACGAACTCGCCTGGCATCACCGAAAATGTGATATCAAAAAGCACCGGAGTTGGATTCTCCGAGAGGTCGTAAGTCATGCATAGCTTTTTCGCCTCCAGAGCTGGAGTATTCTTTCCGATTTCCGTCTTTTGCTTTTCGATCTTATTTTTCATGGTTCGTGTCAGTCCTGACCCTTTTGGATCGAGGCTAAAAATTGTCATGCCACGCCCTTATTTCACGAAGGTGACCACCTTGTCCCCTTCCTTCAGCCCAGAGAGAATTTCGACATTGCCATCCACACCACGGATACCCACTTGCACGGGCACCTCCTTCAGCGTCTCGATCTGCTCGCTGGCATCCTTGGGATTCGGCTCCATAACGAGGATGCGAACGGTCCGATCGCTGCCATTGGCGATGACGGCCCGTTGCGGAATCGAAATCACGTTTTCGCGCTTGTCCGTTACGATGTCCAAATTGGCCGTCATGCCGGACCGGATGCGAGGATCCTCTTGGGTGAATTCGAAGGTCGTTTTGTAAGTTGGAACCCCCTCGATCACGGTCTCGGCGGGATCGATCTTGGTGACCGTTGCCTTGAATTCCACGGCACTCCCGTAGGCATCCAACGTGACTCGGCTCTCGTTCCCGACTTTTATCTTGGCAATGTCCACCTCGGCCACATTGGCCTCGATCTGAAAATGCCCCTGCGCGATCAGAGAAACGATTACAGCATTAGAAACGCTGGAGGGACTCAGAGTCACAATCTCGCCCACCTTCGTTTCCTGTCGGGTGACGATGCCGTCCATCGGTGCCCTGAGTTGCATCTTGTCGAGTCGGGCCTGAATGGCCTGAACATTTGCAGCGGCCTGGGCGATCTGGGCTTTTTGTGAGCTGATATTAGCCTCTGCCTGGCGAACCTGGGCCTCTTGGCCCTTGATCTGCTCCGGGGTGCTGCCCGCCTGCTGGAGCGCAAGTTGATCCCTGGCAGTGGCCAAGGCATTTTTGGCATCGCTTTCCTGGTTCCCCGCCGTGGAAATTGAATTCTGATTCATGGCCTTCTGCACCTCGATGGCTTGCTGTTTCGCGGACACGCTGATGATCTCGTTGTTCACATTCGTCTTCTCGGCAGCCAAATTGGACTTTTCCGTCGCGGTCACCACCGATGTGATCGGAACCATTTCCAGGGCCACTTTGGTCTTTCTCAACCCATCCAGGATGGATAGGATAGCCTGATCCACCTTGGCCTGTGTCGGATCCAACTGGGCTGCGGTCGCATCGCCATAGGCCCCTCCGGTCAAACCAGCCAACGAATTGGTGATCCAACGACCCGCATCCGAAGCCCCCAACAAAGCAAGCACCGCATCTCCTTTTGCGTTGGCCAGCTTGATGCTGTCCTGATCGAGATCGTTAAAGTGGGACAATTGGACATCCGACAGGGTCAGGATCGCCGACTTGCCCACATTCGCCGCCTTCGCGAGCTCAGTGACCGCACCGTTCAAACTCTCCGTCAAATCCACATCGGCCTTGGATTTAACCGAATCCAAGTTCGATTTTGAATCGTCCCATGATTTTTGCGCATTGTAGACCGCGGTCTGCGCGAGCTGGATCTCCTCGGGACGTGTTCCCGCGCGGAGTTCGGCAAGCCTGGATTGTTGCGTTTCCAATGCCGCTTGAAATTGGAACAACTGGGCCTGCGCGCTTTGCACCCCTGCGTTTGCCTGCCGCAACTGCGCCTTTAGGTCATCGCTGTTCAAAACCACGAGAACATCCCCCGCCTTCACCGTATCCCCCACTTCCACATTGATTTTTTCGACCCTACCCGACCCCTCGAATCCCAAATCGACGCTCTGGGCCGCTTTCACATTGCCTGTCACACTGACCTCTTGCGTCAGATTGGCGCGCTTGGCCAATACCGTCTCGTATTGAACGGCTTTGTTCTTGCCCATGCCCGCGTAAACCAGGCCCCCGGCGACCAGCACAAGAATGCTGACGATGAGCCATTTTTTCCACGAATGCGGCTTGTCTTTTTTCATAGGCTTTTCTGGCATCGAAGGCTTTTCTGTTTTCATAGAAGTTTCAATTAATCTTATTATTTTACCATTTTTAGAGAGAAAAAGCCACCCTAAAAGAGTCACAAGCGCGAGTCTCAAGTCTCAAGGGGATCGAATCAATAACAATCGCATTTCCCACCTTGGACAAAAATGCCTTATATTGCCCCTTGAGACCTTGGTTGACTTTGGAATCCAAAAAACATAAAATCTCGCTGCAAATGAACTGTGCCCGAGTGCAAACTCGCGAGCACAGCGATTCGGAGCGAAGTCGGCCAAACGCAGTGAGGACACGGAGCGCAGAATTGAGATTTGAAAACTGGCGAAGAAAGTTTTAAAATCTTAGAGCTGTGCCCGAGTGGCGGAATTGGTAGACGCGCACGACTCAAAATCGTGTACCTTCGGGTGTGAGAGTTCGAGTCTCTCCCCGGGCACCACAAAATATTCGTGAAAACCCCTTCGGTTTTCACGGCCTTTCCGGCTCAAGGACTCGCTTTTCGGTCGTTCACTTGGCTTCGCGACTTCCTTTCGCGGGACCCGCAAGACCCGCTCAGGCTTCGCTACGCCCGTTCGCAACCTCAAAGCTCGGTTTTGGTTGGTTGCTTGATCCCACGAGACCCGCTCGGGGTTTTGCTACGCATGCACAATCCCCTCAGGGCTATTTTTTGAGGGGTCCAAGCGCAAAGTCGGAACAATTTATCGACCGATTGTGGTAAAATACCCTTATCCTAAACAAACCCTATGCAACCTGACGCCTTCCATGACAAACAAGGCCATTTTCGGATCTCCCTAAGGCCATC
>PMDG01000063.1 GCA_003154375.1 Candidatus Peregrinibacteria bacterium
ATGGTCCAAAACCGAACCTATTTTTTGGGTCAGGGATACTACGATCGTCTGTCAGATAGTTTGAATGAAATGATTCTCAGATTCGTTGTGGGATCAACCGATCGAAATCGGACATCGAATATTCTGGATTTGGGCTGTGGCGAAGGTTATTACGCAGAGAGGTTACAGAGTTTTCTCGAAAAATCGAACATCAAAAAAAGTTTCCAAATCTGGGGTGTCGATGTCTCCAAATCCGCCATCCAAAAGGCAGCCAAAAGGAGCCGAAAGATCGAATTCTGCGTTGGCAACAATTTTCGATTGCCCTATCTTGATCAGTCAATCGATGTCGCCTTTTCCGTGTTTTCGCCTTTGGATTCAAAAGAGGTCTTGAGGGTGTTGAGGCCTGGAGGAAAAATCATCGTGGTCCGCCCTGGGGCCAGTCACCTCAAGGATTTGGCATCCCTGCTGTACGAGAAATTTGAGATCCAGGGAGATTCGTCGAATTTGCCCGAGACTTTTGGTCGCAAGCCTATCAATGAGGGCCATGTGAGTTACCAGATTCATCTGAAATCCAAAAAAGACATCGAAAGTCTGGTGGGCATGACTCCCTATTATTGGAGTCTTGGCCAGGAGAAGCGGGCGCTTTTGGCTGAAAAATCCGAACTTGAAACCACCGTGGATTTCCAGTGGTCGGTTTTCCAGAAATGATCAAGGCACCATCATTCGCTCACGGGCGGAACAATGGATAGGGGGTGCTCGGCGATGGGGGCGAGGGCTGTGGTTTGCAGTCCGCCATCCACGAAAACGAGCATGATGCTGGCGATGGCTGTGAGGGTCAGGGAAAAATGAAATGGGGCGAAGATGCCCATTGAATCCCACAAGAGTCCGGCAATCAATGAGGCGGGCAGGGCCGAAAGCCCGACCACCAGTTTGAAGGTGCCGAGCGCGCTGGCCACATGGCTTTGGGGCGCCAGCTCGGTCACAAAAGTCCTTTGGACGGTCTCGATTGCCCCTTTGGAGAATCCGAAAAGCAGAAAGGCGAGAACAATGGCGATCGTTCCCTGCGAGAGGATGAGGATGCTGAGGGTCGCCGCCCAGAAAAGGAATCCCATCAGAATCACAATCCGCCTGCCCAAAATGTCCGCGAGGTGGCCCAAGGGGTACGAGGCGACCATGGCCCCTGCCATGTAGATCAGGTACAGCATGGGGATCTCGACAAGGGTGAAACCGAATTTCTGCGCGAAGATCAGCAGAAACGAGTAGCTGAAGGAGGCGATAGAAAAAAGGGCGCTCAGAGCCAAGAACCACTTGAAGCTTTTGTTCAGGTTTTTCCAGTGGAGACCTTCGTAAATGGTGTAGCCGTTGTGTTGCTCGCGGATGAAAACAAGAACCAGGATCGCCCCGATGATCGAGGGGATAGTCGCATAGACGAAAATGGTGCGCAGGGGCAGAAATTTGACGAGCCAGATGCTGACGAGGACGCCGCACACGGCTCCGAAATCGTCCATGGTTCTCAGAATCCCGAAATTTCCTCCCCGATCGTGGCCATCGGAAATTTCGGCGGCAATGGCATCCCGAGGGGTGTCTCGCATTTTTCCCGAGCGCTCGACCAGTTTCGAGAAAAGGGCCATGGGCCAACCCTTGGCAATGGCGAAACCGAAACGTGAAACCGCGCTCAGTAGATAGCCAGTCCAGATGAACACTTTCCTGCGCCTGATCCGATCCGACAAGTAACCTGAGAACGCCTGCGAAATGGAGATCGTGGCATCGCCCATTCCGTCGATCAGTCCGAGGACGGCCATATCGAGTCCCAAGACCTGGGTAAGGAACATGGGCCACAGCGAATGCACCATGTCCGCGCCGAAATCGTTCAAAAAAGATACCAGCGCGAACGTCCAGATCGTTTTCTTGGCCTTGGTTTTGAAAAAGGGAAGCTGCACCTCGTTATTTTAGACGGAATAGGAGAATTGCCAAGACTTTATGATGACGTTTTTTCTCCAATGATTCTCCTCCTAGGCTAGGAGGAGTGGCCGTAGGCCGAGGTGGTACGTCGACGGGCAGAGATTTCACCCCGTGCCGACCAGCCTATTGCCTCCGATGTGCCTTCCCGGAATTTGGAAAGGGGGAGTCCCCATAGGGGGAGTGGCCGTAGGCCGAGGTGGTACGCTGAGTAGGGCGGAAACGTCACAATCCCACACAACGTACCGCCTCCGACTCGCTAAGGCTCGCTGGACTAACGCCTGCGCCCCGCCTAACCTAGGCGGGGAACGGCTACATCACACCATTTCCACACAATTTGGTATATAATTACGAAGCAAAATCCCTAACCCAATCCCTATGTTCGGAGAATCCACAATCTTTAATCCAGCAAGCCAATCAAAAGTCAGCACCTTTTTCACGCAGGTGTACGGCTGGATGGCCGTGGCCTTGGGCATTTCGGGCGCGACGGCCTGGTACACCGTGAGCAGCGGTTTGCTGGAAAAGATCGTCACCACCAACCCGTCACTGCTGAGCATCGCCATGATCGGCGAGCTTGTGCTGGTCATCTCGTTATCTTTTCTGATTAGGCGAATATCGCTCCCAATTGCGGCGCTGATGTTTCTGGTCTATTCGGTTTTCACTGGATTCACCCTCTCCATGGTTTTCATGGTTTATACCTCTGCCTCGGTCGTTTCCACATTTATGCTGACGGCCGGAATCTTTGCCGCCCTGGCCCTGTATGGCTTTTTCACAAATCGGAACCTGGCCCCTTTGGGCGGTTTCCTCATCATGTCCCTGTTCGGAATGATTTTGGCTTCGATTGTTAACATTTTCCTGAAAAGCCCCATGGTCGATTGGATCATGACCTACGGTGGAATTATCGTCTTTTCAGGCCTTATCGCCTATGACAACCAGAAGCTCAAGGCCATGTGCCTGATGTCCGACGACAGTTCGTTGGGAAAACTGGCAATTTTTGGCGCCTTGAGCCTTTATCTCGATTTCATCAACCTTTTCTTGCGGTTGCTCAATGTGTTCGGAAAAAGGAAATAATTTGTTTTATGAGAAAAGCCTGGTTGATCATCGGCCTGTTTCTTCTGGTCTCATGCACCCCCAACGAGGCGGATTTCAAAAGCAAGGTACCAGTGACGGAAGTCGGGATAACGCAAACGTCCAATCCACAACCAGAACCAGTCCCTGCCCCAATCGTTCCATCGGCTCCCCAGCCAGAGAAGGAGCAGGCTCCTAAAGTAGTCCCACCGTCGATTCCGCAACCGGTTCCGCCATCAGTCCCTGAGCAGGTTCCCCAGCCAGCTTCGCAACCGATCACCCAGCCGGTTTCTCCTCCGGAGATTCCGTCCCAAATCAATTTGAATGTCCCCTTCTTCCCGCAAGCGCCCGATGGCGATTGGGGATTGCCATGGCAGGAGGCGTGCGAAGAGGCTTCAAGCACACTTGCGGTTTACTACGCCACTGGGAAGCCTATCACCAAGGATCAGTTCAAGACCGAGATACTCGGCTTGGTCGATTGGGAAAATAAAACCTTTAGCGACTACAAGCACACCTCTGTGAACCAGACCGCCCAAATGATCCAGGCGTATTTCGGTTTCTCGGATTTCGAGATTGTGGATAATCCGACCGTGAACCAGATGAAGGCGGCCCTAGCCAAAGGTTCCGTGATTGTGGCGCCATTTTCCGGCAAAGACCTAAAAAACCCGTTCTATTCCAACGGCGGTCCCATGTACCACATGATGGTTATTCGCGGGTATGACAGCCAAAACTTCATCACGAACGATGTGGGCACCAAGCGGGGCGAAAACTTCATCTATTCCTATGGCCGTATCATGGAAACGATTCACGACTGGAACGCCACGGATATTCACTTAGGCGCGAAAAAGATAATTGTCGTCAATCGGGTCTCAAAGTAAGGGTTGGAACCCTTACTTTTTCTTTTTTTTCACCAGATGCCGAAGCAAGGCTTTTTGGTAAAGCCCCTTCGAGATCAAGACCTGCCCCAGGATGGCGGAAAGGTATTTTTCTATACTATGGCCTCGGCTGTTCAGGAATATGTCGATCCTTTTACCTTCGATGGAGAGTTTGGCCTTGGTGTCGGCCTTGGCCTGCATTACCAGGAAGATGTTCATCTTGCGGGCCGCCTCTTTCGGATTTTCTTTGGCGAGTTTCAGGATAGCCTTGGCCGTTTCGCAATCCGCTTTGTCTGCAGATCCGTCCAGAATAAAACCCTGTATCGCTTTTTCGACCAAGCCGAAATCCTTTTGGGCATCGCCCAGTTCGATATTTTTTTCAGCATTTTCTTCATTTTGTGCTTCTTGTAGCTCCCCTTGTGGGTTCCTCAAAGATTGCAAATAGACTTTGAGCTTGCCTGGGGCATCGGGATTAGTCGATTTGAGCGTTTTTTCCGAAGCCTCGAGCTGGCCGATCTTGGCCACATTCAGCCTCTCGACCGGAAACGATTCGAATTCCGACGTTCCAGTGTTTGAGTATTGGGCGGCATAAATATTTTCAGGCCTTAGGCCCATGCTTTTGGCCCAGTCGCGAATGAAGGCGATGGCTGAATCGACCATTTTTTGTTCCTTTTCTTCATCTTTGGGCGCTTCGTTCATCCCCGCCTTGCCTTTCTGTGAATTTCCAAGCTCCATCGAGTCGATCGTCAGGATCGGTTCCCCCTCTTTGGTCTCTTCCCACACCACTCCGAATTTATGGGCTAGGTCTCCGTTCTCGTCGTATTGGAGCACGAAGTTGAATCCCGGGTCCGTGAGCCAAACGGGCACGGTCCAGAAGTTCATGCCGCTGATGTTGGCGCTCGTGCAATCGCTGCATTCGTCGCCCAAGGTCAGCTCGCTTGTGTTTCGGGATGCGAGTTTGCAGCCCCATTCCCTAGGTTTCAGGAAATGAAATTTTGAGATTTTTTCCTGAAGGTTCGAGATTTTTTGAAGTTGGTCCTCTGTATTTGAGGTTTCTGCTCGAGTGTCTTGTCCTAAAAGCTCGCTTAGCTGTTTGCGGAAGCGATTTTTCACTCTCTCGGGCAGGGCTGGATCGTTAATTTTTTCCTCCATGAATGTTTTGCGATCCGCAGTTATGCCTTTGGATTTTTTCTTAAGGTTCTTGGCCAAATCCGATTGGATGCGCAAGAGTTGGTCGGCCAAGGTCTGAATCACCTCGTCTTTGTGGGTTTCGATGAATTCAGTCTGTTCCGAAAACTCGGTCAGGGTTTTACTTCTGAACGAATCCTTGAATTCAACCATGGTGGATTCGCCGAACAAGGCAAAAGCTTCCTCCAAAATTGGTCGGAGGTCGGTTTTGGCGTTCAGATTCTGGAAAACCTTGGGGTGGTCGATTCCCTTTTGGCGCAAATACGAGGCCAGATCCGCGGAAGAATCCAAAACCGTTTTTTTGAAATTCGGGTTTTTCTCGAAAAAGGGGATCCAGGGTTGGATTTGCCCAAGGGCTTCGGCAGGCAATGTGGGAAGGCCTGGACTCTCGACTTTCACTCTCTTTATTTTATCGTTTGATTCGTAGCTGTCAAAATAGGAATCCAGGATGTCGTTGTCGATAAGGATCCCCTTGTTATGCGCCAGGATTTCGGCTGCCGCCATGGTGATTTTTTTTGGATTGGTGAGGATGATGGTTCTTCGTATGTTGCGGAGACCAGTCGCCAATTTTTCGTCGATTTCTTCAAGTCCAATGTAGGTTTCAGCACAGGGTAGATTCCTCAAGGGTTCTATGGCGTCGTCATCAATGGTTTTGGCATGGTCAAGCTCCAAGATTCCTTGAATGCCTGCGATATTCAGGAGGAACTCGCGATCTAGGTTTTTAATTCCAAGAAGTCTCAGGCAGAAGGTATTGGATAGAGCCCGCACCACTTCGGCAGACATCTGCTTGAGTTGTCCGAACTCAAGCATGGACCAGGGTTTAGCCAGTGCGGCGGCCAATTCTGGGGTGAGGTCGGTCAATCCATTGAGCTGGATCAGCGCATAGACAATTTCCCCAAGTTCCCTGGCCGCTTCCAACGAGATGGATTTGACGCGCTTGAGGTTGATTTCCAAGCGGTCGCAGCCCTTGGATTTTAGAAATTTTCCGATGGGGCGGAGTTCCTTGATGATTTGGATCGCCTCATCTCCAAGCTGGTCGAATTCTTGGAGTTTCGAAATGTAGCACTCAGCCTGTTTTTTCGCTGAATCGATGTCGGTTTCAGAGGCAAGATCCAAATGGTGGCTATCGGGTTGGTCGGGATTTTGCATGATATACGAATTATATAAGGTATTTATTTTACAATAAATTTAAAATTAGTCAATAAAATCGGTACAATGAGAAAAGGAGACAAGTCATAAAGGCAGAATCGTTAAAGTCGATGGAGCTTTAAGCCGAGACTTGGAATTCCTTTTCTCTTTTTTGGATTAGAATCGGCAAAAGAATAGTTAGCACTGACACCTCGACCCCCAGCCCCGTCGAGAAACCTGCCGGAATGGCATAGAGCCCCCAAAGTGGCGCCAATAATTTTGCGGTGATAATGGAAATCCCGATCCCGCCCACGCCCGCAGCCGAGGGAATCCACGTGTTCTTAAGCGCGTAAAAAGCCTGCTGGTAGGCATTCATCAGGCTTTCCAGAGGTACAGAAATGCAGTACACGGCCACAACCGAGGCCAACAAGTCCACATGGCTACCCGTGAATTTCCCTCCTCCCAAAAGGATCGAAATGGCCGGTTTGGCCACGAGAGCCAGTCCGATGGCCGCCAAGGTGGTGTAAATCAAAGATCTCATCCGATTCCGTTTGAAATCCTGTTTGAATTTGGCGAAGTTCCCTTTGCCCGCATCGTGAGCCAAGGCTGGTGCCATGGCCAGCGCGATGGCAATGCCAAGGAGGCTCACGGGAACCCCTTGGAAATTGCGGGCGTAAAGGTAGGCGGTCACACTGCCTTCAGGCAGGCCCGAGGCGATGGCCGTGAAGCCCAAGAGCATCAGGTGCCACAGAGCCTGTTGGGCCATACGCGGTGGGGTCAGCACCATCGTCTCTTTGATTTCAGGCGAAAGAGTCAGGTCAGGCTTGGGTTTGAATTGTTTATCCTTGGTTCGCACGCGGATGTACCGGATGCCGAAATGCATGAGGATGCCGATCAGGTCACCAGCAATCAGCCCCGTGATCCCGAAATAAGGGGCAAGCCACAAGGCGCCAATCACCAAACCCAGATTGTAAAAGGCGGGCGAAAGCCCATACCAGAAGAATTCCTTTTGGCTGATGAGCATTCGGCCATAAGTGTTGCTCAGGGTGAAGAGGACAGGGCCTGTGAGCAGGATTCGGGTCAGGAGAATGTATTGACGTGTTTCCTCGGCATTGAATCCTGGCACCAAATGGGGAGCCAGCCATGGAAGGGCAAGGCCTAGGATCACCGCGACCGCGCCCATGAACATAATCCCCCAGCTCAGCATTTGTCTGGCATAGGCGTAGGCCCTTTCCTTTTCCAAGTCATACAGTTTGGCGAAAATGGGAATGAAAGCCGCCGCCAGGGCCGCGTCCAAAACCACCGCGAAAGCCATGTCGGGAATCACGAACGATGCGTTGTAAATGTCCAAAATCCTCGAAAGACCGAACGCATGGGCAAAGATGCGATCGCGTAGAAGCCCCATCACATAACTCAGGCCCGCCGTGAGCGTGAAAGCCCAAGAGGAATGGAAGATCAAAATCTTGAGCTGGCCGAGGGTGGGGCGGGGAATGCGAAAAATCATCACCCCAATACTATCTTTTATTGGCCAAGCTGGCTAATTTTGATGGGCCGATCCACTTTAAATCTCCAGCGACTTCAATCGCTCGACCCAACCCTCTTGGGTCACGTCGAAACGAAGCGTGGTGATGCCTTTGGCGGCCTTCAGATAAGCGTCGCGCCGGCGGTTTCGCCCCTTTTTCAAGAGGTGGTGTCGGCCATCAAATTCAATATTCAGCTTTTTGGAAGGCAGATAGATATCCAATTCAAAGCCATCGATGAGGTGGTTGACGTGGATGGCGTGACCGTTGAGGTGTTTTTTCAGGATGTCGAAGCCTTTTTGCTCGGCTGGGTTCGGAAGCCTTGTTTGGGTGGAAATCAGGGCTTCATATTGTTCTCGAAGCATCGCAGGGGACGATTTGTGGTAGAGATGATAAATTTGGGTCAGGGTCATGATGTCGACCTCGGGCATGCCAGAGAAATCTCGGGTCTCGATCGTTTGGAAAAGGTATTGCTTCAGGCGTTTGCTATCGGTTCCGAAAATTCCCCAGAGCCCGTAAAGCGAATTGCTGATGTCCTGATTGGTCAGTTCAACGAAAATCGAGGTGGCCTGTTCCCCTATGGCGTCGATGAGGTCCATGGGGACCACACGGTTATCCAGGCTTTGAAGGCCATAGAGGCTGTTGCCGACATCCCGACCGATCATTCGGAATTTCATGGATCGGATTTTTTCGGCGAACGCCTCCATGAGGGTTCGGGGGACCACACGGCTGTCCAGGCCTTGCAGACCGTATAGGCCGTTGCTGATGGATTGACCGCTGAAATCAACTTTCGATTCCCGGATTTTTTCAGCGATGGTTTCCAGAAGCTGGCGAGGCACCGCACTCGAGTCCAAGCCTTGGAGTCCAAACAGCATCATCCCAACGGATTGGCCGTCGAATTCCACTTTGGATTGCCAGATTTTTTCAGCGAAGGCTTCCAAAAGGGGGCGGGGGGCCACCGTGGAGTCGAGGCTATGGAGCCCATACAAGGCATAGCCCAATTGGCGAGGCTGGAATTCCTCGGTCAATTGCTCGATTTTTTCCGTGAGCGCTTGCAAAAGCTCAGGGGTCACTACGCCCGAATTCAATTCGCGGAGTCCATTGAGCGCGCGGCTGATATCCTCAGGATCCATCGATTCAAGGGTCCTGATTTTGTCGGTGATCGCCAAGAGCAAATTTTCCGGCACCAAAGAGGAGTCAAGGCGTCCAAGGCAATGCAAGGCGTTGCTAATGGCCAGGCTGCTAAGCACGCAGTGTGGGGAACTGATTTTTTTGGCGAGCACCTCCAGAAACTCCTTGGGGACCACGTCTTTGTGCAGCCGTTCAAGGGCATGGAAAAAAATAAGCGCGTTCTGCTCATCGAGCCCTTCTAGCGAAGAACGTATTTTTTTGGAGAAGGCGGTCATGAACTCTGCCATTTCGGTCCGATAGAGCCTGAAGATCCCTTTTTTCCCACGGGTGAATTCGGAGAAATAGAAAAAAAGGGTGGAGTAGTTTTCCGTATGCAAGGGGACTTCCCCTTGGCTGATCAGTTTGGTCAATTTTCGGATCAGGCCTCCATATTTCACCTTGTTTTTCATGAGGTCGAACACCTCTTGGTTGAGCTCTTTCTGTTTGTTGAGGATCGGCGGGGGAAGGAAGGGGCGAGGGGGTCTGTCTGGCTTTCCAGTGGGAGGATTTGGCAGGTTCGCTTCCTCTGAAGTGGGTGGCTCCTGGGTTCCGATGAGGTCTTTTTCCAGTTCCCTCAGGATATTCATGGAAAAAAAGCGCAATGCGGACGTATGGAAGGCATTATTGCCACGGAGGAGTTTGACAATGGCTTCACGGGCCTTTTTGACGCCTTCGATCGGATTGTTGTGTCTCAGCAGAAAATCCTTGCTCATGACCGAGTCGATCGTTTGCACCAGAATCTTAAAGTCTGCCTCATTGAACTTGGAGGAGTCTTGCATTCTCGCATGGCACAACAGTGGATCTTGGAGTCTCGCCACCACAAGTTGCACAGGATCTAAACCAAGGGGTTGTCCCGCCTCTGATTTCTTGTCTGGGGGCATGGTTTTACGCTAAAGGTCTGAAAGAGACTTTACAATATAATTAGATATTTGTAAATATCTAATTTCGCGGGATGGGTAAGAGGATGAATGGAAGGGGGGATCGCGCAAGGAGCACGGATTCCCTGAAAAAGGTTATAATGGGTGCGTTCTTAGCCTGAAAACTATGGGAAACCCTCCTGAAAAATCGGCTTTGGTCATTGAATCGAATTCAAGCCCAAACAATGCCCTCGCAATCGCCACCATGGTCGCGAACGTCCACGGCAAAATTGCCTACACGGTTCAGAAAATGGAATCTCGAAAGTGGAAAATCATCCTGACCAAAGGGGTCATCGAGGATTTGCGAAAAATGGTCGAGGTGGCCATGGGTATGAACAAAGGCATGAGAATGGTGGAGGGAGAATAGTGTGGAAGACGCAAGGTAGGCGTGGGTTGATGTTTTTTATTCAAATATGGAAAAACAGGCGGAAAAGTTTCGAATGATAACGGAGGAATTGAAAAGGATGGTTCGGGAGGACCAGTCCGCGCGTGAGCGTTATTTGAGCGATACGAAACATCAAACATGGGATCCTGGCGTTGACCGTCGGAACACTGACCAGCTCAAACAAATCATCGAGGAGATTGGCTGGCCCACCATCTCAAGGGTCGGCAAAGAAGGTTCCTCGAATGCTTGGCTTTTGGCTCAACACGCGGACCACGATCCCCAATTCCAGAAAAGATGCCTCAAGCTCATGAAACTTGAACCAGAAGGCGAAGTGGATAAGGCGAACATCGCATTTCTTGAGGATCGGTTGGCGGTGAGCGAGGAAAGACCGCAGCTTTACGGGACGCAGTTTTTCAAAAGTCCCGAGGGCCAGTGGCAACCATTCCAGATTTTAGACGAAAAAGACATCGAGCAACGGCGTAAGGCCATGGGTCTTGAGACTTTTGTGGAAAATCAAAAGCGCATCCAGCGCGAACACGACAAACGTGACGCAAGGTAGGCTAAAGCACTTACTCCTTAAGCACTTATAGTTAGATATCCGTCCTATAGATTTCTTGGCTCGTCATCAGATAGAGCTTTTTCTCCCCTTTCTCCACATAGAAATCCTGGACATCGCTTAGCTTGTCGAACACCACTTGGCCGTAGTACTTGGAAGTGCCGTAGCTGTCGGGCTTCGTGATCATCACGACCCGTTTGTTCTTGGGATCAAGCAGATAGATATTGCTGAGCTCGGGCGAGGTGAAGATCCGGGTGGCATCGGTGAGTTCCACCGCCAAATCCTCGATCTTGAACGGTTGGGTCTTGGATTTGTAGATGCGGGTGATCGATCCGCCCTTCTTCAGCACATAAATATCCCCTTCGACCGAGAGCGAAATGGCATCTTTCAAAGTGGCGTCGCTGTTATATTCCGTGGCGGCAGAATACTTGGAGCCAAGCCGGGAATACTTGTAAATCTGGTTGTTGTCGGGGCTTAAAATGTAGATGTTCTTGCCATAGGCGGCGATATCGACTCCCCCTTTCCATTTGGTGTCCTCGGTGTTGGCGAAGTGGAATTGGCTTTTCTCGTCATATTCCATCACCCGGCCAGATTGGGTCAGGAAGGCGATGACTTTCTGGTCTTCCATGGCCGCGGCATGGATCACGATTTCGGTGTCATCGATAGTCCGGGGATCCATGACCTGATCCAAGATGACCTCGAACAGGGTGTTGTAGCCGAAAGCATAAAGGTTATCCGAAAGGCTCACCAGTCCAATGGCTTTGGCGTCCGGTTTTTTGGTCTTCAGGTCCACATAGGGGGCCAAGTCTTTAAGGCGGTCGGTGTGGTTGATGCCGTCGCGCACTTCTTGGACCTTGTCCAAGAGGGCGAGGGCCTCGGGGCGGAAGTAATTGGCGTCCAAAATGGCGCGCGTCTCCGTGTCGATTTTCACGAGGATCGCGTTGGCCCCAACTTTGTCATTGGCATAACCCTTGGTGTTGGCCATTTGCACATCCTGGTAGAGGCTGTCGATCTTGGCCCTGTATTCATCGCGGATGGTCTTGTCTCGCTGGTATTTCATGAGGAATGAGACGCTGCCGATCAGCACGACAACGATCAGCGCCAAGGCGATCAGGATGTTTCGTTTGCTGAACTGATTGAGCCGGCTTCCGGTTTTTTCCATGACAAAGCTCATCGCGGTTTCGAGGACCTCCTTGGCTTTTTTCAAAAAAGGATTTTCGGATTTTTCCAGAGTGGCGACCTCGGCTTTCTGTTGCATTTTGGCATGGATGCAAACCGTCCCCAAGTTCATCTCCTCGTTTCCCATGGTCAATTCCCTCAGGGATTCAACAGCCTCGGTTACCCCATCGCCAAACGACTGGATCAGCTGGGAGTTGGTTGCGATCCTGAGAAGCCGGCCTGTGGCGAAGATCAGTTTGTCGTCCGAGCGCAATTCACCACTCGCGATATTTACGAAAATATCGGCGGATCGGCTGGAAAGCCCTTCGCTCAAAGTGACAATTTTCCCGCTCCGGATCATATAGGCTTCGGCATCGCCGGATTGGGTTAGATGCAATTCTTGCCCTGTGAAAACGGCGAGGATGGCGTTGATCTTTCCAAAGGCCTTTCCTCGTTTTTCCCTCAAATTGTTTATGATGAGATTCGTCTCTTTGAGCGCAGCCTCGAAGCGCTCATAGGCCCCGAGTTCCAGATGGTCGAAAAAAACCGCATCAAGGGTTTCCAAAATGCTTTGGGCGGTGCCACGCGCGAATTTTCCGTCTCCCACAATTTCGAGCGCAACCCAAATTTGATCCTCGGTCTTGGGCTTCTTCAGGGCTTTGAGCTGGATGAAATGCTCTGAGTCGCGTGAGACCGAAAAGGTGTCGGCAATCAATTTGAAAAACATGGATTTTGATTATTGGTTTGATCTTTGGCCCAAGCCTAACACTTTTCTATGCTCTGTTCAAGGTGGCATTTTGGTTGTTGGTTTTTTTTTGTTTATGTTTGTTTCCCTCTCGCCTTTAAGATGCGGATCTTGATTCAGCTTATTCCCAATTATCCCCAAGTTTGTCGCCACTCTCCCTACACTTCGCGCGATTCAACATTGTCTCCCGACGCCGTTCGCCACGGCGGGCACCCCTTTCTTGTGTGCCAATAAAGGGGTGAAAGAATCACCGGGTGGTTTACGACTCACCGCCCGTCGTTTCGCCTTGCCCCGGCAACGCAGTTCGCGTAAACGCCCCCGGACCCCCCGTGCCGAGAAATCATGGGTTATCGGCGAAGCCCTACTAAAAACCATCTTAAGAGAGTCGGACTCGTGACGGACAGGCACAAGGTTCTTGGATGTACAACGCAGTATTAAGGCTAATAGGGGTCTGGGGAACGCGACTAGTGCGGTGTCGGCCCTCGGCATTACGCCGGTTTTGGTTTCGCGTTCCCCAGCGGGTTTTCCCGGGCATCTTTTGACCGGACAAAAGGTGCCCGCCCCCCGCGGCAAGCGGGAAACAAAAAGAAAAACAAAAACAAACAAAAAATAAATCCAGCACTCTAATTTAACTGATTATGATTCGAGCCAATCTTGCTTTTAACCTTAGGCTTGGGGATAATGGTGCCAGCCTTAAAACTTTAAACATACTCTATGGAAATCAAGATCAAATCGCAAAATTTGAAATTGAGCGATGCCCAAAAGGAGATGATCCAGTCCAAAGTGGGAAAGCTGGAACATTTGGCCGATCGCTTAGGAGACGAGTCTTGCGAGTTCCGCGTGGAAATCCGTTACGAGAAATCGCGCAAGCCCGCCGACGCTTATGTTTGTGAGCTCACCATTTACGCCCCGCATGCCGTGATCCGCTCCGAGAGCAGGGATGAGTCGGTGGAAAACGCCGTGGACGCCTGCTTGAGCAAGATCAAGACCCAGATCGACCGCTACAAGGCAAAGATCCACCATCTGGATCACAAGATCGTCCGTTTGAAAGAGGTGGAAATGCCCAAAGAGGAAGGATTCGAGATCCCCAAGATCCTCAAGCGCAAACGCTTCTCCAAGTCCGAGCCCATGTCCGAGGAGGCCGCAATCGAGCGTATGGAGCTGGTCGGCCACGATTTCTTCCTGTTCAACAATGCCGACACCGGCCGCTTTGCCATCATCTATAAGCGCAAGGACGGTTTTTATGGAATCGTGGAGCCGAAGATGCCGACCGACTAATTCCTAATGGGGGATCTGATGGGCGAACTAATGGGTGAACTAATTGGACGGAAAAAATTTCAACCCCAATTAGCTCCCCAATAAGACCTCCAATTAGCTCCCCAATTAGATTTTATGGTTTCTCCTTTTCAGCGCATCGTCCGGAGTCTGGTGATGGTTTCGCCTTTTTTCTATCCCGCCTACCTGCTCCATTTCAAGTTGGCAGGTATTCCGTTTACTGGGCTGGAGGTTTTCGTCTACCTGCTTTTCGGCCTGTGGCTTTTCGAAATCATCCGCGACCATCGCAATGTAGTATGGGACAGGGCGATCCGAAATTATTGGCTGGCAGCTTTTTTGCTGGTAGCAGGAGCCACGATAGGGGCGTTTTTGGCACCTGTCGGAATAATGCTTCCCGATGGCTCTGTTTTCGAGGGGCGCCAGGTCGCCTTGGGCATCTGGAAAGGCTGGGTAATCGCACCTGTGCTCTATTTCGCGGTTTTGACCCAAGTCCTTCGATCCTCAAATGAGGTTCATCGGATTCTTCGGGCTTACATTTATTCTGCAGCCTTGGTTGGTTTGGCATCGCACGCGGTGGCCCTGTTCGGCGATGGGTTGGCCATCGATTACCGATTGAAGGGCTTTTTCGAATCCGCGAACTATCTTGCGCTTTATATCATTCCTGCCCTGTTGATTGATATCCGTTTCCTGTTCGATCGTCGTGATCCTCTCAAGATTTGGGATTATTTGGATCTTTCCTCCTTCGCGATTTTGGCCTACACGCTCCTTTTTACCCAGTCTTACGCTGGAATTTTGGCGGTGTTTGGAGCCTTTGGCATTTTCGTCCTCATCCAATTGTTCAAAAACCGCAAGCAACGAAAGACGATCGGCATCGCCTTCGCGATTCTGGTTTTCGCTTTCCTTTCGATCGTGGCCACGCAGATCCGCACACCCAAATTCAGGCAGTTTGTGGATTTCCAGAACCGCTCCAGCACCTCGGTCCGATTGGAGATTTATCAAGTCGCATTGGATTTGGTCCAAAAGCATCCTTTGGTGGGTGTAGGCCCCGGCCTATTCCAACCCAACTATCAAGTCGATGCCCCGCTCGTGCTGGGCCATGCGCCCATGGAATGGAATATGCCGCACCCGCACAATATTTTCCTCGGCTTTTGGTTGAATGCGGGCCTGCTCGGACTGGCCGCCTTCCTAGTTCTCCTGGTCTTGGCCCACCGCCGCTTCACCTACCCCCTCATCGCCCTGTGGAGCATCGTGATCCATGGTCTGTTCGATATGCCCTTTTGGAAGAACGATTTGGCTATGATTTTTTGGCTGATTCTGGCGGTGATTGTGGTACTACAGAGGGAAGGTAAACAGGCATGAGGGGCGGGGAATTTCGTATGGTAACCAGTTATATGATATATTTTTGAGGCCAATTAACAACTTAACAACGATTTTATGCTTGATAAAGAGCCAATTTTATCCACCCCGCAATTAGACGAAATTCTATCTCGGCTTCCACCTCCAAGTTTAAAATTACATTTGAGCATCACCTTTAACCCAGTAATTGAGGCAGAAAAAAGATTAAAGAAAAAATTGAGTGATGGTGCATTAACTCAATCTGATATTGAGAATGAATTAGCTCAACTTGATGACAAAATTGGAGGTATGGTTGACCAAAAGGAAGGTTTGGTAGGTTACCTGAGAATGGCATTGCCGTTTGAGCTTCACTACGATCTAAAAAAATTGCCACTCTAGTAGCCTCAAAAATACATCATATAACAGCGCCTGTAAGGTAACAATAATAGCACCACTCGGGCTCGCTTCGCTTTAAATCAGGGTGTCGCTATTTTGTTACCCAAACCCAGCACCCGATTGGATTCACCTCCGTTTCGCTCCAGTGTATATTTTGGACGCGCGGGGCTTCTTACCAGGCGCAGACGTTATACGCAATTACAAATCTTTTTTATCAACATGGTATCTATAAGACAATTTAAGCCTGAAGACAAAGAAACGCTTTTGGAATTAATAGTGGAATTGCAAGATTATTTGATTAAAATTGATCCACTGAAAAAATTACGAAGGCTTCCAGGATATGAAGAAAAGTATATAGGAAATCTTCTCAAAAAAATTGAGGGTAAAAACGGGGCAATTTATATCGCAAATGTTGGGAATATTCCTTTTGGCTTTATCGCTGGGATTATTGAAGAACAAACCAAGGATCATTTATTGGAGTACATGCCGACAAAATCAGGTCGTGTGTTGGAACTAATAGTGTCAGAAAAACAACGAGGAAAAAATTTAGGGTCAATGCTAATGAGAAAAATCGAGGAATATTTTCTACAACAAAACTGTGATGTCGTTCGTGTTGAAATTTTTAAGACAAATAATCCTGCCCATAATTTTTACAAAAAGCACGGGTATGATGACAGAAATATCGATATGATAAAAAAAATTCGTAACAGCGTATAACAGCGCCTATGCGGTTCGGCTGCGGCCTCTCACAAATTGCCCGCGGGCAACTTCGCATCAGGCGCATACGTTAAGTGAAATTCAGAATTCGGTCTTTAGACATATAAAGATATTAATAATGAAAAAAATCTAAATTTTATGAATTACAAACACACTCAAATTGGCTACCTGATGCTGGTTGTTACGCTGGCAGTGTTGGTGCTTTTCGCATGGGCTCATATTACGGCCTCCGACGAGCCCCCTTCGGCTGATTCAGGCATAAATCTCCTCGTTACTGCCACAATGGCATTGATTCTGTTTATTCTTGCTTCCTTTGGGTCACTTCAAGTCATTATTGATGGAAAATATTTACGGATCAAATTTGGATATGGTATTTATCATAAAAAGTTTTCCCTTAATGACATAGTCTCCGCTAAAACCGTAAGGAATCGTTGGTATTATGGATGGGGAATAAGAGGATGCTTATGGTCCAAGATGTGGATTTACAATGTTTCAGGTTTTGATGCGGTTGAAATAAAGCTGAAAAATGGTAAAGCGTACAGGATAGGCACAGATGAACCTAAAAAATTAGAACAAGCGATTCTGCATTCAATTAAATAATAAAGAACGACGGAACTCTGAACTCAAGCCACGCTGTGCCTTTCGTTTTTTTTGACGCTATCTTTTGACAAGTAAACAAAAGTTCACTAAACTAAATATCTATTTTTGAATCTTAGCTATTTTTTTGAATATGGGTAATTCTATTGTCTCCGTCGAGCAGATCGATAATTGCATCCACCTCATCCGCGGCCAGCGGGTGATGCTGGATTCAGATCTGGCGATTCTTTACGGTGTTCCCACAAAGCGGCTGAATGAGCAGGTGCGGCGGAACATCGATCGGTTCCCTAGGGATTTTATGTTTCAGCTCTCAAAAGACGAGCTTGAAAATTGGAGGTCGCAAATTGTGACCTTCAAATCAAATTCTTTAAGGTCGCAAATTGCGACCTTAGACAAAAGACGTGGCAAGCACAGAAAATACCTGTCGTATGCATTTGCTGAGCAGGGTGTCGCCATGCTCTCTAGCGTCCTTCGGTCTTCGCGGGCAGTGTCGGTGAATATCGAAATCATGCGGGCTTTTGTACGCATGCGGCATATCTTAGAATCGAGCAGGGAATTGGCCAAGTCGATGGGGGAATTGCGCTCTTTTGTTCTTAAGAAATCAAATAAAGTCGACCAGGAGTTTCGTCGCGTGTGGAAAGAGTTCGAAAAACGGCTAGCACCACCCTCCGAAACCCGAAAGATCGGTTTTCGACTTGAATAGGGGTTTTCCATTTTTTGGCTGATCCCTGCGGCGATTGTGGTGTTGCAAAAGGAGCCGAAAAGCAAAAAGGGATCCGTATGGGTCGGCGATAGTTTTTTTGTTGTATTTTTGAGAGTGCGATATCCATTGACAATTTATCAATATATTGTAAAATGTTTTACTCTGACCCAAAAAAATTACGAAAGAGTCTAAGTTCTTCCCCATCGCCCCCGAGATCCTCGAAGCCCGCGACCGCGAGCTCCAATCAAAGTTGTCCGAATTTTACCCGAACGAGGCTGATCGCCAGATCGCCGAGCAGATCCTTGTGCCCCAATTGCGCTCGGTGATTTCCGAGACCTTGTCTAATTTCAATTCTTCCCGAGGCGAATTGGCTACTGTTCCGCCATCCCCCGCCGAGATTCCGGATCTTTGTACCAAGGTCGACCTGGCCCTCGCCGCCAACCGCGACCTGCTCGATGCCGAGGGTTTGGGAAAGCCGCTGTTAGATTACGTTCGATTTGTGCGCGCGGCGGTGAATGCCGAGATAGGGGAGGCGTTCAAGGCGCATTGCCGAACCGTTCTTGCCAAACATGGCATCACCGATCGGGCCACTTTCATTGAGAAGGGGCCAGATTGGTTAATGAGAACTGAGCTTCCCCCTTACGGCAAAGGCAGGGCCTTCTCGGGGCTGATTTTTGGTGAGACCCTGGGAACAGTTACCCTTAATCATCTTATCGAGATCTCCGATATTCTTGGCTTTCCCGATCTTTCTACTGACACCAAGCAGAAATGCCTCGATATCCTCGCCGCCCAAGGCATCACGGATCGCGCCACCCTCTTTGCGCAGGGGCCGACAGGGTTCATGAAAACCGATTTTCCCCCCTACGGGAAAGGCCAAGCCTTCGTAGGTCTCATCCTCGGCGAGACGCTCAGATCTGTGACGGTTGACCACCTTCTCCACCTCGCCGACGCCCTTAGTCTCCCCGACCTTTCCGACAAAACCAGACTACGGTGCCTTGCCACTTTGGCCACCCATGGTATTGCCGATCGGGAAACGCTGATCGCTTTCACTGCCGATAAGTTTAAAAGGGCGAGTTTTCCACCCTTCGGCAAGGGGTTTCGTTTAGCCCGTTTCATTTTGACCGAGGCAGCAAAACCCCTCACGCCCGATCACCTTGGTCGCATCGCCGACAAGCTTGGCTGGCCCGAAAAATCGAAAGAGGAAAAGCTTCAGGCATACCGTGCCGTTTTGTCTAAGCATGGCATTGTGGATCGGCTCACTCTTCTGGCAAAAGGGGTGGTCTGGTTTATCAGGTCCGACTTTTTCCCCTATGGCAAAGGGGGTGCCTTCGCAAACTTAATCCTCGGCGAAGTGGTCAATAATTTTTCTTTTAGCCGTCTTACCCGCATTGCCGACAAACTCGGCTGGCCAGAGGCCGATCCGAAAGAAAAGCTCCAGGCATACCGTTCGGCCCTCGCCATCCACGGTGTGATTGACCGGAATTCTCTCTTGGCGAATGGATCACATTGGTTTGAGAAAGCCGACTATCCTCCCTATGGCAAGGGTTTGTCCTTCGCCGGCCTGATTCTGGGCGGATCCGTGGAAAAGGTCACCATCGACAACCTCCGCCACATCGCCGAAATCCTCGGCCTCCCCGATCTTGCTGACGAGACTAAGAGAAAAATCCGTGACGCGTTCACGGTCCACGGCATCACAAATCGCGCTGAACTTCTGTCGAAAGGGCCGAAATGGTTCACCAGAACTGACTTTCTTTCCTACGGAAAGGGCAATGCCTTCGCGAGCCTGATACTCGGTGAGACGATCACGGGTTTAAATATCGCCTGTCTCCAGCGTATCGCCGGCATTCTCGGCTGGCCTGAGCCCAGCGAATCTGAAAGGCTCCAATCTTACAGCTCTTCCCTGGCCAATCAGGGTATGACCGATCGCATTTCGCTGTTGTCATTCGGAGTAACCGAATTCAGGGAAGCTGATTTTCCCCCTTACGGCAAGGGTACGGCATTTGCCGGTGAAATCCTCGGTGATTCGGGCCTAAGAGTCACTCTTACCCATCTCCGCCTCATTGCCGACATCCTTTTTCCAGAATCGAAATGATTAACCAAACCTACCCCATCGTCCCCGAACTCTTCGAAACCCGCGACCGCGAGCTCCAATCCAGGCTGCCCGGACTTTACCCGAACGAAGCCGATCGCCAGATCGCCGAGCAGATCCTTGTGCCCCAGCTTCGCTCGGTGATTTCCGAGGCCTTGTCCGATTTCAATTCAACTCGTGGCGGACTGGCCACTGTCCCGCCCGCGCCAATCGAACTCCCGAATCTTTGCGCCGAGGTCGATAAGACCCTCTCCGCCAACCGCGACTTGCTCGATTCCGAGGGGTTGGGGAAACCGCTTTTCGATTACGTCCGATCCGTCCGCAAAGCGTTGAGGGCAGAGATGGAGGAGGCGTTCAGGGCGCATTGCCGGTCGATGCTCGCCGTCCACGGCGTTACCGACTGGCATTCGCTTGATGACAAGGGGGTTAGGTGGTTTATAAAAACCGATTTTCCTCCTTATGGGAAAGGCACCACTTTCATCGGTCATATTTTGGGGATTTCGTTTTTGCATATCCATAGCGACGATTTGCGAAAGCTCGTCGATGTATTGGGCCTTCCAGTCCTGTCAGGTGCCAGAAGGGGATTGTATGTTGCTGCTCTTGCCAGCCATGGAATCGTTGATCGCCAGGGCCTATTGAGAAAGAGCGGCCAATGGTTTGTAACGGCCGATTTCCCGCCCTTTGGCAAAGGCTATGGTTTGGCAACGAGAATATTGAGGGAGACCGTCCATTTTCCAAAAAACGATGATCTTAATCGTATCGCCGATATTCTCGGGTTTTCCAGGCCAACGCCCGAAGAGGAGCGTCGCGGCTACCTTGATGCCATTGTCGCCCAAGGGGTTTTGAATAGGGGCGATCTATTGGACAAGGGACCGAAATGGTTCAGAAAAACAGATTTTGCCCCGTACGGCAAAGGCAGCGTTTTAGCGGGGTTGATCCTTGGCGAGAGGGTTAGAAACATTACCCTCGAACACCTCCGCCGAATTGCCGGCATTATCGGCTGGATGGAGGCCGGCGAACAGGAAAGGCTTCAGGGTTATCGCAACGCCCTTGCCAAACATGGCATCATTGATTGGAAGACATTGTTGGATGCGGGATCCAGTTGGTTTATCAAGTCCGATTTCCCGCCTTTTGGAAAAGGCACTTTCTTGATCAATGTCGTATTGGGTGAGAAAGGACATGTGAGCCTTGGCCGCCTTGGGCGTTTAGCCGATGCGCTTGGATTCGTGAGGCCAACGCCCGAAGAGGAGCGCCAAGGGTATCTCAATGCCTTCGCCCTTCATGGCGTCACGGATTACAAGTCGTTTATGGGAAAAGAGTTGATTTGGTTTGTGAGCACGGATTTCCCACCTTACGGAAAGGGGAATGCGATTGCTAGTAAAATACTGGGTCGGAAAATGGGAAGGCTGAAACTTCATCATCTGGAATTGCTCGCCGATGCGCTTGGATTCGTAGGGCCGACTCCCGAAGGGGAGCGCCGAAGCTATATCGATGCCCTCGCCATCCATGGCATCACCGACCGTTATTCGCTTTTGGAAAAGGGGGTGATGGGGTTTTGGAATGCCACATATCCACCTTACGGAAAAGGGTTCGCCCTAATGGCAAAAATTATCGGTGAGCAAATCAAGGGCAATCTGAGCGCGAACCATCTGCATCGAATGGCCGATGTGTTAGGTTGGCCCAAGGTGAATGCGGAGGGTTGGCTGGATCGATATCGTTCCGTCTTGATGTCTCATGGGATCGCGGATCGTCGTATTCTATTGGAAAGGGGTCCTGGGTGGTTTGTGAAAACCGATTTTCCCCCCTATGGCAAAGGATCGGCCTTTGCGGCTCGGATTTTGGGTGTGCGGGTCAATTACCCAAGTGTCGATCACCTCGTGAAAATCGCCGAGACGCTCGGACTCCCCGGTCTTTCTGATGGCACAAGGAGAAAATTCCTCGCAGTCCTTGTAGCCCAAAACATCAACGATCGCCAAACCTTAATCGGAAAAGGGTCGAAATGTTTCAAAAATGCCGATTTTTCCCCCTATGGAAAAGGATCGGCCTTCGCAAGCCTCATCCTTGGAGAGGTTGTTGGGAATGTCACCATTGTTCACCTGCGCCGCATCGCCGACATCCTCTTTCATCGAGATGAGATAACCAATGCCACCCCATACCCCATAGTCCCAAAGATCTTCGAAAAATACGAGCGGGAACTAGTCGCCAAGTTGCCCAGGCTTTACCCGAATGAGGGCGAGCGCCAGATCGCCGAGCAGATCCTCGTGCCCCAGCTGCGTTTTGCGATAGTCAAGGCTCTTTCTGATTTTGCTTTCTTTAGAAAGTTTGTCGCCTCAGTTCCCCCTTCGGCTTCCGAGATCCCGAATCTCTGCGCCGAGGTGGACAAGGCCCTCGCCGTCAACCGCGACCTGCTCGATTCCGAGGGGCTTGGCAAGCCGCTGTTCGATTATGTCCGATCCGTCCGCGAGTCGGTGCGGACCGACCTCGAGAGCATCGCCACCGCCCTCGGCGGGGAATGATTTATCAAAACGGCCGATCATTGCTCAACACCATGTCCAACCCCGCCCCCTACCCCATCGCCTCCGAGATCCTCGAAACCCGCGACCGCGAGCTCCTATCAAGGCTGTCCGGATTTTATCCTAACGAGGCCGATCTCCAGATCGCCGAGCAGATCCTTGTGCCCCAGTTGCGAACGGTGATTTCCGAGGCGCTGTCCAATTTTAATTCGACACGGGGCGAGCTTTCCTCGGTCCCGCCCGCGCCGGCCGAGCTTCCAGCTCTTTGCGCCGAGGTTGATAAATCCCTCGCCACCAACCGCGATTTGCTTGATTCCGAGGGGTTGGGGAAACCCCTGCTCGATTACGTCCGTTCCGTCCGCAAAGCGTTGAAGGCAGAGATGGATGAGGCGTTCAAGGCGCACTGCAGGTCGTTGCTCGCCGAACACGGCATGGTCGATCGTCAAGCTTTGTTTGATAAGGGTGTCAAATGGTTCATGTCTTCACAGGCTCGATTCCCGCCCTTCGGAGGCGGTAGGGGGTTCCTGGGCCTCGTGTTAGGTGAAAAAAAGGTTGGCATCAGTAACATAAATCTTGGCCGCTTGGCTGACGCTCTTGGGTGGCCCGAAAAGTCCGAGACGGAAAAGCTCCAGGCTTACCGTTCCGCCCTCGCCTTCCATGGCATTTCTGACCGCGCCTCGCTTTTGAGTTTCGGTATTCCTCGGTTTGCCCATGCTGATTTCCCGCCCTACGGCAAGGGAAAGGCCTTTGTCAGTTTTGTCCTCGGCGAGTCGAAAAACGCTCTTGGCATTGGCCATTTTCGCCGCATCGTTGATGCCCTCAGTCTCCCCGATCTTTCCGAAGAGACTCAGCAGAAATATCGAAATGCACTCGCGGCCCATGGCGTTCATGACAAAAATTCCTTGCTCGCGAAGGGGAGGGATTGGTTTCTTAAGGCCGACTTTCCGCCTTACGGAAAGGGTCATGCTTTCGCCGGCTTGATCCTCGGTGAGGTTGTGTATGATCTGCTTTCCAGCCACTTCCCTCGCATTGCCAACGCCCTTGGGCTTCCGATCCTCTCGGCAGTGACCCTAGAGACCTGTCGATCAACTCTCGCCCACCATGGCGTCGCTGGCCGCAGTATGCTTTTTGCGAAGGGGTCGAGTTGGTTTAGGGAAACCGAATTTTCCCCCTACGGAAATGGAAGGGCCCTCGCCAGCCTACTGCTCGGGGAAGCGGTTCACCCTCTCACACATGTTCACCTCCGCCGCATCGCCGACCTCTTGGGTTGGCCAGAGCAAACTGAGAAAGAAAGGCTCCAAGATTGTCTTTGCGCCCTCGCCGCCCACGGCATTGCGGACAGGACCACTCTCCTCGGTAGGGGGTCTTATTGGTTCATGAAAGCCGAGTTCCCTCCTTATGGCAAAGGCTCGGCCTTCGCCGGCCTTATTATCGGCGAAACGGTTTACAATTTATCCCTCGACCACCTCCGTCGCATCGCCGACATCCTTTTCCCCGAACAAAAATGAGCGACCCGAAACCTTACCCCATCGCCCCCGAGATCCTCGAAACCCGCGACCACGAGCTCCAGTCCAGGCTGCCCGGATTTTACCCGTACGAGTCCGATCTCCAGATCGCCGAGCAGATCCTTGTTCCCCAGTTGCGCTCGGTTATCTCCGAGGCGTTAGCCAATTTCAATTCAACTCGTGGCGAACTGGCCCTCACCCCACCCTCCCCCGCCGAACTTCCAAAGCTTTGCGCCGAGGTCGACAAGGCTTTGGATGCCAACCGGAACCTGCTCGATGCCGAGGGATTGGGCAAGCCGCTGTTCGACTACATCCAATCCGTCCGCGAGTCGATGAAGGCCGAGATGATTGAGACATTCAGGGCGCATTGCCGATCGATGTTCGCCGCCCATGGTGTCACGGATCGGGCAAGCCTCTTGGAATTTGGTCCGACTAGATTTAAAAAGACAGATTTTTCTCCCTACAGTAAGGGCTTCGCCTTCGTCAATTTGATTCTTTGCGAGGCTGTTGGCGGTATTCTCACGCTTGAACACCTCAGCCGCATCGCCGACATCCTCGGCTGGCCTGAGAAGCCTGAGGAGGAAAGGCTGCAGGGTTTCCGCTCAGCCCTCGCGGTCCACGGCATCAGAGACCGAAATTCCTTCATCGAGAAGGGGGCGGATTGGTTTAGGAATACCGACTTTCCCCCTTATGGCAAGGGTTGCGCTCTCGCAGGCCTGGTTTTGGGAGAGGGGGTGAGGTATCCGAGTGTCGAACACCTCAGCCGCATCGCCGACATCCTCGGCTGGCCTGAGAGGTCTGAGGAGGAAAGGTTCCAAGGTTACCGCTCCACCCTTGGCGTCCACGGTATAGTTGACCGCAATTCACTCCTGACGAAAGGTTCGAATTGGTTTCGGAGAGCTGACTTTCCCCCCTACGGAAAGGGCAATGCCTTCGCCAGTCTGATCCTCGGCGAGAGGGCTTACTCATTGTCTCACCCCCACCTCCGCCGTATTGCCGATATCCTTGGTTGGCCTGAAGAGTCGCCAGAAGAAAAGGCCCAGGACTACCGTGCTGCGCTGGGCATCCACGGCATCGCCGACCGCTCTACGCTTCTCGCGAAGGGGCCGATATGGTTTATGAAAACTGACTTCCCTCCTTATGGCAAAGGAAAGGCCTTCGCAGGCATGATTCTTTGTGACACAGTGAATATTTTGACCCTTCCTCGCCTCCGCTGTATCGCCGATATCCTTGGTTGGCATGAGGAGTCTCCGGAAGAAAAGGCCCAGGACTACCGTGCTGCGCTGGTTATCCACGGCGTCGCCGATCGCGCCACCCTTCTTGCGAAGAGCGTCAACTGGTATGTGAAAACTGACTTTTGCCCCTACGGAAAGGGCACTGCCTTCGCCAGCCTGATCCTAGGTGATTCGGTTTGCCATCTTTCCCTAGCCCACCTCCGCCGAATCGCCGACATCCTTTTCCCAGAGAAAAAATAATGCCCAATCCAACCTACCCCATCGCCCCCAAGATCCTCGAAACCCGCGAACGCGAGCTCCAATCCAGGCTGCCCGGATTTTACCCTGACCCCGACTCGCTCCAGATCGCCGAGCAGATCCTTATGCCCCAGATACGCTCGGTCATTGCCGAGACCCTGTCCAATTTCAATTCAACTCGTGGCGAACTGGCCCTCACTCCACCCTCTCCCGCCGAGCTTCCGGCTCTTTGCGCCGAGGTCGACAAGTCCCTCGACGCCAACCGCGATTTGCTCGATTCCGATGGGCTGGGCAAGCCGTTGTTCGATTACGTCCGCTCCGTCCGCGAATCGGTGAAGGCCGAGATGATCGAGGCGTTCAAGGCCCATTGCCGATCGTTGCTGGCAACCCATGGCGTGACCGACCGCACAACCCTGCTCGCGAAGCGGACGAGATGGTTCATCCAAGCTGAGTTTCCGCCCTTTGGTAAGGGCATGGCTTTCATCGGTCTTATACTCGGTGAGACGATTTATAATCTTTCACTTGTCCATCTTAACCGTATCGCCGATTTCTTAATCATCCCCGAGCTTTCCGAGGAGACAAAATGTAAATTCCGCTCAGTCCTTGCCAACCATGGAGTGACGGATCGCAATTCTCTCCTCGCGAAAGGGACGTTGTGGTTCCAGCAAACTGACTTCACGCCCTTCGGCACGGGACAGGTTTTCGCCGGTCTGATCCTTGGTGAGACTGTAGCTTATCCAACCGTCGCTTGCATTCACCGCGTTACCGATGCTCTCGGTCTCCCCGATCTATCGGAGGAGACGAAAGAAGGATTGTGTTCTGCCCTTGCAACTCACGGTATCGTCGACCGCGTCACCCTGTTCGATAGGGGGACCGCATGGCTCAAGTCTCCCAAGGCTCAGTTCCCACCCTTTGGAGGGGGTCACAGGCTTCTCAGTTTCACGTTGGGCGAAACGGTTCATGATATCAGCCTCGGTCACCTTGGGCGTCTTGCGGACATCCTAAGCCTCCCGCAATTTTCAGGGTCTACGAAAAAGGCGTTTTTATCCGCCCTGGCCGCACACGGCATTGTCGACCGCGCCACCCTCGTCGCGAAGGGGCCGACATGGTTAAAGAGGTCGGATTTCTTCCCTTACGGAAAGGGTATGGCTTTTGTAGGCAAGATACTCGGCGATACGGTTTACAATCTCTCCCTGGGCCACCTTCAGCGTGTCGCCGACATCCTATTCCCCGAAAAATAATGAGCGACCCGAAACCTTACCCCATCGTCCCCGAACTCTTCGAAACCCGCTTCAGGTTATTTGCTATAATGTCCCCGATCTAATTTTCCCATATGAAAAAATTCATCTCCTCCACGTTAATTGTCCTGATTTTCGCAACCCTCGTCGCGGGATGCACAGCAATCGATCCAAAAAGGGTTGGTGAAGTCGCCCCAGTCAAAGTCGCCGACAACACCCAAAAAACAGAATCGGTCGACCAACTTTTGGCACCGCCCACAGGAAAAGATCTTTATGAAGACCAAACGATCCTGAAAATGGGCAAGGGCAAGGCCATAGTCCAGCATTCCAACGGGATCGAGGAATCGGTCGATTCCCAACTCGCTGTGGTTCCCGGGGACACGATCATCGTCCAGATGGGCGGGGCGGGCACAGTAGAATGGTTCGACGATTCCATCAGCCGCTTGAAGGAAGGCACGACCCTCACGATCGACAAGGCGGATTTTGATACCTCAGATATCACCAAGACCGCCATCAATTTCCATGTGGTCAAAGGCGAGATCTGGAACAAGGTCCGAGGTCTGGTGAATCCCGATTCGGAGTTCTTGAGCTATGCGGGTTCCGTGGTTTCGGGTGTGCGAGGGTCGGTTTACAACCTAACCGTGGAAGGGTCAAATGTTACAGTGGAATCAGTGGAACATTCCGCCTTTTTGGCGCCAGTGGACCTGAAAACCAATACAATAGGGGCGGAAAAGCGGATCGTGCGTGGCCAGCTGGCCAAATTCATCGGCAAGGGTTCCATAAAATTGGCAGTCATCGCTCCAAAACGTTTGAATGCCGAGTGGTTCACGGGCAACGGGAGCGAGGACAAGACGGCTTCCACGCTATGGGCCCAGAAGAACAAAGAACGCCTCATCAATCGAATCGGCGCGCTTCCGGGCGATCCTGGTTACGTGGATAAAACGAATCGCCTTCAGGCCGCCTTGGACGCCATCAAAGATCCAACTGCCCATGCGGAGTTTCAGGCCCGCTTGGCTCAGCTCAAGGCCAATGAGGACGTGGCTTTGGCGCTCAAAAACCCCGACTCGCTCAATGCCGAATCCGCCACTTCCGCTTTCGATTCGGTCCAGTCGGCGATCCAGGCGACCGGCCTGTCCGATGAGGTCAGGAAACGTTTGAAGGCGGAGGCCCAGACCCAGTTGCAGGTGCTCGATCGTTCCCTTGAGAATGCGCTTCCCGAGACCGATTCGGCATTCAAGGTCAAAGACGCTCTTCGCAATACCGAGGTGAAACTGGCTCCCGATGAGAAGGCCCAAAAGGTGATCAAGGAAAAACTGTTGGAGCGCACCTATTTCGAGCTGAACGATGCCAAGAGCAATCCCGATTTCGTGATGCCCAAGGATTTGAGCGCCAAGTTCACGGATGTGCAGGCTCAGCTCAAAACCGTTTCCGATTTCTGGCAGGACAACCAGGCTTTCCAGAACGATTACATGAATATCATAAAGGATATCCAAGCGAATCCGACCGATCCGGCTGCTATCCAAAAACTCCAGAATTATTTCCAGGATCCTGTTATCCAGCAAAAGCTGCAAGAGACGCAAAAGGTGATGGAACAGGCGCTCCCGGCCATCCAGGAGCAGCTCAAAAACCTCCCAGCGGGAACTTTGCCGACCACAGAGCTTCCCACCGCGAATCTTCCGACTGTGGATTCCAAGGTCAATTTGCTCGGGGCCCCGGCTGTGGATGTTCCTACCCTTCCTGGGAATCCAACGGTAGAGCCTGCGCCGAGCACCGACACTGCGCCTGTCGAGCCCAGTGCGATTGCTCCAACGACCACTATTCCTCTCGATTCTGTCAAAATTCCGACCATTGCCCCCTCGACCCTCAATTTGCTGAATACGAAACTTCCGCTCATCCGATGAGTGAGAAATAGTTTTTCAGTTTAAAATTATTATGAAAAAACGAACCAAGGTCAAACTCCTATTTTTCCTATTTGTATCTCTGGTCTTCGGCCTGCTGTTCGCCATGATGATTCAGCGGCAATGGTTTCAGACGTGGCATCTTAAATTCAGCAATTTTCTCTATCATCAGTCGGCCAGCGAGGCCTCTTCGGACATCGTGCTTGTGGCCATCGATGACAAGTCGTTTGCCCGCAAGAACGCCAGCGAACTCAAAACGCTCCAATTCACAAAATCCGACTACGCCCAAGTAATTCAAAATCTTGAAAAGGCGGGGGCAAGAGCCATCGGCATCGACGTGATATTTTCCGAAAACTCGGATGCCAAAGATAAGGCGGCGCTTGTGGAGGTATTGAAACAGCACGACAACATTGTTTTGGCCGCAGAGCCCAAGACGCCAAAAACCACTGGTCTCAAACCTTTACCTGAGTTCATGCAGGCCCACCCCGAAAATATGGGCTCCATTTTGTTCGAGACCGATCCGGATAATCTGATCCGCCGGCAGGGCATCGTGTACGACGACCCGGGTGCCCCCGTGGCCTTCGCCGTCCAATTGGCTCGGGTTGCGCTAAACTTGCTTCCATCCGATTCAAAACCCACGCCCCAAGGTTACGAGCTGATGCCGTTCGCGGTCCGTGTGGGGGCCGAAAAGGTGCCTCCGATCCGGATTCCGTTGGATGCCTCCGGCAAAATGATGATCAATTTCTTCGGCGGCCCCAACAGCTTCCACTCTGTGTCGTTCGTGGACGTTTTGGGAAATCAATTCGTCGATCGGAAGTCGGGCACTCCATTGGATATGAAAGGCAAAATAGTCCTGATTGGCGAGATGGGAACCGGCCTTCACGACGAGCAATATGTTCCCACCTCCATGAGCCGCCCCATGCCTGGGGTCGAGATCCATGCGAATGCGCTCCAAACCATTCTTTCCCGCCGTTTTTTGACCGAGCAGTCGACTTGGGGGGTCTGGCTCGTGAGTTTGGCTGCGATTGTGTTGGGCCTGGCCCTGTTCCTGAATCTCGGGATCCTCTTTTCATTGGTTTATCTGGCGTTGGCTTGGGCGTTTTACACCGTGGCCATTTGGGGAAAATTCGAGTATGGCTTGATCCTGAACACGGTTTTCCCTTATCTGGCGTTGCTCATCACGTTTATGGTCGCCTATCTGTTCCGTTATTTCACCGAGGTTCGCCATTCGCGCCACACGGAAAAGGCGTTTTCAAAATATGTGAGCCACCACGTGGTCAAAAAGATCCTCGAGCACCCGGAGCAGCTGAAGCTCGGGGGCGAGAAAAAGGAGATGACAGTTCTGTTTTCAGACATCGCCGGCTTCACCACAATTTCCGAGAAGTCTCAACCCGAGCAATTGGTCGAACAGCTCAACGAGTATCTCGACACCATGACTGGCATCATTCTGGATAGCGATGGGACGCTCGATAAGTATATCGGCGATGCGATCATGGCCTTTTGGGGCGCCCCCTTGCACATGGCCAACCACGCTACGCGGGCGTGCTTGGCCTCACTCGAATACCAAGCCAAACTCGCCGATCTTCGGAGGAAATGGGTCGCCGAGGGCCGCCTTCCGTTCAGCGCCCGCATCGGCCTTAACACGGGCCCCATGGTCGTGGGGAACATGGGTTCGCATCGCCACTTCAACTACACCGTGATCGGCGATGCCGTGAACCTGGCCTCGCGCCTTGAAAGCGTGAACAAAGTGTTCGGAACCGACATCCTGATCTCGGAATCCACGTACCACGGGGCCAAGGACCACATCGAGGTTCGAGAAATCGACCTAATCGTGGTGAAGGGCAAGTCCAAGCCGATCCGCATCTATGAGCTGATAGCAAAAAAAGACGGATTGACCGATCTTCAGAAAAAAAGAAACCATCAATTCCACGAAGGTCTCTTGGAATACCGCAAACAGGAATGGGACAAGGCCATCCATTCATTCAAAAAGACCTTGGACATCGCCCAAGACGACGGTCCTTCGAAAACCTACATCGAACGATGTGAGCACCTTCGTCACGAAAAATTGCCCCATGATTGGGATGGGAGCTACACAATGAAGACGAAATAGCCCTCACCCCGTCTTCTCGCTACGCATTCGCGGCGCTGAAATCGGCCCTCTCCCCACGGGAGAGGGACCTCTTGGGCGAGAATCCCTCCGAAGACTTAGCGAAGAAGGGTGAGCCCAAGAGTGGGTGAGGGGCATTGAGAAGAGGCGCACCGATAAATTGGTGCGCCTCAGAATGTTGTGAATCACGGATGAAGTGAACTAGATCGTGGCCTGCATCTGCGGGACCTCGACCGGGACCATGTGGTTCGGGAGGATCTGCTTCTGCGGCTTGATCTTGGGCTTCTGCTGCTCGTTCTTCTTGTCGAGCTCGTCGGAGGTGGTGATGAACGCGAGCGTGAGCTGCTCGGTCACCACGATCCTGTTCTCCGTGGGCCGCGGGTCGCGGGTGAAGAACGCATGGATCTTCGAGGACCAGCCGTTGCCGTGGGGCTTCAAGGTGATCTTGACCCTGATGCCCGGGTTGGGCGGGATGGTGGACATCTTGTCCTGGGCGCTGGAGACGATCGCAGTCATGATCGTAGCCTTCAGTGCCTCGTCCTCAATCGTGTTGAGATCGCTCAAGCTCGTGATAACCTTCGAACGTCCCTTCATGTAACCTCCAACTGGCTGTTGTGGGTTTGTGTGAAGTGATTCGCAACATGTCCTGCGACTGATTGGCGTCCAACGCCGATAAAGGAGCGTGAGCCCCTCGTGCCGGGATGTAAACGCACTAGGCAGAACGTGTGTATTTTACCCAAGTTATATAGCTTGTCAAACCATTTTTTTGTTGTAGAAGTGATTTATCTTGGCGCCACTCGGAAATGGGGACCGTTGAAATAACCCTCTCGCCCTAATCACTGGGATGTTTTATAATGTCGGAAGTAATCCAAACCTATGCCCAAAATCGCTTTCCTTTCCTCTGGCTCTGGCGACCATTTCCAGTCGCTGATTGATTCAAAAAAGTCGGGACAGCTCAAGGCCGAGATCGTCTGTCTGATCACGGACAAGGCCGATTGTGGCGCGGCCCAGAAAGCTCGTGCGTCTGGTGTCCGTGTCTATTATTTCGACGCGCGTGAGGTGGATCCAAAAATCTATGACGATGAGGTGATTGCCACCTTGGATTTTTTCAGGGTCGATTGGGTAGCCTTGGATGGCTACGATCGTGAAATGACTTCAGCGCTAAGGGGGAAAGTCGATGGACGCCTTGTCCATCTGGAGACGGAGGAGTCCGTTTCGCAATTTATTAAAAAAGTTGTCGACGAGGGGGAATAGTCACTACGTCGGCCTGGGCGTGGTGCAGGCCCAGCACTATTTGGGATTGCCTGAGATGATTTTCATCCTGTTTCAGAGGTCGATTGGGTTCTTGTGGTAGGATTTATCCATTATCTGAAATGAGCGAAAACGAATTCCTGAAATTTTGGCAGAAGAACCCCCACCGCAATTTGTGGCAGCACCCGCTGTGGCAAACGTTCCAGCAGGCGTTGGGCCGAAAGACCTGGATGTTAATGACTGAGCATACGTCTGCCTTGGTTGTCCGCCACCCGCTTCCGTTTGGCAATTGCTGGCTCGAGATTCCGCATGGTCCGTTATTCGAGAAGGGCAAATCGGTCGATAAATTGATGGAAGAGGTTGTCTTAGTGGCCAAATCCGAGAAGGCGATCTTCGTCCGCATGTCTCCCCTTTGCGAGTTGGTCATTGGTCATTGGCCATTGGTCATTGCAAAGCACGATCACCACCCCCAAACCACTCTTGTATTAGACTTGAGCTTGTCCGAGGAAGATTTGCTCAAGCAGATGAAACCCAAGGGCCGTTACAACATAAAAGTCGCTGAGAAAAGCGGTGTAACAATCCGAGAGAATCAAGGGGTCGATCCCTTTTACGATCTTCTCAAAAAAACAACAGGACGGGACGGGTTTTCGGCCAATCCCAAGTCGTATTACGAGAAAATGTTACAGGTATTACATCCCAACGCCCAACTCCTGATGATGGGAAAGGAGGGCAAGGCCATTGCTGGCGGGATTTTTGTTTATCTGGACAACGTCGGAACCTACTATTATGGCGCCTCCGACCACGAATATCGGAATCTGATGGCTCCCTACCTGCTCCAGTGGGAGGCGATAAAAGAGGCGAAACGCCGTGGGTGCAAAACGTACGATTTTTTGGGTATCGCCCCAGAGGGCGCCGAAAATCACCCCTGGGCAGGCGTCACGGAGTTCAAAAAGAAGTTCGGTGGCACCGTGGTCGATTATCCCCAAGCCAAGGAGCTGGTCGTCCGTCCCATCTGGTACTGGATTTACAAAGTTTACAAACGGTTGAGAGGTTAATTTGTAATTTGATCCTGAACTTGTTTCAGGACGTAATTCATAATTTTTAATTCTTAATTAATGTTGCTGGTTGGTCATCGTGGCGCATCGGCCTATGAACCCGAAAACACACTCCGTTCGTTCCGGAAGGCGGTGGAGCTTGGGGCGAACTCGGTCGAGCTCGATATCCATGGCACTAAGGATGGGGAAATTGTCGTGATCCATGACCCCAAGGTGAATCGGACGACCAACGGCAAAGGGAAGGTTTGCAATATGACATTGCCCGAAATTCGGAAGTTGGATGCAGGCCTTGGCGAACCGATTCCAACCCTCAAGGAGGTGGTACGCTGGGCCGACGGAAAGACGACGCTGTTGGTGGAATTCAAAGAGGCGGGATTGGAGGCCAGGGCGGCCAGGATATTGGATGGAAGGCCGAAGATCCTGGCCATTTCGTTTTTCCCCACGGTGCTGGAGGAGCTGAAGCGGATCGATCCCAGGATCACCACCTGTCTTTTGTTCGAATCGAAACCGAGTCATTTGGACGAGTTTTTGACATCATGCCTAGAGCTCAAGATCAGCTGGATTATGGGAAGGTCCAGACATGTGAATCGGAAATTGATCGAAAGGGCCCACGAGAAAGGGCTGAAAGTCCTCGCATGGACTCTGGATAGACCAAAATCCATCGCCAAAAAGCTCGCTTTGGGATTGGATGGGGTTACGTCCAACAAGCCTGATTTGTTCCAATCAATTTAAGGATTCTTCAGCCATGGTTTGGGCATATGCATTCAGGCAAAGCCCTTCTTCATAGTGTTGGGTTTGATTTTTGTTGGGAAAAATGTTATAATTTAAAGATTTAAAAATCACAAATATGAAAAACAGAACCTTACATAGCTCAGATAAATTTGGCGCAAGCCGATTTGTCCACCTGAATGAGGAGCCGAAGCCCACCTCATTTGAGGTTCCGAATCTGAAATTCGACACTTCCAAACTCGAAAAGACTCGGGACGATTTGTCGAAAAAGGTGGAGGGGATCGTCAGCAAAACCACAGAAAATCTTCAAAAGGCGAAATTGGAGCAGAGCCGCCAGGTCCATACGGTGCAAGGTTTAAAAAACGATATCTATCGGGTCGATTTCAAGAATGACAAAAAGGCCGAGGCGAAAACACGCTTGAAAGACATGTTCGACGATGAATACATCCAGATGAGGATCGGCAAAGAAAACCTAAGCCATCCTGAGTTGCGTGGCCAGATGGTTTTTGCCAAGAAAGGCCAGAGTGGAGATTATTATTTTGTCGGGACTGGTGAACGGGTGAAAACCCACACGGGAGATTTGGTCGGCAGTCATTTGAATGAGCAGCAGCTTGCCTCTGCCCAAAGAATGGAGAAAGACGTTATTGCTTCCAAGGGGGATTTGAACAAAATTCTCGCCAAGAACAAACCAGAGTTGGACAAATGGGCAAGCGAAAACAGGCAAGAGGACATGCTTGCGGCTTTGGAGCCGCAAAAGGATGCCGTAATCACTGATGAGGAACCGATTGTCCGATCTGCAACAGTGGCCGCCCGTGAACGGGCGGCCCGCGAGCAGGAGCAGGTGGCCACGATGTATCCGACCGTGGATCTTAGAGATGATGCAGTGATCCGTGCCGAGCAGGAGGCTGAGGAAATGGCAAGCCTTAATCCTGGCGAGCGTTACGCGGCTTTAAAGGGTGCGAAAAGAGATGAGCAGCTAGATTCTGTTTTGGCTGCGAGGGCCCAGACGGAAAAGTGGCAAGCGGACAAGGGGGCCAAAAAGGCTGAAGCCACAGAAGATAGCTATGCAAATGCCATCGCTAGTCTTGAGGCTAGCGCCCTGGACAAGGTCAACAGACAAATGCAAAAGCCTACCGATGCCCCGCAACGCTTGGCGAAAGCGCCCGAAAAGGGCAAACAGCCCCCACGTAGGATGGCAGGCGGAAGGAGCCAAGAATAAATGATAACTTTTTAAACAATAATTAAATTTAACACCCATTGATATGAACCGATTTACATGCATTTCTAACGCAAAGTTTTCTTTGAATGAAAGACGTTTGGTCTGGGGGGTTGATGCCCCGAGCGGTGATTATGCGAAAAAGACCGTTGCCATCCCTGACAATGCGCCTGATACACCAAGCCCCGCTCGTCAAGACTTGGATAGAAAAAGGAGTGATGCGGAACATATGAATGACAAAAATGGGAAATCGATTGACAAGGGTGGGGCTGAGATGAGGACTACCCTAACAAAAGAGGAGAGAAGGTTTTTGGCAGATTCGAATAAGGAAGGAGCAAAAAATACAGCATGGGAAAGAACCCACCCCGACCCACTGAAGGAGCCAGGTGAAAAGATAGGACAGATGACGAAGGAAGAAGTGGGAGCAAAGATCGAGGGTTTATCTTTTAGAAATAGATGGGAGCCAATGACGGAAAGGGCCGCAACTATTTTGTTCGCCAAAATGCTTAAGGCCGATATGGATCCGTCTGCATTTGATTTGATCGTAGACGGTTTAGAAGGGGCCGCCAGCGAAAGGAAATTGGATGCCAAGGCCTCTAAGGACGCAAACATGAAAAAAATGGCCGACATGGATGTGAAAAAAATTGGAACGTTCGTTGCAAAGCTGACTAAACGCTCCGAAGAAAGGTTGGCAAGTTCACAAGAATAATTTCAAGCCAAAGATGGCTTTGTTTGGAGTTTAATTTTCATTTTTTATGCGCAACTCAAGGTGTTATCAAAGTTCCTCGCTCAATTTGTCCNNATCCGAACGGCGTTTGGTTTGGACGGTGTTTCGGGTCGAACAAGAAGGCAGAAAGGCAGAGCTGGTTAATCAGTCTCAGCAACCGCCTGAGGTCGATCGATGGTTCGATTCGCCAGACTATAAGGAATTCAGGGATGCCCGCCTTAAGAAGGTTGACCAAGGCGTTGAACCTTACTTTGAGGTAAAGGTGGACAAGGTGGAACGGGATGTGCTGAATAAGCTGTTCAAAGACGATTATTTGATGATTGAGAAAGGCGGTGATCGGCACTATGCAAAAAAAGGCGAAAGCGGATTCTACATATTTGTCGACAAGGATTTTCAAGGGCGGTACTTCGAATTGGAGAAGGGCGACAAGATTTTGCCTTCTGGCTTGAGCCCAAGAGTAGCCGTGGCAGCCGAAAAGATCGAGGGCCGAACCCATGTCGATGCCAGCGCCAACCAATTGCCATTGACCGAGAGAGTCCAAAAAAGAAACGCCGAGAAAAATAGGATTGCGGAGGCGATCAAGAATGCTTCTCCTGGGGCCAAGTTCGCCCTTGATATGGCCTACACCAAGGGAATACAGGGTGATATGGCGACCTTGATCAAGAAAGAGTGGAAGGGCAAATTCAACCCCATGTCTGTGGATGACTGGGAAAATCTCCACGACATCCTTGTCGGGAATCAGAAGGAGGAAGATAAACTTGAAAAATATGCCTCCCGGTTCAATGATTTTGAAAACAGGCAAAAGGGAACGGCCTATGCCAGCAGAGAATAGGCTTGGTCCATGACGAAGCTTGCTCCGAAGGCTAATTGTTTAATTTTTAAAAAATATCCCGCACTGCGGGATATTTTTATTATCGATTTAAAGATTCCACGAAGGCCATTTGAGCGGCTCCCAGCTCCCAGCTCAAAGCTC
>PMDG01000075.1 GCA_003154375.1 Candidatus Peregrinibacteria bacterium
GAGGCCTGCCCCATTGCGACTTTTTGCGGGGGCTTTTTGGTCGGTCAAAAAGCCCCCAGCCCCGCGGCTCGAGCGAAAAAGGGAGGAGACGAGATTCCCTCCTGCGAGGGAATGAAAAAGGTGGGGGTTGCCAACATTATAAATTAATGGTATTTTTCTATGCTGAAAGTTTAGCCCTAATTTTTTTCCATATGGAGAGAAAGTTATCCCCCCTAGAAAAACATGAGGCGAGGACACAACGAAAGAACCCATCGGAAAGAGTGGCACAGGGGGTGCGCGAGGGTACCGCCAAGACCCTGGTTTCAATGGACAAGATGCAGAAGACGTTTTTAAAAAAGTATCATTCCGGCACCGTTCTGGAAGCGGTCCAAATGGACGGGCATGCGGCAAGCGAATTCATAGACACATTGCTCAGGACCGGGGAATTCGGGAATGCCAGCAAAATTGTGATCCAGGATGCCCTCCTCAAAGCAGTTGAGAGTCATGATGCGGCCGACACCTTTATCAAGAACCCAAGGCAATTCCGAAAAATTATTGATCCAAGCGCCATGCGGGATGCTTTGATGGTAGTGATTTTCAAACATACCGATTTGGCTCATTTCTTTAAGGTCAATTACGTGCAATTATTCTCCTATCTGTCTGGGGCCGACGAGGTGTTGGAGCAGCTGGATCGGAAGGCGATCCACAGCCACTAATCTTTTTCCTCCCATGAAAGAGAAGCCTTCCCAAATCAATCCGCCCGTCAGCCTTCCTAGCAACCTTCCCCGCATTGATCGGGTCAGCAGAACCCGGAAAGTGATCTATGCGAATTTCAAGGCCAACCGGACCGAGGTCGATTTTTGCAATAGGTTCAAGGCGGAATCCCTGGCCGAGGCCGTCCAAAATCCAGACGCGGCCTTGGATTTTTTGAGTAGTGTGGATCTTTTTAGGTCCAATGATCCGACTTACTTGGTCGAGCCCATTAAAATCGCGGTTGGCACTGGTGGGAGCCGCGCAAGGTTCTTTGTGGAGCATTTCCATTGGTTCGCCGAGATATTAAGGCAAGATGCGCTCGCTTCAATCCTCTATTTGGCTTTGGACATTGAAAAAACAGCGGCCCACTATTTCATTACCCATATGGAGCGTTATGAGCATTTGCCCTATTTGGGGAAGATGAAATTCAGGCAGGCGTTGGCCATAGCCAGGGACCGAATGAGGCGGTAGCCAATATTGTGTGTTTGTCGATTTAGGCTTTGCCCCTTTGGGCTGGGCCATCTAATTTGCTATGATTGAATCAAATCTAAAACGACACCGTGGAAAAATCCGACATCGCCCAAATCATCAAAAGCCACCCCGAGATTTCTTATGAGGAGGGGTGGAGGCAGGCTTTGCAGGCCGGGCTTTGCCGTGTGGATTTCGAGGGTGCCTGGTCCTCGGCTCGAGAATCCAAAAAGGACAGTCCTGATCAAAAAGTCCAAGCAATCCAAAGGGAAATGCGGAAGGCTGGCCACAAAGAGTGGGCGTTATCGGATTGGAAGGTGTTTTTTGCTGGAAAGAAGCTGAAGGACGATGAGTGCGAGCTTGCCTATGCCCTCTTGCACGCCCGCGAGGCCTTAGGCCCCCTTTCGACCGTTTGGATGAGATGGATGGCAACCCCGCTTGTCGTCTTTTCGGTTGTATTTGGCCTTTGGCTTGGAGGCAGGTCGGAAGGAAACTCCGTGGCAGGAGTCGCATGGACCCTTTTATCCCTGATTGCCTATTTCGGTTGTTTTTTGGCCCTTGGCGCCCAATTCAGGGGGAATGCGTTAAAGCTTGTCGAGTACGAGCTTGGGGTTGAGCCCTTGGATCAAGAGGAATGGCTCTCAAAATGGAAAGGGGAGGGGTTCGGTTTTTTGGGGAATCCCGAATGCAAGCTCACCCACTTAGTCCGCGTCCGGCATGGGACCAGAACCACCTATCTGGGGGAGTACGTCCATCGGGAGGGGCAAGGGGCCTACACCTACCCCGTTTCTAGGTTCTTGGTGGCCCAAGAGTTCGTAAAGCGGCTTCCTGGAGTCCACTGCGTGCGGGAATGGCGCACCTCAAGCTCTTTGTTTAAATCCCCTTTTCATACCGGGAATGCGGCCTTCGAAAAGGTTTTCACTTCCTTTTCCGAAGACATCCCAGGCGCATTGGCCTTGTTGGGCCGAGGGGCGTCCGCGCTTCTTGTCGAAGGGGAGGGTCAGGAGACAGTTAAATCATTCGAGGCAGTCGGAAATACATCGATTTTGCTTCTCGCACCCATTGTGTTGCAGACGGATATCCGTTTCTCGGGCCCCGTTGTCCGATTCTACGATTACCAGCGCATAAAGAAGGGGATTCAGGACCGTTTGGAGTTGGCTACAAGGATCAATGATTCACTCTAATTTTCTCTCCAATCATTCTCCTCCTCGCAGGAGGAGTCCCCGTAGGGGGAGGTGGTGCTGTATGGGTACGAAAGCGACGTATCTCTTTCGCCATGCACCACCTCGGCCGCTGGCCACTCCTCCTGGTAGGAGGAGAAACTTAAGGAAGTCGCCAATTGAAAAAGGCCCGCCATTTCATCTAGAAGGGCGACAGGCCTTTTTCTTGTGTTTTTGTTTTTTGTTTTATTAAGCCAGGTTGGACACAATGAGGTTCACAACCGTCGGTGCCAACAGGCCGACGATTAATCCGATCACAGCTCCGATAATCGCTTTGCGTGCCTTCGAAACCTTCGCCTCGTCTCCTGCGGCGGTGGCATACAGCACTCCGCCCCAGATCATGATGATGATAGAGACGATAGCCACGATTCGGCTGAGCAAGGTCATGATCTTCTGGGCCAGTCCGCCGATATCCTGAGTCGAGGTCGTAGCTCCGGTTCCGCCCAATAGGGTCGCGTCTTTGCCGTCGCAGTTCTCATCGATGCCGTTGCCGGGAATGTCGAAAGCGGCAGGATTCACTTGGGCTCCGCGAACAGGGGTGGTTACTTTGGAAGGATCATAGACTCCGCTACTAGCGCCGATGATGATCTCATCGCATCGGGTGGGTTCCGCGCCTTTCTTGAAATTGAGACCCGCGCATAACTCGTCCGTGGTCAGCTTGCCTTGTCCGGCGAGATATGTGTTGTAGTAATCCGTCCATTGAACGGCGCTATAGTTGCCGTTCTCATCATAAGGAATATCCGACGAAACCAATTTCATGGTCGCGGTCGGAATCGTGATGAAACCATCGCCATCTTTATCGCATTCTGCGGCCAATGTTACAGTTGTAACAAAGAGCGACAGAATAACCGATAACGAGAGAAGGGCAGAGATTTTTTGGAAGTTCTTTTTCATATGTTCAAAAAAATTATACAAAAATAAAAATGTTACACAAGGGTTTTAGGCTGCAAATGGGTAGACGGAACCATGGTTTATGATTTAGTTGTATGGTTTTAAGAGAGAAGGCTTCCAACCCCGCCGATCAGTAGGCGGGCGGTCACGGCAATGGCCAACCCGATCACGCTCCACACGATCAACCGTTTCGATTTCTGTAACTTCTCCTCGTCGCCCACGGCCGTTGCATACCGTATGCCTCCATATATAAGGAAGGCGGTAGCGACCACGATGACCGTGGTCAGCGCAATGCTGGCGACGCTCAAAATGATCTCCGAAAGTGACGTGTTCGAATTGGCCACGCCCGCAGGCGTTGTTACACATCCGATAGAAGGATCGGCCATGGTCCCATCCGGGCAGGGAATCAGACCGTTGAGCGCCTGAGCATAGGCCGATGCGATTTTGAAGATTGGAGCGATATACATGGAAATTTTTATTTTTTAATTTGAAATTTTTTCCGCCATAGGCTGATCCGCCTTTGGCGGAAAACAATTTTTAATGTCTGAATTTTTAATGATTAAACAAGGTTCCTGTTTAAAAATTAAAAACAAAAAAATTATAGGATCACATCGCCCCCCACCGAGGACCGCAACCGCGCGCGGTCACTGACATCGCCAGGGACGTACGCACCGAAGTCCACCTGCCGCGCGCCAACGCCCCAGAACGCGAGCGGCACGCCAGAGGCCGATAGGGCCGGGTCATCGTCCAACAGGGTATAGGTGTCCTTGTCGATCGGCTCGCCTTTCCTTAAAGATTCCATCATGAGCACGGCGTAGGCGTGGCGCTCCATGCCTTTTTCGCCGGGCTTGCGGGCGGCCTCGCGTTTTTTTATGCGCTGAGCAAATTTGAGCTTCACATCATCGCCTTCCTTGATCGCCATCTCCTTCGCCCCGTCCACGATCACGGCTATCCAGCCCGTAATTGTCTCGGAGCCGGAATCGGACTTCTTGTATGGGGTGGCTTGAAAGGTTTCTTTTTGCCCTTCCATCGTTTTGTGCGTATCAATAGCGAGAACTTTTTCCGCGAAAGAGGTCTGGGGCACCAAAAGCAGGGTCGGCTCCTGAAACGTGGCGGCGAGCTCGAGCATTTCGGGTGTGAAGGTGGCTTTGACTTTCTCGAATGACGGGAAGGGGGCATTGCCGTGCTCGGTTTCGCCTTCCATTCCCAAAAATCCATAAAATATGAGAGTCAAAATCCTCTCTTGGTACTGTTCCTCGAGTTCTAGTTTTTCTATGGATTCGGGGGATTCCGTTGCGTTCAGCAGCACATCGCCACCCACGGAGGAGCGGAAGCGGATTTTTGAGTCGACATAATTAGGTTTAGTCGTACGGAAGAGCGCCCAATTGCCCGGTTCGTTCCATTCCGCAGTCGGCAAAAGCAAGTCTGATAATGAAGAATCATCGTCCAGCATAGTAATAGATCCATAATAGTCGATCGGCCTGTTCTTCCTTAATGATTCCATCATAAGCATGGCGTAGGAGTGGCGCTCCATGCCCCTTTCGCCCAGCTTTCGGGCAGCCTTTCGGCTCTCGATACGGTGCTCATTTGTGGCCATCACGTCATCGCCTTTTTTGAATTCCATGTACTGCGCCCCCTCCACTATCATAGCTCTCCAACCGATGATTCTTTCGGAGCCGGAATCCGATTCTCTGTATAACTTATCCACAGAGGCATCCATCTGCCCGTCTATCGTCTTGTGGGCATTTATGGCCGCCACCTTGGCTCCAAAACTGGTTTCTGGCACTAAAAGCAAAGTCGGCTCCTGGAACGTGGAGGCGAGCTTGAGCTGCTCGGGAGTGAATGAATCGAAAGTTTCCTGGATCTCAGGCACTGGGGCGTCGCCCTCCTTCGGAGCCCCGTTAAATCCAGTGAAACCAAAAGCCGCCAAGGTATCTAGGCGGTCAAGGTACTGCTTGTGGAAGTTCAGGCTTTCGGCCAGTTTTTCCTTTTCCCGTTCGGATCCCGAGGCGTTCGGAAGCAGACATTTATCGAGCCGTTTATTGAATTTCATCAATTCCGCCTTGAACGCATCGCCGTCGTTGCCGTGGGCAAGATCGATCAAGGTCTGGCGACTCTCGGACACGAGCTTTTTCACCTCACCGTTATTTCGGTAGGCGTCGCTGGACTCTAGCTGTGATATGAACTGATCGATGTTCACCTTTTAGCGATTAACGATTAGCGATTAACGATTTGCTTGTTTTTGAGTTCTTCCAATGAGTTCACCCATTAGTTCCCCGATTAGTCCCCCCATTAGGTTCTACAGGAAATAATTAACAACATTGTTCACGATCACATACGCCAGCGCACCAACCACAAGTCCGATGACTGAATAGCGGAGGGCGGTGGTCGCCTTGGTGATTTTTTCGGTTTCGCCTTGGGCGGTCACATATAGGAATCCGGCGTAAATCATCATCAGCACCGCGAAGGCGCCAATGCTTCCCACCAAAATGTTGGTGGCGTTCTGGATCACGGTCGGCACATCGCTCAGGTAGCCCGAGGTGCCTTGGGTCGGCGTGTGCAAGGTGCGAATGAGCACGCCCGAGAAAATCACGATGGCCACGGCGATGAGAGAGCCGAAGATCATTTGTTTGCCTTGGCTGACTCGCTCCTCGTTGCCCATGGAGGCGACATAGAAGAACGCTCCGACAACGATGAATAGCACGGCCAGGGCAATGATAACCTGGGAACCGTAGTTCCAGACGAGTGATACGAAATCGCCAAACGTCGACACTTCCCCCAACGCAGTTTGGGTGGTCACTGGGGTTGGGGTCGCCTGGGCATAGGCCATCATCGGAATCAGGAATCCGATTGCGCCCAGCACAAGGCCTATGATTTTTGAGACGGCCTTATTCATCTTTTTTATTTTTTTCTCGTTTTTTCTTTATGGTTTCCATTTTCTCCTCGTCAGTCTCCTCTTCGCCTTCCAAGGCCTTCTTTCTGGCTTTTTCGGGGTTTTCGGTTTTCACGGTTTGCACAGGTTTGGCTTCGCCTTTGTCTGCCCTGATTTCAAATTTGGGTTCAACCGTGACATTCGCCTGAGTCTCCACCTTTGTCTCACCTATTGGGCCCCCTATTGGGCCCCCAATCGGAGCACCCACTGGTGCAGCTTCCCTCTCTTGAATTTCAGTCAAAACTCGTGTGGCCTCTGGATCATTGTGCGAGGCCCGTTCCTCGATCTCATTTCTCACAGCCATCAGGGTTTGGCGCTCGGCCGATTCAGGCATGGAGCTTGCGGCGGCCAATCGTTCGACCGCTTTTCCGTGGGCGTTTCTTCCGCCTTCACCTCCGCCGGAAGCCAAGCCCATCATGTCGCGCATATTGGTCAAAGCCAGTTGTTCGGGCAGGGCTGTGGTGCCGGCCATGAGGGTGGTGCCTCGAGGTTCGGCGGCGCGCATAGCCTCGGGCATTGCGGTTTTGGTCGTGCGCCCAAGTCCGGCTTCCAAGAAGCCCCTGAGCCCGGTGGCGAGCGGTTTTGTTTGCTCGGCAACAGTCAGCGTTTTGGTTTCGGTTCCTCGTTCAATTTCGCGGGTTGCTCCAACTCGGCCTCGTTCGGTTTGTCGCTCTATCACCATGGTTGCGGCAGCACCAAGCATCCGTTGCCGAGTGAGCATGAAGGCGAAAAGGAGCGGCAGGTAGAGCATGGTGAGGAAGAGGACGTATTGCATCATCTGTGGTGTGGTGCTCAGGTTGTTGGCCAGTTCGGTACCAGGCAGGTAAAAGCCCACATTCGTGAGTTGTCCAAACATCCCCACACCGGAATATGAGCTTACGATCGGCATGCCCACGGCCTTCCAAATTCCAACGACAATCCCAATGCCAAGGGCCATCAGGGGTCCGATCAAAAGCCATCGGGCGTAGAGTGAAAGCCAATTGTAGAAATACCCTCGGGTGGAGCTAAAGATCGCGAGCAGGAACAGGATGGGCGACACGATCATGAGCGCCCACAAAATAACGATGCGGAGAATGAACGTGAGCGCCATGCCAAAGTAGGCGAGACCGGTGAGAAGCAGGAGGAGGAAGGCGAAAACACGATTCTCCTCGTTGGGATTGAAGGTCGTTTCGGCGGTCAGCTGGAGGTCTTGGTTGGTGTTCAAGCGCAAGGTGGGGTCATTGCCCGTCGAGTTCAGATCGATCGTCTGAGGCTTTCCGCCATCTGTGGTGATCGTTCCAGTCAAACTTGGGGTTTGGAACCCCTGCTGCAGTTTTCCAATAGCGATGTCTTTGTTGGCCTGCTGGTCCGTGGTGCCCAGGCTCAAGGTCATTTTGTCGCTTGCGGCCTGTTTCAGGTCGCCTGACTTGCTCTGGTAACCCACGGAACTCGGGTTGTTGTAGGTGGGGGTGTCCACCAAGTCCGAGATGTTCGTGGTGCCGATAAAGGTGCGTTGGAGCAGGTTGCTTCCGTCGATCAAAAGCTGGTTGATCGGCAACGCGAAATTTACGAACACCACCGCAAGGGTATAAAGAATGATCACCTGTCGCAGGGTGCGTCGGGGAATGAAGAGGCTGAACATCCACATGGCCGCGATGGCGAGTAGCCCCAAGATGAACAAACCGTTCACCACAGTCAGCACCTTGAGGTAGTTCGACTGGATGGCGGGGTTTCGGAAGCCCGCATCAGTGATGTTGAGGGTCCAGGCCAACGCCTCTTTACCTCGGATCAAAAATTTGAGACCCGCGGTGGAAAGCGCGTCGGTTTTCCAGTTCGGATCCTTGCTCACGTCAAAGAGCCAGACATTGCCCTTGGTCGTGGCTTGCCCAAGCGTGCCGCCCGTTAGGTCGGCAGGGGTGCCAGCGCCAGTCATTTGGCCACCTTTCTCAATTGGCGTGACCGTGACCGACAGAGTCGAAAAGTCGTTTTTCGGATCGTTTTCAAGGGTGTCTGATTTGATCGAGGCGACATAGTAGATTTGGGTATCGGGGGCCGCGGTGGGAACCACATTGGCCGTGAAGCCGACGGTTCGGGCTTCCCCTGGATTCAGGGTGTTGTAATGGCAAATGACCGCGGTCTTGTCATCTGTGCAGGAGGAGGGATCGCCAAGGGAAATGTTATAGAGGTTTTTGGAATCGTAAACGATTTTAAGCTCGGTGTTGATGACCGCCTCTTCGGTACCGAGATTCCCAAAGAAGACGGTGAAGTCCACCAGCCCGTTCGGCGCGGGCATTGAGTTGATGGCCCAAAGGTTGGTGATGGCCACATCAGCTTTCTTGGGTGTTCCTGAAGATGGCGCAGCTGGAGGGGTTTGTTCTTGGACCGGCTGCGTCTGGTCCTGCGCGAGCGATTGCAAGGTCATTCCGAAAAATGCGATGGAGAGGGCCAGCACGAGGAAACCCGGGAATTTTTTTCGGAGCAACTGTTTCATTTTTTGTTCCGACTCCAGAATCCTTAGATTCATAGAATCTTTATATTATACCTTATTTAGCAAAATTTTTCAATGGGCTTTTGGCTCGGAGGTTTTGTGTAACAATCTAAGTTTTTGTTCTCTGCAAACGGGTTTATTTTTTCTTTTTGTTTTTTTAATCCTCTTCGCCTTCCCCTTTATCCAAGGGAACCCCCACCGAACTTTCATGAAAGTCAGACACCCCCTTGATAAAGGGGGGTTTGGGGGATTAAAAAACAAAAAAAACAAAATCCAATAACCAAAAAACCCTGGCAAAATTTATTGTCTATTTTTTGCAAAATTTTGGTGCCCTTTTAGTCACCCAATATTTGCCAAAATCTAATTGCTATTGTTACTAAAATTTTGGCTTACTTAATTCAAAAATTAATAATCATAGTTAAGATTTTTGTCAAAATAATTGAATGCCAAACCCCCTTCCCTCGTAAACCGTTTTCCCAAACTTGCCAACCCCATTTTTGAAACGATAGGGTCGATTGGGGTTCTGTTTCCGACTGCAATGTTACCCGTTTTTTTGATGTAACAAATCACTATTCGTGTCAACGCCAAGGGTATTGTAGAAAGGCGTGTTTTTTGGTATAATGTAAGGATTTCACTTTAATATAAAAATAAATCAAATGAAGAAAATCGGGCCTGTCCTCACCACGCTTTCCCTCTTCGCATTCAGCGTCTATCTGGCCTTTGTGCAGGGCAGTTCGCCATTGGTTGAGCAGAAGAATTCCTTGGCCGCTTTTTGGACCTCCGGCACCAGTAACAATTTGTTCGGCGGTGGCGTTAAGGGGTTCGTGGCCAGTTTGTTTTCGATGCTCATGAACGTTTTCCTGAAAGTTTCAGGCCACAGCGTTTTGTGGGCCTTGGTCCTGTTGGCGTTGGTGGTCGAGGTCGTTTTGCTTTACCCCAGTGTCAGCCTTCAGCTGAAGCAGAAGAAGATCCATTGGTTCCACAAGAAAGTCGTGGACCGTTTCAACCGTGGCGAGCTTGCCGTGAGCGTTGCCCGGGATGAGCTACATCGGGTTTATGACGTCAACGAAAAGATACACACCCGTGGAGCTTTGCTGGTCGTTATCCAGGCGCTGGTGTTCTTCTTCACCTTCTGGGGCTTGGGATTGATGGTCCAGTTGCCCGGCATGTTGGCCGGTTCCTGGAGCATTGCCAATTTCAGTCTGCTCACCAGTCCTGAAAGCGTTTGGGTTCCCTTGCTCGCGAGCTTGGTCTATTTCTTCCACGCCGTGGTCAAAATGTACTACAAGGAACGGGAGGATTACCTCAGCCCGACACAAGGCGTTTTGGGAATCGTGTTCGCCATTTTGGGCGCGACTATCGTTTACTATTTCTCCGGATTTTTCGCAACGGCGCTGACGGTCTATTTTGTGACCCTGGTCACCTTCTCGACGATCCGCGTCATCGTGGTGGAACAGCATGCGCAGGAATGGGGCAGGCTGGCCCAACTGCAAATGTTACAAATGCTCCGGGAATCGAAACCGCACCAAGACCGCTTTGAGTACCTGTCCCGGAAATGGAACCATCTGCCCGTAGTGCGCAATCTGAATTTCGCGCTCCTCGAGGAGGCGCTTTCCATGACCATTGGCCTCATGCTCGCCCTTTCGTTCTTTGGCGGCTTCCAAAAGGCCGACCGTTACTACGCGTCGGAACACCAGCCCCAGTCTGATGTCACGATTACGCTTCATCAATTACCCTAGGGCGAATTGGATTTAATAAAAATTTATCACACTATTTATTAACACTATGGAGAAAGAATCAAACACCAGCACGGGCAAGGCTCAAAACAAAAAGGTATCGACCCCCTTGGTTGTGGTCCTTCTTGCCCTTGTCTTCGGGGCAATGGCCTTTGCCGCCTATCAATATTCCAACCTCTTCGGGGCCGATTTGACCACTGTCCGGCCAGTCCAACGAACGATACAGACTCCGCCCCAATCCGCGCCCGCGGGCAGAACTCAAGTGGCGCCTTCCCGTGTAGCGCCTGGGAGCATGGGCGTCTCTTCGTTCACTTCAAGTTGCGGCAATGGCCTAGTAGAGAGTGGCGAAACTTGCGACGACGGAAATGTTGTATCGGGCGATGGCTGCTCCTACGATTGCAAAGTTGAGCAATATTGGATGTGCGGTGTCGCGGGATGCCAGCAAAAATCGACTTGTTCCTGCGTTGCGGGTTATGTTCGCAGCGGTTCTGGGTGTGTCGAAGCCAATCCATGCTCGGTGAGCAATGGTGGCTGTGATGGGAATGCTACGTGCACGACAACCTCGCCTTTTTCGGCCTCATGCAAGTGCTCGGACAATTTTTACGGACTCGGGTGGGAATGCCCGGCGGGCTCGCGAGTTGTGTATGACTCTTGCACAAAAACTATTAATGGAGTGGCCTATCCAGTCGATACCGAAGGTACAGATATGGAATGCGTAAACGGCCAAATCATTAGATCGCTTTGCGGCGACGGGATTGTCGACCCCTTAATGAGTGAGCAATGCGACGACGGCAATAATGTGGACGGCGATGGCTGCACACACTGCAAAATTGACGTCAAATGCGACGGTGTGGGTTGTGCGCCAGGATTCAAATGTAATGCTCAGTCAGGTAGTTGCGTCTCTGTCTGTGGGAATGGAGTCCTTGATCCGGGCGAAGCTTGCGATGATGGGAATAGTGTTTCAAATGACGGCTGTTCTTCCGCTTGCCAGGTAGAGTGCAATAGGACTTGTGGCAAGCCGGGGTCGCTTTGCTCTTGCGATGCCGGAACCCAGGACCATGATAACAATGGTACCTGCACGCCGAACTGCGCGACCAGCATGCTGAGTTGTGGCATCGGAACCTGCTCCGACCTGAGCGGAACGGCGTCGTGTGTTTGCCCTGCGGGTTACCAGTTTGATGGAAAGACCTGCTCCGACGTCAACGAGTGCCTTACTAATAATGGAGGTTGCGATGTGAACGCCACCTGCGCGAACACTATTGGCAGCCTTACCTGTGCCTGCAAGTCTGGTTACTCCGGCGATGGCAAGACATGCTCCCCAGTCAATTCCTGCCTTACAAGTAACGGTGGCTGTTCCGCTAATGCAACGTGCGCATCGACTGGTCCTGGCACCAATACTTGCGCCTGCAAGACCGGCTATTCCACGTCCGACAACGGGAAGACCTGCAATTCAATCAACTCTTGTTCGACCGCCAATGGTGGCTGTGCCGCGAATGCGACCTGCACCTCGACCGGCCCCGGTACCAACTTGTGTTCCTGCCCAACTGGTTATTCCACAGCTGACAACGGAAAGACCTGCACAGCGGTGAACTCCTGCCTCACGAACAACGGCGGATGCTCTGTGAACGCCACTTGTACATCGACAGGGGCTGGAACCAATTCCTGCGCCTGCAAGACTGGCTACTCCGGAAACGGCACGACCTGCACAGTCGCCACTGTATGTGGCGATGGTGTGAAACAGACTCCCAATTCCGCTGGGCTCAATGAGTCCTGCGATAAGACGGATTTCGGGAACAAAACCTGTGCCACAGAGAAGCCATCCAAGCCCAAAGGTTCTCTGACCTGCAGTGCTGATTGTAAATCTATTACCACCCCGAACTGCAAAAATTAGTATTCCTTATTAAATAAAACCATAACAACTAATCAAAAGTATGGATAACGTAACCCCCACACCAGTTCAGAGCCCGGCCCCTGGCTCCGTCGCTCGCGAAGCGACGAGCCCTGTGGCTCCATTGGTGCCCCCTGCCATGGTGGCCGCCGCACCTGTGGTCAAGGCCCTGCCAAAGCCTTCCAACAAGCAACTTTATATCCTCCTCGCCGTGTTCGCGGTGATGGCGGGTGCTTTGGCAACCGTCGGTGCCCTAAAGCCCGATTTGGTCACTTCGACCTTCGGATGGGTGATGAACACACCCATGCATGCCGCATCGGCCGAGAGCCGAGTGTTGGTCGATGGCCAATGGGTCAACACCGCTAACCCGAAAGCAGCACTGAAAAAGGTCGAAAAGATGGTGCGCCCGGCTGCATTGAAAACGAGTGTGATGGTGATAGCGCCAACGACCCCCGTTGCGCCCGCAGTCGAGGCATCAGCACCTGCGGCTCCTGCCGAAGGATCCCCCGCAGCTGTTGCTCCGGCCACAGACGAAAAGGCAACCGCTCCGACTGGAGCGTTTGATCTTGGCACAGCCACCAAATAGGGGGTTCGACCCAAGATACACTTATAAACAGAAAATGGATCAAAAGGAATTGAAACCATTGGCAGGAAACAAGAAAAAAATCTGGCTCTACGGCTTGGCGGTTTTGATTGCTCTGGCGATCGGAGGCGTTAATCAGTGGACCAAGAACAACGTGGCATTCGGAGCCTGTATGCCAGGCCTTAACTGCCCCGGAGACAATCTCACCCAACCTCCATGCTCAACTTATGGAACTTGTAATAATTATAATAATTATACTCTTTTACATGCATTAACAATTGCGGTTGCCCCTTCAATAAATTATCCAACGGGCACCACTACCTTTATGGAGAATGAGGGGGCAACCCCAGCTAATAATAAGGGGCCACTTCTTTTGATTTCCCCCTCTGGCGATATGAACGCAGACGAATTGGCCAAATTTCAAACTGATTGGGGTCAGTACATAACGATTAAAAAAGACGACTCTTATCCGGACAACATGATGACGTGTACGTGGGGAGGGTGGAATCCTTATGAAGATGATCGAAGCACCCCTCCCGTACCAGCCAGTTCTGTCTATATGCTATGCACTTTTGCGAAGGCCGGTCCAGTGAGAATCACGGCCACTTATCCTTTTGTTAATAAGGCTGGGGATTCATATGTCGCTACCTCCAACACACTTGATCTCACCATTACGGGGTTGACGCTAACGGGGCCCGCAACTATCAATTTGACGGACAGCAAAACCTTATCCGTTTCTGACGCAAGGATGAGTTCCTTGAGTGATTTAGCAGCATGTGGGGCAGATTTGTCCACGGTGGGAAAAGGATTCGTTTCGGATAACGCAACCGATGGTTTTGGGGCAAATTTGGATGTAAGCGGCGGTACGATCAATGAGACATACACTCCAAAAACCTTTGCGGGGGTTCATGAAGTTTATGCCTTTTGTACTAAATACGGTTATTCCAATAGCATTCAAATCACCTCCCTCCCCGCGAAATTGGTTTTGGACGATTTGAATGCGAATTCGAGATATGAGGTCGGGACGAACTTTAAATTCAAGTTGAATGGCGCGAATTCCGGCGGAGCGTTCATCGCCAACCTGTTCGACACGTCATCGACATTCACATTTTCGGACGGCTTGACCGGCGCTGATGCCGGCACGTTCCAAGTCGGTTCTCAGGCGAATGCCCAGAGCCCTTTGACCATCATCTACAAACCAGCCGCGCCTTCCTATCTGAAACCCAATTCTTTGAAGGTGACCTATATGAATTTGGCCTCCAACAATTTGGCCACGGATGTGTATCCGCTGCCCCCCAAGAGCTTCAAGGTCGCATGTCCTTCCCCGACCCCCGTTGGCAAAACCGTGACCTGCTCCGCAACGCCTGTGGATGGAGCAAGCGGAGGCGGCAATCGGGTGAATTACCCCTTCGGCAATTACGTTACCACCCTTTGCCAAGCGACGGATAGTTACCAATCGAAGACCACATTTGGCCAGTATGCCCAATCAAGCCCGGACAAAGACATCACGTTTGACTATACGCCAGCCGTTGACGGGACTGAAGCGGTGTACTTCAATTGCCAAACGCCTGTTAACCAATTGGGTTACCAAGAGCTTGTTAACGGAACTAGCCCGACCCTTACTGTGACCGCTCTGAAATTGCTAAAGTTTTCATGCGACAAGCCTGTGGTCGTGAACACCAAAACCAATTGCACGGTGAGCGCATGGGGCTCCGCAGCGGTCGACACAAATGGGAATCCGACGGGCAACCCGTTCCCGATCAAGCCGGATACAACCCCTCTGAATTTTCAGGAGGTGGGTCTGAATACAAACGTGAATTTCGACCAGCCTAAGGCTTCTAACCCTGATACGAACGGCTATGCGAGTACGTTCACGGTGAATTACACGCCCACCACAATTGGCCAGAAGAACCTGAAGGTCATATTTGGGACCGTCGAATCCCCGGCGCTGACGGTTACTTCGTTGCCGACCCCGACTTTGGCCATTACAGGGTCGACATCCGTCAACTTGTCCGAAAAGAAGAATTATCAGGTTACCTTGAGTATTTCGGGTTCAACAACGCCATTCACCGCTTCCTCGCTGATCATCTCCCAAGACAATGCGGTGTCTGGAACCAAGCCGATCGACAACATCAATCCCGTCTCTGGCACCCCCAATAGTGTCACGTTTGATTTCACACCCACAAGCGGAGGCCCCAAAACTTTGCGCGCCTCTTATCCCAAGGCCACGGACGGAACCTTGGTTGTGAACGTTATCGCGGCGCCCACCATTGCCATCTCCAAAGATGCGGCCGCGGGGCCTGTTTCAAGCGATACCGTTGAGGCGACCGTAACGGACACCAACTCGGGAATCGGCACGGTGAAATACAATTACCAAAACGATTCCAATCCCACTAATTGCAACGCGGCTTTGTTGGCCGGCGCTGGAGCAACAACCCTCACTTCTTCGAATACGGGATCGATTGTGGTTGTTGACACGGGAGCAACTGTNNAAAATATACCGTGAACGTTACTACTGATCACCAGAATTACATCTGCTTTGGGGCGGCTGATTCGACCAATACAAAGTGGAACTACAAATTGTCTGCAAAGCTCAATGTGGTAACGGCCGTCTGCGGGAACGGGGTAAAAGAAAGCGGAGAGGCCTGCGACGATGGCAAGAACTGCTCCTTTGGTGGTACTGCATGTCCTCTGGGGGGTGGCGCTTGCGGACCAATCTGTGCGACTCAAGGGGGTGATGGTTGCTCGGCCGACTGCATGACGATAGAGCCAGGTTGGGCTTGTCCTACTGCGGGGGCGCCATGCGTGTGCGCGAATCTCACAAAAAAATTCACCACGGAAGACGCCATCAATTATTTGGATTTGATCAATTCCGGACTCACTCCTACCTCTGATGAGCTGGTCTACTTTGATACCAACTGTGACCATGTGTTGGACTCAAGTGATGGGATCAACATTTACGATAGCCAAACCTAATCATTTGAAATTATTAGTCATTAAAAAATTATGATAAACATAACGAAAAAATGGGTAGTCGGAATCACGATTGGCGTTATCGCCATCATCGTAATGGGTGCCCTTAGTGTATTCATCCCAAATTACGCCACTTTGTTCAAAGCCGAATTGGGAAAAACAACCCCCACTGCTGGCAATATACCGGGGGATGGTCTATACATACCTGACGTTTACGGAGCACCATCGCCCAGGTCGATGGATACGATAGCGGTCAAGGTGCAGAATCCAGGGCCTCAAGGTATTTGTATCCAAGGATTTACAGGGGATTTCCAATTTAACCCTCAACAGATCACTTTCGATGCGAGCCCCTTGACGATTGCAAGCGGTTTTGGTGGATTCCATTCCCTGGTTCCCACTGAAACGACGGTGAGCAATACGAATACTACCCATTCGAATCTTCATATTAAATTTGGTGGCGTGAACCCGGTCCATTTTGATGCGGATGCGGTGGTCTTCAATCTTAAACTGAGCGTTAACTCTAATTTGGGTGTAGGTGATTCGATCGTCATCACTCCGGCCAACCCCACGATTTCAAAAAAGAATTTCAGTTCTAACGCATGTGGCGGCTCAGCGACAAGTCAGGCGATTGCGGTTTCTCCCGGAAAAATCACCGTTGCGGCTCCTAGCTGTGGCGACAGCATGGTGAACGGAACCGAGCAGTGCGAGGGCACGAACCTGAATTCAAAGACTTGTGCCACCGCGCCAGGTTCCCCGGGACCCATCGGAAGTCTCTCATGCAAAGCGGATTGCACTTTCAATCTCAGCGGCTGTTCTGCGGCAGCGTCATGTGGCGATGGGGTTCTGAATGGCTCCGATTTGTGCGATGACGGAAACATCACCAATGGGGATGGATGTTCTTCTGGATGCCAGATTGAGAGTCACTGGAGCTGTTCCGGAACACCTTCGACCTGCCAATGCAGCACTGGTTACGCAGGTTCCAATTGTGTTGAAATCAACGCCTGTGTGAATCATCCTTGTGGAGATGGGTACACGTGTACCGACAAGGCGGCTCCCGCCTTGGATGACGCGAACGGTCGCACCTGCACCGATATCAATGCCTGTGTGAATCATGCTTGTTCGTCTGGATATTCGTGTGCCGACAAGGCGGCTCCCGCCTTGGATGACGCGAACGGTCGCACTTGCACCGACATCGATGAGTGCCTAACGAACCATGGTGGCTGCTTGGCTTCCGCAACTTGTGCGAACACAGCAGGCTCGCGCACATGCACCTGCCCAGCGGGTTACACGGGCGATGGCATCACCACGTGTACCGCCCCCGTTCTAACCAATGTGACCAACTGCCCTGCCAACAAACTGCCCGCGAACGTTTTGGCGCGTCCGAACATGCTCCTCATGGGGCCTCCAAATTCAACCGGTTGGACAGTGGATGGTTCAACAGCCAACGTAAAGGACACGACAGGTGGAGGCTCGGCCACAATTTCCAATCTTTCCATTGGAAACCATTCGGTGGTTGTCAGCAATGGTGCCCCCTGCACTTTCACGGTCGATTGTTACACCTCGATTGATGTCGCCAACGCAAGGAGCGCGATCGGCTCCACGGATCCCGTGAAGCTCCTCCTCTACGATTTCAATGGTGACGGGGCCATTACGAAGGAGGACAAGTTAGCGATTTATGAGGCAAGCAAGAGTTGTAACTAATAAACCCGAAGCCCGAATCTTCGAAATCCGAAAAAATTTCAAATCAAAAAATTCTAAACTTTATGGAAAACAAAATGTCTAAAACAAAGAGCCTTCAGCTAAGGCCCCTCATCATCGCCCTCGCGGTGATTGCGGTTAGCGCGCTCAGCTGGTTTGGTCCCCGAAACCAAGGAGTGGCGCATGCCGATTTCACAGGAGGGACTACAGCGCCAGCCTCGGCAACGAATCTTTACATTCCGACCGATTACACAGGGTTGAGCGATGGGGTGGGTGAGGTCCAGGTGAAGGCCGGTGTCGCTATTTCCAAGCTGAGAAGTCTGGATTTGACTTTGTTGTTTGATCCCACCCAGATGGAGATCTACAACAATGGCACGTTGACCATCAGCGGAGACCCATTGGATGGAAAAGAGGCTCCGGATATTCTTGCGCAAAACAATACCTTTCAGGTGAGGTATACCCTTAGTGCGGGGGTGGATATTGACGCAAACCAGACCCTTTTCCGATTGCCAGTGCATATTAAGAAAGAGGTGGTCGGCCCCACGGCTATTTCGATCTTTAACACAGGAACCGTGACGATAAAAATGGACGCCACACCGAACACGAATCCTCCGGTGGATGTGACGTACACCAGCCCTCGCTTTAGCTCGGGCAAGATCGCGGTATTGGCAGCCACCTGCACCCCTGATTGTGGCGAATACGGATCCTGCAACCCGACTACAAAAACATGCGAATGCAACTTGGGTTATATGGGGTCGGCATGCAAACAGTGCGCTGCTGGATACACCGGCTACCCGAAATGCATGTGGGATATTTTCAGCAATCTGAAGGGAGTCATTTTGACCTTGAGCCCGGACACCATCAGCAAATTGACGGTTGACGAGAGGAAAAAGGCCTATTCCAGCGCATATGTGATCTTTGAGAAAGTGCCCCCCTTCACTGGGAAAATAAAACTGGGGACCGCGGAATACGATTTGAGTTGCACTAGCCATGCCTCTAATGATTTGGAGAAGATCCGGGAATGCGCTACTGCGTTCGCGGGAAATATGCAGGACACGGATCCGGCCATCGGCCCCGGCTGGAAGGCCAGCGTGGTGGATGGCATGTCTGGCGTGGTCAAGTTGTGGCCTCAAGATCCGATCGCGACTTTGGATGGAATTTCGACCACATCAGGCGATGTGCTCATCGTCCCAGGAATGGAATACACCATGATTTTGGATCCTTTGGCTAGTTACCAGACCAGGGCGATCGGAGTGCTGGATAGCACGACTTATGTCGATCCGGCCCACCCCGTTCAGATCCTCAGCACATCGCATATCGTCAAGGATCTGACTTTCAACGATGTGAAATGGGTGCCCCAACCCGTGAACCGCTTGAAGTCCAGCGCACTCAACGGCGGACTGTTGGAGCGTGGCGACGAGGTGGGGACGGGCCCCTTGTATGTGGAATTGACTAAGTCGGACCTGAGCAAGGTCCAAAGCAATGGGCTGACGGTCGAAGTGCCCGGAGGGCCTGTTATCAATTATGTCAAAATCGGCGGATCGGCCAGCCTTGAGCGTGGCGCCCAGGCGAACCTGAGCGTGAGAGTGAGCGATGTGGATACGATTTCCG
>PMDG01000085.1 GCA_003154375.1 Candidatus Peregrinibacteria bacterium
GCGCGGGCCATCTGGGCGATGCGGCAGATCACGGCTTCGGTTTCTTTCCGGTTGGCCTGCATCATCAGGTCCGCGAGCTCATCAATAATGATTACGATCTTGAACATCCGTTTGGGCTCGGCCGCATTGAATTCCTCAATATTGCGGTGTCCCTTCTCAGCGAAGACCTGATAGCGATGGTTCATCTCTGCCACAGCCCATTTGAGTGCCGTGTGCGCCTTGTCGGCCTGGGTGATCACTGGGGTAAGCAAGTGCGGAATCCCGTTGTAGCCGGTCAGCTCGACGCGCTTGGGATCCACCATGATGAACTTCAAATCCTCTGGGGAATTCTGGTACAAAAGCGAAAGGATGAAGGCGTTCATACCCACCGATTTGCCGGAACCTGTGGCTCCTGCGATCAAAATATGGGGCATGGAGGCAAGATCATCGATCACCGGCATTCCGCTCACATCGCGCCCGACCGCCAGCGAAAGCCTGGATTTGACGCTCTTGAATTCCTCGCTTTCCAGCATCTCACGCAAGTGGACCACCATGCGCTTCTCGTTGGGCACCTCGATTCCCACCAGCGCCTTGCCCGGGATGGGCGCCTCGATGCGGATGGATTTGGCAGCCAGGGCCAACGCAAGGTCGTCCTTGAGCGTGGTGATCTTGGTCAGCTTCACCCCTTCATGCGGCTGTAGCGTGTACTGCATGACCGAAGGGCCGATGTTCACATCTTTCATGGTCACTTCGATGCCAAACTGGGACAGCTTCCCTTGGATTCGCTCGGCATTCTCCTTGAGCGTCTTGTCGCTGGCATACACCTGCGAGGTTGCGTTGCTCAAAAGATCAAGCGAAGGCAATTGCCACTGGCTGTAATCGGCCTCTTTGATTACAGGTTTCATTTCGGGAATCTTTTTGATCTCGGCCGGTTTTTGGATCGTCAGTTTTATGGGTTCCCTTTTGGGGATCGGTTTTTCGGCGATCGGTGCGCTAGGCCCTTCTTTTCTCATCCCTGGCAAATCCCTTTTTTCCAAGGGCAAATTTGGCTTCACAATATTTAGCTCAGTGGCCAAATCCTTATGGGGGGCGCGGATGCCAACCGAGAGGGGTCGGCTGGGCCAGAAGAATCCGATGATCTTCCTAAGCGAGAGTTCGAAAGTGATCAAAAGTCCTATCACAAACAGGATGACAAGCACTGCTTTGGCGCCAGTGTCCGAAATGAAAATGCGGAGCAGGACGGAGGCCGCAAAGCCCACATAGCCACCGTTTTTTTCGACGTTGTCGAGCATGGTTGCCATGGGGGTGCCCATGTGCACAAGGCCAAGGCCCGAGAACACGAAAAGGAATATCCCGAGGTAACGAGCGGCATCGAACTTGATCCGCCTTGAGAAAAACAATGTCAGCCCAAGGGCCAAAAAGAGTATGGGCAAAGCGTATATACCGATGCCAAAAATCAAACGGAGATACTGATTCAAAAAATTTCCCAATATGCCGGCGCTTCCTGAAATGATCAGATAGAAAATGACCGCCAAGCCGATGTACACCACGGCCCCGACTTCACGCGCCACGTGGGATTCCAGCTCAATCCTAAAATCCTTCTTGCGAAGGCGTGTGGAGGTTCGGACCGGGGTGAGTCTGCGTTTGGCCATTTATTTGATTTTTAAAGCGGTTTCAGTTTACGCCTTTTGCACTCTAAAAACAAACTTTCTGATGGGAGAATTAATTGGGGGTCTTATCGGGGTTCTAATTGGGGTTAAAATTTTTCCTGTCCAATTAGTTCACCCATTGGTTCTCCCATCAAGTTCCCCCATTAGAATTTATTCCATGTTGAAGAGCCCTTCCCCATTCCAATGGAATGAAGTCGGGCTCTAAAGCGGGGGTTGAGTTGTTTGGTCTCCGTAAATGTGAGGAGGTTTTCCTCTGATGTTCTAGAGGTACAGGGCCTTGGGGGCGTTCTGCTGCTCCCCGTCCTTCACCTGGATGGTGACCGGGAGAGGAACCTTGTCGCTCTCCTTTGCCTTCAGGTAGTGAATCGTGTAGCCGTTCGGCGGGACGTCGAAGCACTTGTTGGTCTCGGACCGGATGGTCAAGATCGCCAACCGATCCAGGATCTCGATGGGGGCGCCCGCAAGATCGCTGTCCACGCAGAGGCGTCCCATCGGGAATGTCTTGGTGTCGTTGCTGATGGTGGGTGCGCAGCGGTGGGGTGTCGCGTCAACCTCTGGACCAGAGTTGTAATCGATCCGGATGTTGTGCTTCAACCCATTTTCGAGCTGGAGGAGGCCCGTGGAGGGTGGAGTCCCTTGATAGGAATCCACGGGCTTCGGGATGAGTTCGAAATCAAACATCGGCAGGTTGAAGCAGCCGTTGCTGGTGGGGGTCAGGGTGTCGATCCGATCCTGATCCCGGATAATGTACGAGTGCTCGATGTTCGCGTCGTCCAGGTTGGACGTGACGCAGATCTCGCCTGCCTCGTACTTTCCCCAGTTGTGGTACTGCACGGAGTTGATCACGGTCTTGGCGGGTTCGGCCGTGGGCAGGCACGAGCTGCAGGAGCCGGCGTCGGGGCCGGGCATGGTAGCATCGGGCCCGGCGTCGGGCTGATCCGTCTGGGCATCGCAGCCCGGGAGGACCGTCGCCATCGAGAGGATGGCGAACAGGCAAAGCGTCTTGTTCATGGCTTTCTTTCTGGCCCCGATGTAGTTCGGGGGCCTGTGGTGGAAAAGACCAAACAACGGTTTCTCGGAGCCTTGTACGGCGAGGCGCCGACGTCAGCTATCGAAAATTTGACTTATTATATTATAAATTTGCAATTTTGTCAAATTCAAAGGGGCAATAAAAAAATCCGAATCATCGGATGAGTCGAATAGTTGTATTGTCGCGACAACAATTCAGTCAATGATACAGCCCGCAATTCGGATTATTTCGTCGCAGGCGTCGGCGGGGTCGGAGGAATTGTCGGTTGCGCTGGTGGGGGTGTGGCCTCGGGGGTCACGGGGTCTGTTTTTATTGCATTTTTCAGCGCATCAGCCGTCTTATTGATCGTGGTGAAGGTGTCCTCCACATTTTTGCCCGTCGCCTTGATCTGGTCGGCGATTCCAGTCACCTTTTGCTTAGTGTCGTCGATCACCTTTCCAGCCTCATCGACTTTCCCCTTGATCCTGTCGGCTTCGGTGGTCACGTTTTGCACCTTTTCCATGACTGAGGCTTTGATATTGTCTCGAATTTTGGCAAAAAACGGGATCTGCAGAAGTAGATAGGCCGCGGCGACCACGAGCGCAAGTTTGAATAGGAATTTGAACATAGATTCTCGATTAGCTGATTTCATTTAACCATATTGCTTTCGAGATGCCAACCCAGAGATAAAGAATTTTTAAACTGCAAATTTTTAAAACTGCAAAATAAATCCCAAATCCAAAACTTAAAAAAAATAGTTAAATAAATTATATTTGTTTTTACGAGTTTGTAGGGTTTTATAGTTTATTTATAAATTTACAGTTTTACAGTTTAAAAATTCCCATCGCATCGCTTGTCTTTTTGAAGACGGTTCGTTAGATTGGCGACAGATCATCAAGTACCAATATGGACCAAATCCTAAAAAACGAGATTTTACCGCCACTCCTTTTTTTTGTCGCCTTCTCAGTCGTTTTCATATTCTTGGAGTTGCTGTTGGTGTTTGTGCTAAACAGCCTTGGGCGGAAATACTGGGAGTTCGTCATCGATGTGGTGATTCGTTCCCAGGTGCACCACGGCAAGGCGATCCGGTACGCCTTGGTCTTTGTCCTTGCGGTGGTTGTGGCTGCGGTTGTCCTGTTTACGCCCCTTGTGGAGGTTTTGGTTCGCGGAAGCGGTGAGATGAGGCTTTTCGCGTTGATTCTGGCTTTGGTGATGGCTTTTTTCTACCTTGTGACAATCCGGAAGGCCTCGCGAATGCATATTGAGCGCGTCATCTATCACGTGGTCTTTTTTCTCGTTTCCATTGCCTTGTACATTGTGATCTTGTGCATTGCGGAGAAGAGTTACGGTGATTATGTGCGCTATGTGAATGCCAATTTCATCAACCCCACCGTTGAAACCGTGGGGAATGTTTTGGAAAATCGGGAGAAAGATCGTTTGCTCGCTCAGTTCCGGGACATGAATGCCAAGGGTCTTTGTCCAGAGAAAGATTACACGCAATCCAAGGAAATTGGATTGAAAAATTTCATATGGGTTAGCGATGAGCCAGCCCTGGCTTTTGGTACCTCCAAGCCCGATTCGGTCAATGATCCAAAGGGTTATTTGAAGGGAAAGGTTTGCACAGACGGGAAAAGCACATTCTTGCTAACAGAATGGGGGAGTTGGTATTGGGTAATCCAATAAGTGCTTAAGGAGTAAGTGCTACAGTGCTTACATATGGTGTTGGGGTCGAACTTTAGTCGAAAATAGCACTTAAGCACTTAAACCTTAAGCACTGATTTTAGAATTTAAAATCGATCTTTTCCTCCCGTATCAATCCGTTCAGTCCGCTGGTCCGAACCGTCACGGTTAGTGTTTTCCCTCTGCGATCCGCACTTTTGCTGACCTGAAACGTGCGGGTTTCGTAGTGGGTATTCGAGTAGGCTCTTTTTCCATCCACATCGAGATAGACCGTGGTTCGCGTGGCATTGGGAATCCGATCCCAGCGGAGGTAGAAAAATTGGGTCGTTTGGCCTTCGATCCTCATGTTGAGGCGGGGAGTAATACTGGTTCCGACAAAGATGTCCGCGGGGGTGGCAAGCGCGCTGGCCCAGTCCGAACTTTGGTTTCCGCTCGTGTCCACGGCCGCGACATAGAAATAATACCGTTGTCCGTTTTCCAACCCTGTAACTGTGTGGCGGAGCGATTTTTCTTGGACCACGTTCGGCATGGCCGCGGCCCCAATGTCTTTAGTGTCGATCGCGCTCGTGCTGGTGCTGATCAGATAATAGGCGATTCCGCGGTCATCTTGGGCCGCTTTCCAAGTCAGGTATATCTGTTTGTTGCCCAAAATAGCCTTGAGCCCGCTGACCGATGTGGGGCGCTGGCGGTCAAAGGTATTGGAGGGCTTTGAGGGGGTCGTAGATTTGGCAACGGCCTGTTTTTCCAAGCGGTCGATGGAGCATGAGCCAGTATTATCCGGGAGATATAATCGATCCCCTTCGGCCAAAGTCTTGTTACCTTGGAGCACGAAAATCCAGCTTTCACGGAACTGGGGTATGGCTTGGCAGAGTTCCCCGTATCCGATCAGATAATCCTGGCCGGATTCGTCGGTAGCCAGAATTTCCGAATTCCCGTTGGTGAATTGGCGGACGTACAGCTTTTGGGTGAAAGGTTCCACTTGGTCGATGGCGCATTGGTGGATGGAATCGATTTTCAAAAAGTCCGAATTCCCATTCAGGTCGCCTGTGATGAGGAGGCTCACGGGTTGGCTTACAACTAAATCTCCGCACCCCGGTTTCACATGCAGAAAAACTTTTTCGTCCGTTTGTGGATTGGTGACCACCACATTCCTTCGGCCAACGACATCCTGGATGACCACTTTTTCAAGGGTGTCGGCTTTCGCGGTGCCGATCAGAGCTAGCGCCAATGCGAAGCCAAGTGAGATTTTTTTGATCATAGTTTTCGAGTAAAAGATAAATCTATTTTCTCTCAATTTTCAAATATTTTTTCAAATACCCTGCATTCCGCGCGAATCTCAGGTTTCCCACCGCGAGGATCCTTTTTTCCGAATCCGTGATGATCGGGATCTGGTGGCGCTCCGCCTTGGGAATTTTTAGATCGACAAAGAGGTCCTGCAGTTTTTTGCTCCCTTTCATGCCCGCGGGTTTTAGCCGATCGCCAGGTTTCCACGAGCGGACATAAAGCCCTTTGGCGCCTCGATTCCTCAGATTCCATTCGCCCCACTGTGTGTTTTTGGTGATGGGTTCCGGCTTGTCCGGAAGGAAGTTTGGGGCTCCCCCGCGAGAGAGGAGAATCTGATCGTATTGGACTTTGAATATTCGGGCCCCTAGTTTTTTTTGTTTCCCGGTGATTCCTTTTCGGACCAGCGTCTTGACCTCCTCGACGGCCTTGCGGTACAGGTCTTCTCGGCCCACAAGTTCGAATAGGATCTCGGATTGGATGTCATCTTGGAGTTTCAAATAATCCTTTCGGTCAAAGGCGTTTCCAGCAATGTTTTTATTGATCCAAATCTTTGCGATCTTTTCTTTTTTTTCGGTCTCGGCCTGGGCAAAGTTCGAGAATTCCAACAAATCCGCTTCCAAAGTGGGCCATTCGGATTTGAGCGCAGGGATGATCTGGTGTCGGAAATGATTGCGTCGCAAGTGCGTGTCAAAGTTGCTATCGTCTGTTCGAAAAGGGATCTTTTCGCAGTTGAGAAGGTCCACCAGCGCTTGTTTCGGGATTCCGAGCAGGGGTCGGATGATGTGGCCTTGAATCGAATTCATTCCTCGAATTCCCCGAAGTCCAGCTCCTCGGGCCATGTGCATCAGAATGGTCTCGATTTGGTCGTCCAGATGGTGTGCCACGGCGATAAATTGGGCCTTGTGGTCCTTGCGAACCTTTTCAAAAAAACAATAACGGATCAATCGCAATTCGTTCTCACGGTTCCCCGGTTTTAGTTTGCCCAGGTTGATTTTTTTGACCACGCAATGCACCCTCCATTGTTTGGCCAATTGCCGGACCAACGCCTCGTCCGCATCGCTTTCGGCCCCGCGAAGCCCGTGGTTCACATGGGCCACCACGATCGGATACCCCAATTTTTTCAGCAAAAAAGCCAGCCCCACACTGTCTGCCCCGCCCGACACGCCAACAACCACCTTTTTGAAAGGGGGAAGTTTGCCTAATGCCTTTTTGACTGTGTTCAGAAGTTTTGGATTCATGGTCAGGGACATTATAACCTATTTTTAATGGTGGGCTGGGTCGATGGGCGTTGTCGCTCAGACCACCCTGGCCTTCGGCCACCCCTCCTTTTGTAAGGAGGGGATTGCTGCGGAACAATCCCCTCCTCGTTTGAGGAGGGGTGCCCAAGTGGGCGGGGTGGTCTGAGCGGTCCAAGGTCCTGCAACCACGAATCAATGCCTAAAGGCACGGAACCTTGTGAAAGCCATGGCGATGCCGAATTTATCAGCGGCGGCAATCACTTCTTTGTCCTTGATCGATCCGCCAGGCTGAATGATCGCGCTGACGCCAGCCTTGACGGCCAGCTCAATAATTTTCGTAAAGGGAATGAAGCCGTCCGTTGCGAGAATGGCGCCCTTGTTGCGGCCAGTAGACTTGCGGATCGCCAAATCCAGTGCGTCTTCTTGGTTCGTCTGCCCTGCGCCGATGCCGATGGTCATACCGTTTTTGGCCAAAACCATGGCATCGGATTTCGAGTATTTGGCCACCTGCCAGGCGAATAGGAGGTCGTCCATTTGCTTTTGGCTCGGCGCCTTACGGGTGACGACTTTCAAATCGGATTTTTCAACCGATTTTGTGTCGAGATCTTGGACGAGGAGTCCACCACGGATCTTTCGAAAGGTTTCGTCCTTTCCCCCTGGTTTTATTTCTCCCAGCTTAAGCACGCGAAGGTGCGGTTTTTTGGCAAAGGCTTTTAGGGCTTTTGGTTCGTAGTCGGGTGCCAATATCCCCTCGAAAAATCGGGTGACAATGGATTCGGCCAGATCCGCGGTGCAGGTCCGATTGAAGCAAATGGTGCTACCGAAAGCCGATTTCGGGTCGTCCTGGTAGGCATTGATGAAGGCGTCATTCGTGTCCTCGCCGATGGCGACACCGCACGGGTTTCCGTGGATGACGAAAGCCACGCAGGGCTTCTGGAATTCGCGGACAATATCCAAGGCCGCATCCGCATCCAAAATGTTGTTGAATGAAAGTTCCTTGCCCTGCAGGATCTCCGCATTGGGAATGCAAGCGGTTTGCTCGCCAAGGTCCAGATCACGATAAAAGATCGCCTTTTGGTGCGGGTTCTCCCCGTAGCGTAG
>PMDG01000083.1 GCA_003154375.1 Candidatus Peregrinibacteria bacterium
GGCAAGGTGCAGGCCACCGAGATCATTTTGAGCACATTCGCCTTGTGGGCTCGGACGATGATCTCCTTTTGTTCCTTTTTGGGAGAAAGGGTCAAATGGCAATGGGTATCGATGGCGTAGGAGGTCGGCATAGTTTTAGATTATTTTCTTTTTATGCTCCGAATGGTAGAGGTCGGTTAGGACCAGCAAAAGCCCTCCAACACCAAGTAGGTTCAAAAGAAGCCTAATGATCCAACCGAGCACGGGGATCAGGGCGAGGATTGAAAAGATCAGGGCGCCGACCGTGAAGGCCCAGAAAAGGCGCGGGAAACTGCTCTTGTGATCCGATTTTACAAGTCTAAGGCCGATCACTAATATTCCAACCAGCTTGCCAATGAACAAAATCAGAAGCCAAGCCGTGAGCAGGATCAGGGCCAAGGGGAAGCCGATGCCAGTGACAAGGAGCACGAGGCCCAAGATGGGGGTGACAAAGGTGATGAGAAAACCGAGTCCGAGGCTGGGCAGGCTTTTCAGATTGGCGGCATCCACCGCATGCTCCAGGAAATGTCTGAAGCCCCAAAGGCAGAAGAGGCCCGTGAAAAGGAGGCTGAGAAATCCGAAAATCGAGAATCCTGCCAGAAGCCCCCAGGCGACGGCGCCAAAATCCTCTTTCTCAACTGGGATTTCGGACGAGCTGAAGTCGATTTTGCCTTTCACGGTGTCGGAGGTGATGCTGGGGCTTGCCTCTTGGCTATGGTAGCTGAAGTTGCCGAGCACCTTGCCATTGGGGCCGAAGGTGACCTTTTCGACACCCAATAGCCGGACATTTCCTTTGATCTCATTGTTGATGAAAAGTTCGTTGGTTGCGCCAAGCAAATTGCCGTTGACGACTCCGTCAATCCGTACCGAGCCTCCGCCAAACACGAAATCGCCTCCCACGAATCCCTGGTCCGTGATAGTAATGTTTCCACCACCAGCGATCAGGTCGTCTTTGACGATCGAGTCGACTCGGATATCGCCACCTGCGAGTCGGGCATCGTCCCCGATTTCGCCTTTGATAGTAATGTTTCCTCCTGCGAGCGTCAGATCCTGTGACACAGGAGCATCGATTTGCACTTGTCCGCCCGCCGCAATCATGTCACCGAAGACCGGTGTGTCCTGGATCACGTTTTCTCCCGCGGTGTAATAATCATCGGTGATGGGGTTGGGCAATGGAGTCTCGCCATCATTGAACGTGAAAGCGAAAGCGGCAATGGGGAAGGCCAGCATTGCCAAAAGCGCCACGGTGGAAATTTTGTTGAGTTTCATATTGTTTATTTATTTGATGACAATATACCACAAAAGAGACGCCCGAGTCGCATGTCCTGGGCTGCTGGATATTTCATTGTGGTTTGAGCTCGTATAGCTCAAAAGTGACCGGATTGATCTCGACCGATTTTTCTTTTGCGATTCGTTTTACTCGGTAATGGAATTTCTTCGCGATTTTCTTTAGGCACGGGATATCCCCGAAATCTCCAGTTCCTAAAAGGATTTTACCTTCTTGTACCAGGAATTTTTTCCCTTCTTCAAGAAATTTTTTAGTGATTTTATAACCAGGATCGAAAAGCCCTCGTTCCAAGACGGATCGATGTTTGTAGTCAGGTGGCATGGGCATAAAGGGCATATTCCAATAAATCACATCAAATCGTTCGTTTTTTTTGATTCTGGAATAAATGTCGCTCCGCCTGACCTCGACATTTTTAAGCTGGTTCAACTTCACATTTTCTTTGGCGTTTCTGACCGCATGGGGATTGATATCGACCGCTACAACCTTTTTCGCGCCTTTTTTGGCGAGAAAGAGAGCGGTCACTCCGGTTCCAGTGCCGATTTCCAAAACATTTTTATTGCGTACGGACGGGAAATTTTTATTGAAAATTTTCCAGCCATTGAAATGGCTGGGCGAGAATACATTTTTTCGAACGACGATACCCAACCCCGCTGTTATTATGAGATACGGAAAATGAACCTTTTGGCTGTCAGAAAGGACTTTTCGAGAAGCGGTGTTTTGATCAATAATCGATCTCATCTCCGATATTCTCAATTTATTGATTTTTTGGATGGTGCCCGGGAAAGGACTTGAACCTTCACGCCTTGCGGCACTGGCTCCTAGGGCCAGCGTGTCTGCCAATTCCACCACCCGGGCTTAACGCAGATTTGCGCACAGATCTTACAACGGCGTTCCAATCAGCGCAAATGGGGTGATTTGATTTTAAAGTTGAAAGGACGTATAACACTTCACCAGTCATTTTTTAAGTTGACCACATGAATATCCAGGGATACGAAAAAGCCGAGGTGTTGGCGGCGTTGTTTAACGCCACAGAACCAGAAGATTCAAGGGTAGCGGGCGAGGATCCAAAGCAAATGACCAAGGAAGAGGCCCGATCGTTGCTGGAGAGCGGTCAAACCTATTTTGAAATGGTCAGGGGGCGGGTTTTGAAAGTCTTGATTCTGGGAAATGAGGTGGAGACCTGCCTTTTCAACAATCACTATCACAGGTGGAACGGGAAGTCCTTGGTTGCTGAAAAAATCATTGAAAGCCTTCGCCGCTAATTTGGAATCTGTCAGCTTGTCTCGGACATCAAAATCCCCACCCTGATTGCTCGGGATGGGGATTCTAATTTAATATCGACGGAATCAAATTATTCGATCTCGTACGTCACGCTGATGCTGAGAGTCATCTCTTGGCTGCCTGGCTCAATGGTAGGAGCGGGGACTGCGGCACCCGCCGAATCCATGGCTTTCATGGCGTAGTTGGCGAAGATCGGAGGCTGGTAGCCCTCGTTTTCCGAGAAGGTCACCACTCGGCCGAGGCTGACACCAGCCGCTTTGGCCATCTGCAAAGCCTTTTCCTTGGCAGTGACAAAGGCCAAATCGCGGGCTTGTGCCTTGATTGCGCTTGGATCGTCGATGTCGAAGGTCAGCTGGCCGACTTGGTTCGCACCCGCATCGACCCCTGCTACTAGCACATCATCCACGATATTCAAGTCGCGGATTTTCACATGTATGTTTTGGGTCAGGTTGTAGCCATCGATTTTTGGCGAGGCGTTTTGGGGATAGGTGTAGTTGGGATATAGATTGTACTGGGTGGACGTGATGTCCTTGCTATCGATTCCTAGTTTTTTCACAGCGTCGATCACCAAACCCATTTTGACGTTGCCGTCTTGGGTCACAGATTTGACCGTTTTGTTCTGAGTGACCACCGAAAGGTCGATCAGGGCAATGTCGGGCTTGGTGGTCACCTTGCCATCGGCAGTGACCGTGATCGTGCGAGCATAAGGCTGGCTGGTGATCTCGGCCTTGATGTTCTGGTACCATCCGGGTTGTAGGGTTTTATAAACCATGACGAAACCGGCCACGGCTAGAAAAAGTCCTGCAACGACCATCAGGAACTTCTTTGCGAACGAGTTATCCATATTTTTTTTGGTTAATGGTTAATCCTCACTCTAATACGGTTGAGATCATAGAACGTAACAATCAAAAATGCAATTTGGGTTTTGATGTGGCCAAAAAAGAGTCCATGAGAAAAAACAGCTAGGTTTGGTTCTCATCATTCCTATGCAGGATACTCGAATGAGTTCGAATGCATTTCTCGGCCAAAGTCCGTGATGAAACGCCAGTCCAAAAAAAAATTGAGCGGCTGCGCTGGGAACTTTAACAATTTCAAACTTTTCTTTGGCGGTTCAACTATGGCAACTAATTCCGCTGCGTTGTGTTACTCGAAAAGGGTAGGATGTTCCAGCGCTTTCTATAATGCCTGTGATAATCCCATTTATAAACCAATGGCCGGTTGCGGTTTGGCTGTCGCAAAATTTCCATCCTTGCTGTTCAAGAACGGGTCCAAGGGTTCCTCGGGCATCGCTATTTCGAGAGCCGCAATCCACAAGCCATTCGTTGTCCCCCAGAACATACCCAGCGGGTTCAGAACTGCTCTTCGACGACGGATCAATGTCGCCTTTTGAACCCGCCACCTTGCAATCGGAAGGAAGCACGATTCCAGTGGGTCCAGAATTATTTTCTGGTGGTGGGGTTTGTTGAATAGCTGGCGGTGGCGTAACAGTTGTTTGGGGTGCTGACGGTTGAGTTGGGGCGGAAAGAGGGGCAATCTTTAGGGGTTGGGTAGCCGATCCTTGCCAATTTGTGAAAACAAAATATCCCATTGCTCCCACTATAAAAAATCCGATGATGATAATGAGAATGATAGTTGAAAATCCCCTTTGTTTCATACGACACTATGATTAAAAAATTTCCTTTTCCTCTTTCAAAATCGCCTATTCCTTTCCGAACTCAAAAATTCCGTACTATTTGGTTGACGCCAAAAATGGCGGGAGACTTCCCGAATTTGACTTTTTTTAAGTGGTGCTCGAGAGAGGACTTGAACCTCCACGCCCTTGCGGACATAGCGCCCTGAACGCTACGTGTCTACCAATTCCACCACTCGAGCACAATGTTGAATGCGCGCACATTCTAAACGATGGTTGCCATGGAGTTCAACCTAAAATTTAGAGCCGTTCCGTTTCCGGCAACTTCGGCATCTGCAGGAAGTTGGCTTCTTGTTTCACATGATCGGTGAACAGGATTCCATCCAGATGGTCCATTTCGTGCTGGACCACACGGGCATTGAATCCTTTGAGCTTGAGGGTGTTCTCGCGGCCTTTCACATCCAAAAAGCGAATCGTGACTTCGGTATAGCGTTCAACCTGCCCCCATTCGCCAGGAAGGCTAAGGCACCCCTCTTCGGCGCTAGCCAGAATCTCATTGTGGGTTAGGAATTCGGGATTGATCATTGCCACCAAATGTTTTTGGTCCAAAAGGGCAAGAAAAATCCGCACGTTTTCACCCACTTGGGGTGCCGCGATACCCACGCCCTTTTCCAGATCCAAGGCAACCTCCATTTCCTTGATCAGCTTGAGGGTCTTTTTGGTCACTTCAGGCACCGGTTTGGACACTGTGCGAAGGATGGGATTTTCTTTTCCAGTCTGGATTTTGAGCATAAATTTACAATTTACGAATTTTGCAATTTTCAATGAATTTACAATGTTCAATGTTTCAATTCTCAATATGCTGTTCGAAAATTGGAAATTTGAGTTTGAAAATTAATTTGTAAATTCGTAAATTTGAAAATTGAAAATTTCTAAGCCTTAGGCTTCGTGGTCTCCAGCAAATACGCCTCGATGAACAGGTCCAGATCCCCGTCCATCACCTGATGCACCTGATTCGTTTCGGCATCGGTCCGATGGTCTTTGACCAAGGTGTAGGGCTGGAAGGTGTACGAGCGGATCTGGTTGCCGAACGCGGCCTCTTTGTATCCGCCCTTGAGCTCCTCGACCTTCTCCTTTTTCTCATCGATGAGCCTCTGTAACAGTTTGGCCCGGAGGATGGCCAAACCCTGGATTCGATTTTGGATCTGGGATCGCTCGGTTTGGCAGGCGACCACAATCCCGGTCGGGATATGGGTGAAACGCACCGCGGATTCGGTCTTGTTCACGTTTTGTCCACCAGGTCCGCTGGATCGGAAAGTGTCGACCCGCAAATCTTTCGGATCGATCACAATGCCTTCGTCATCGGCGAGCACCGGGAGCACTTCCACCAGCGCGAAACTGGTCTGTCGCAGGTTCTTTGCGTTGAACGGCGAAAGCCGGACGAGGCGATGCACGCCGTTTTCGGATTTCAGGTAGCCGTAGGCGAGCATTCCTTTGACTTCGATCACGGCTTTTTTGATGCCCGCTTCGCCCCCCATTTGCTTTTCTGTCACCGAGAAGGAAAAACCTTTTTTCTCAAAGTATCGAAGGTACATGCGCAGGAGCATTTCGGCCCAGTCTTGGGCTTCCACGCCGCCCGTGCCCGCGGAAATGACCATGATGGCGTCGTTTTTGTCGTAAGGGCCGCTTAAGAAAAGCTCAACGTGCGCCTTTCGGTATTCGGCCTCAAGCGCCTTTCGGTCTTTTTCCAAGGCTTCCACTTCCGACTTGTCATCGGTATTGATGATTTTTTCCAAGTCCACGAGGTCTTTGCCTTTTTGCCCGATTTTTTGCCATGCCTCGATCAAGTTGGTCCAGTATTTCACTTCTTTCAAAATGCGTTCGGCCTTGTCACGGTTATCCCAAAGACCCTCCACGCTGGAGGCTTCCACAGCTTTCTGGCGTTTGGCTTCGGCTCCGATGCCCTCAAAGGTAGTGGAGGTCCTTTCCGATGGCGATGTTGAGGGATTTGGGATCCATGGGACGCTCCTGGTTAGTTTTTGATGAACTAAAATTACCATGTGAAGTCTCAAGTCTCAAGTGTGAGTCTCAAGAGCGGGATCATACCCTTGAGACTTGCGACTCGCGCTTGTGACTCTTTGGGGTATTGCTTTTCGGAGTCAGAAATGCTATAATATTCAGATAAATTTTCTTTTGAGGGCATAGCCCAACATAAACCCTAATTCAAAAAACATGGCTGGAGCGAATCCAAAAACCAATGCCACCGAAGCCGCGAAAGTTGAAAAGCTCGAGGCAGAGCTGAAGACCGCTTTCAAGGATGGCAAATTCGAGACGGTCCGGAAAAAGGTTGAAGACATCCGTAAGGTGGACCCGGAAAACCGTTTGGCGAAACGTATTCTTGAAAAGGTTCAGGAGGAGGAGGCGGAAGAGATGAAAAGGGCCAATGCGAGCAAGATCAAGGTTTTGGAATCCAAAATGGATCAGGCATTCAAGACTGGCGATTTGCCAGGGATGGATCGTTTGATGGGGGAGGTCAAGAGGCTGGATCCGAAGAACCGAAAAATGCTTGGTTATGAGATGACGATCGAAAAGGCTAAGCAATCCTTGCAAGCGGAAATGAAGAGGGAGAAGATCCAGAAATTGGTCGCGGAGGTTGAGTTTTTTGTGAACAAGGCGGATTGGGGAGGGGCTGGTTCAAAGGCCAATGAGCTTTTAGCCTTGGAATGGAGCCATCCGGTGGCGATGCGGGCATTTGAAAAAGCGGCCAAAGCCAAGAGGGTTCGGCCCGAGACTCTGATCACAGTCAAGGCGCCAAAAATCGAAGCGAAACCCGGATTCTTCGCCCATCTTTTCGCCAAGAAGCCTGAGGTTGTTAAAGCCAAGGAGGCCCCGAAAGTTTCAGTCCTGGATGCGGTCTCAAAGCCGATAGCTCCTGTTGCGAAACCTGTCACCCCGGTCAGTGTGGCGAAGTCCGCCGTTGCCGAGGTGAAACCCGTCGTCCAGGAAGTGAAGAAGGTCGAGCCTGTTAAGGCCGTTCCTGCGAAGGTTGAACCGAAAAAGGAATCGAAGCCTGGTTTTTTCGCCAAGCTGTTCGCCAAGAAGCCCGAGGTCGTGAAGGCAAAGGAGGCTCCGAAGGTTGTGGCTCTGAAACCCGTCTTGGCCAAGCCTGCGGTCGCAGAGGTTAAGCCTGTTGTGAAGACCGTGGTGGTCGAGGTCGCAAAGCCCGTCGCGAAACCTGTCGTCCAGGAGGTGAAAAAGGCAGAGCCAGTCAAGGCCGCCCCTGCCAAGGTTGAACCGAAAAAGGAATCGAAGCCTGGTTTTTTCGCCAAGCTTTTTGCCAAGAAGTCCGAGGCTGTGAAGGCAAAGGAGGCCCCGAAAGCAGTGCTCCAGCCATCTTTGGCTGTTCCGAAATTCAGTACATTGGCCAGCATGCTGGACACAAAGCCCATGGGACCCTCAAAAGAGGCTCCTGTCCCATCAGTTCCGATGAAATCAGAGGTTTCGATTTTGAAGCCGCTTGTTGTGCCTCCCGTGGCGCCAAAGCCTGTGACCGAGTCGAAGCCCGTGGTGGCGGAAATGGCGGCGCTCAAGCCCGAATCCTCTATTTTCGGATCGCTGTTCGCCAAGAAAGAGGAGCCCAAGGTCGTGGCTCCTGCGCCCAAGCCTGTGATGCCATTGCCGGTTATGCATGCCATCCAGACCCCTAAGGCGGTGGAGGCTCCAGCTCTAGCCCCGACAGTTTTGAAACCGGTCCTGTCCATGCCCCTTGTTCAAAAAGCACCGGAAACACAGCTCAAGGTGGAGCAGAAGTCCGTGGCCAGACCCGAAACGAATGTTCCGGAAAAAGGGAATATTTTCACCAGTCTTTTCGGCAGTGAGGAAGTGGAATCGAAACAGAAGCCTGCGACCTCGGTATTAGAGACCATTGTCGCGAAAACGGCCCCGGCCAAGGGTGAGTCCAAAGCCGAAAAGGTGCCTGAGATCAGCACAGGAGAGGGGCTTTTGGCATTTGCGTCTGCTTTTCTTAAGTTCGCTGTCGTTTTTATCTTGGTCAGCGCCGCCTTCTTGGTGATCGAGAATATGGATACCGGAAACACCGTTTTGAAGTTGGTTAATAAAGAGAATAACGCGATCCAGCTTCACAATGCCGATGAGTCTTTGGCGACCCAAAAGGTGGCATTGGATAGTGTCAATAAGGATATCAATAAATATAAGGGTGGATACCAGGATGAGAGCCAGAAGACCATCGATACGATCATCGCGAACCGTATGGATTGGCCGGCGCTTCTGGCAAAGTTGAACGAAGTCACAGAATCGGTTTATGCGAAAAACGCGATTTCCCAATACGTTCAATACAACAATTACAGCTATGACGCCGAAAAGGGCCAGTTGCTGGTCGCGGGGACTCTCAGCGATCCTTTGGGTAAGAATCTGACCAAGTTGGCCGAATTGGAACAGGCTTTTCGAAATTATCCGAAAGACCCCTCCAATCCGAATGACGACAGGAAACCTTATTTTTATGGCCTCGCAGGCTTCAATTCCTACTCAAAGTCTTTGAACAGCGCCACGGGCCGATTCCAATCAACCTTCAGCCTCTCGCTTTCGACTAAGGAGAAGAAATAATAATTCGCATCTCGGATTTCTGATTTCGCATTGATGGAAACCTTTGAATACCAAATCCCAAATCGTAATAAACCTTAATATATGGCTCCCACCAACACCCCTGTTCTAGGTTCGGCACAGCCCAAAAGCAACATTTTCACCATGCCGCTCAAGGCGAAGGTGGAGGCGGGCGAAGCCCTAAGAAAGCGGAATAGTCGGAATGCGTTCATCCAGCTTGGCGTTGCGTTGGTCGTGGTCGCGACTTATTCCTATGCCTTTTTTTACCCCCAAATGGTCCAGTACTTGGATTTTGGCAATACATTGAAGACAAAACAGGAGGAGCTCATCCAACTGCAGGCGAATGTCGCCGATCTTGAGAAGAACCGCGACCTTCGTAAGGCTGCCTACGATTCGCAATATAAGGAGCAGCAGGCGATCCTCGACATGGTGTTTCCCGCAACTTCCGACAAACTGGGGGTGATCCGTTTGATGGAGAACTTCGCCACAAACTTGAATGCCTCATACCCCCCCTTTGAATTCAACAACATCACCTTTCGACCCGAGACAAAGGGGAATGGCTTTACCGTGCTTCCCTTTACAACCTCGATCAATACCAGCAGGGCCAATTTCGACCGCTTCCTCGAGTTGGTCAAGATGTCTGGGAACACTGACCCGAAAAGCACAGACCATATACGTTTGATGGAGATATCAAACATCAATTTGCAGTATTTGGGTGTGGATGCGACCGGCAAGGATTTGGGGGTGCAGTTCAATGTCCAGATGAATGCGTACTCTCGCCCTGCGGCTTAGCCCAAAAATCGATTGGCGATTCCTGACTGGCGTTAAAACGCGCTTGAATCTCCAATCGTTTTAACTCCAATCGCCAATCTGCAATCTCTCAACTGCAATCTTAAATCAGAAATCTCAATGGCCCTGATCCAAGTCGAAACACCACCGAAACCGCTCAATGCGACAATGGCCCCGCTTCCTGCGCAAGGAATGGTGCAGCCAGCTGAGCCCACGCTTCCAAAGCCTGCCCAGGCTCCGATGGCGGTGCAGCCTGTGAAGGTCGACAGCAAAGTTTCGCAGGCCGAACTTATGTCGGCCCTGCAAAATGCCGTGATCGCGGGCAACATTCCGCAAATTGTTTTGCATATGATCACGTTCGCGACCAATATACTGACATCCGATATTCACATTGAGCCGCTTGAGAAATTCGTTAGAACCCGTTTCCGTGTCGATGGCGTGCTTCGGCTGATCATCGAATATCCTCTCAACATTCATCCCGCGGTGGTCTCCCGCATCAAGATCATGTCGGGTCTCAAGATCGATGAGCAGCGTGTGCCTCAGGACGGACGCTTGCAGATCGTGACAGGGGATGGAAAGTCGCTCGATCTCCGCGTTTCCACCCTACCCACAGTGAACGGCGAGAAGATCGTGATGCGTATCCAGGACAAGTCCAAGAAGATCCCCGAGCTCACCGAATTAGGCGTCGAAGGCGAGAATTTGGCCAAGATGGAACGTTTCCTTAAATTGCCCAATGGGGTCGTGCTGGTCACAGGTCCTACGGGTTCGGGAAAGACCAATACCTTGTATTCCGTGTTGCGCCGCCTGAACACCGTAGGGGTGAATATCATGACTTTCGAGGATCCGGTCGAGTATCAGATGGACGGCCTGAACCAGAGCCAGATGAAACCTGAGATCCATTACGATTTTGCCTCAGGTCTCCGCACCGCCCTCCGTCAGGATCCAAATATCATAATGGTGGGAGAAATCCGTGATCAGGAAACCATTGATATCGCCATTCGCGCCGCCCTCACGGGTCACTTGGTGCTTTCCACGATTCACACGAACAGCGCCGTGGGCACCCTAACCCGTATCACGGACATGGGCGTGCCGGGTTTTATGATCGCTTCGGCCATCCGCGGTATCATTGCCCAGCGCCTCGTGCGCAAGGTATGCACGGATTGCAAGGAATATTATACGCCAGAGGCTCCTATCCAGGCCGATATCCGAAAAGAGCTCGAAGGGTTGGGTGAAAAGTACCTCGATCCCAAATTGTTGGAAAATATCCAATTGGCCAAAGGGAAGGGGTGTGACAAGTGCGGCCATCTGGGCACCCGTGGACGTCTTGGCGTGTTCGAGATCATGGAAATGGATCGTGAGCTTGGGGCGCTGCTCATCAAGAATGCCCCGGACACCACTTTGATGGACCAAGCCAAGAAAAGCGGCATGGTCACCCTCAAGCAGGATGGTTTTATCAAGGCCCTTCGCGGCGAGATCCCGATCGAGGAAGTGTTCCGCATTGTCGCCTAAAAAATAAATTAAGAATTAAGAGTTAAAAATTATGAATTGGGCTGAGCAAAGAAATTCTTAATTCATAATTGTAAATTCATAATTAAATTATGTCTCCAACAACTCTACATATCGGCGCATCCATCGGTCAGGAGGAGCTAGCCAAGGCGAGGCCGGTGGAGCCAGAACACAAGGCTAAAAAGTCTGAGAATTTCATGGACGGCGTCAACAAGTATCTGGCCCGATTTTCGTCGATCAAGGATGAGGACAAGGTCAGTTTTTTCCGTCTGATGGCGACCATGGTCAATGCCGGCATCTCGATCACCAAGGCGCTTCGGATCATGGAGGACCAGACCGAAAACCTGCATTTCAGGGAAATCGTCCACGGAGTCATGTTGAAAATCGAAGGAGGTCTTAGCTTTTCAGAGGCGTTGGGGGCTTATGGCAAATATTTCAGTGAGGCGCAGATCGGCATGGTGGAATCGGGCGAAGCCACGGGCCGGTTGAACCAGACCATGCTTCAAATCGCGACCGAGACGGAAAAGTCTTCGGCATTGTCCAAAAAGATCAAAGGCGCCATGATCTATCCGATCACAGTGTTGGTCATTTTGGCAGGCGCAGCCTACGCGGTCATGACCTTTGTCATGCCAAAGATCAAGGACGTGTTCGCAAGTCTGGGTGGAAAACTCCCCGTCATGACCCAGGTGCTTATCAACGCAAGCGATTTCATGGTGTCCACTAGCTACGGAATTCCGAATTCACTGCTGATTGTGGGCGGAGTCGTGGTTGTGATTGTGGCCTTTTTGCAATGGAAAAGGACTAAATCGGGTCGTATGATCTGGGCCGAGATTACTCTTCGTTTCCCCGTTTTCGGAAATCTGGTTCGCAAGGCGGCCATCGCCCGTTTTTGCCGCAGTTTGAGCACTTTGACCAATTCCGGCGTTTCCATTGTGAAGGCGCTTTACATCACTGCAGCCAGCGTGGGTAATCCGGTCTACGAAAAGCGCATCAAGCTCATCGCCGAGGATGTGAAACGGGGCATCGCGATGGGCGAGAACATGAAGGATGATGAAAAGCATTTCCCTTCCATGGTGGTCGGCATGATCAATGTGGCCGAGCAGACCGCCCAGGTGGATCAGATCACGGCCAAACTCGCCGACTTTTACGAGGACGAGGTGGACGACATGGTGAAGAACCTTTCCAGCCTGATGGAGCCTCTCATCATCGTGGTGCTGGGCCTATCGGTCGGCTTTCTGGTGATCGCGGTCATGCTCCCGATTTTGCAGTCCTCCGATTTGGCGGGCCAAAGCGGTGATTAAGCTCCACTCTAATTCCCCTTGCTTTACCAAATTTTGATTTGGTATAATTATTACGATTTTATTTATTTCCTAAAACAAAAACACAATGAAATCGAAAAACTCGTTTCAGCGTGGTTTCACCCTCATCGAGTTGATGATTGTTATCGTCATCCTCGGTATTTTGATGGGTACCATTTTACCTCGTCTTACCGGCGCCCAGGGCCGCGCCCGCGACACATCTCGCAGGGCCGATCTCGCCAATATTGCCCAGGCCTTGGAAGTTTATTACAACGATTTTAACAAATATCCGAATGGAACGGGTTGTCTGTGCGATCCGACAGTGGATTCTGCAACCGTCTGTGATACGGCAAAGGTGGCCAAGAACACCGTTGCTAACGACGTCGACAACGGCAAGTCCGCGGCTGAGTTGATTAAGGTGTACCTCAAGGGAACCAAGATCATCAAGCCAGCCACCACTAACCTGGATACCAATGGTTGCGTTGGTTCCTACTATTATTCATCCCTCAAGAAGGGCGGTGTTGACGATTCAGCCTATGTTCTCGTTTCCCAGATGGAAACCTATCAAATGGCAAATTATGATGCGAACGGGACTGTCGCAGCACACACCGGTGGACCCATAGACACCGCCGCTGTAACCGATGCTAAGGCTTACGAAAATTTTGCCGCTGTGAGCAAGACGTTCACTGCGGAGTCACAGAAAAACAATGCGGATGACGCAGCAGGCAGTTTGTACTTCGTGATTCCTTAATCGTTTAAGAATCCGAAAAGCCCCTTGGCGTAAGCCCGGGGGCTTTTTTTGTTTTGAACATTCTCCCCCTAAGCCTGCCCTGAGCGAAGCCGAATGGGATCAAGGAGAACCCCCACAAAAAAAACAAAAACATTCCTCCCCTGGGTTAGGGGAGAGCCTGCCCTGAGCGGAGCCGAACGGGCTAGGTGGAGTCCGCTGATAATGGATAAATGTGACCGATCGACCAAGCAACCAGCGGATTCCCTCTCACTCCCCCTAACCCAAGGGGAGAACTCCCTGGTCCGCAAAGGCGTCCCACCATCCCAAAAAAAGCCAAAATTCCACTAAAGGCTCATTCCAAATTGAAGTATTCGTTGTAATACCACTTGAAATAGGCGCTTTCGGGATCCGCGTTTTGGATTCGTTCAATGGGCTCCTTCTCCAGGTTCAATTCTTGGATATCGGGATTCAGCGAAAGGGAATAGAAATTGCCGTCCACGATCATATAGCCGTTTTTGCGGTCTTGGCCCATGGGGGAGGTTGTAAGGTTGCTGAGCAGGCTTTTGCCCATGTAATAGGGGGGTGTGGGCTGGTTGGCCAGATTCAAGAGGGTCGCTCCGATATCCACCTCGGAGCCTCGCTGGGCTTTGAGCGCGAGTTTGTTCTTGGTGATCAGAATGAGCGGGGTGCGGTTCGGCTCCATGAGGAACGAGGTCTGGTAGTTGGCGCCTGGGATCTCGTAATAGGCGGGATAGGCGTGGTCCGCCGTTAGGATAATGGCCGTGTCGTCTTTGATCAGGTTTTCTTTCTCGAGACGATCCATGAAGGTGCCAAGGTTTTCGTCCAGGCAATGGACCGAGAAGAGGATGGGGTCCTGTGGGTCCTCAGGGGTTTTGTCGCGAAAGCACCGTCCGCCAGGGACATGGGTGTCGAGCGTTAGGAGGGTCAGCATAAGCTTGTCGTTCGGCTTTGCCTTTTCCAATCGGTTGAGAGCCTCTTCGAAAACGTAATTGTCCGTGTAGCCCCAGGAATTGTAGAGTTTGGGTTGGGTTTTGGTGAATTCGGGATATTTCTTGGCCAGATCCTCTTTGGCAAAAATGGTGTCGAACCCGAATTTTTTGAAATAAAGGTTCTCCTCCACATAATATTTGGTGGCCCCGCGGATGAACTCGGTGCTGAATCCCGCTTTTTTCAGCAGTTTTGGGACGCAGTCGTGGTTTTTGTTGCTGAGGGATTGGTCTAGGTTTGTGTGCCCGCACAGCGAGGCGGCCAAGCCTTGGAGCGTGAAGTAGCCTGAGGGGTAAAAGGCGTTCACATGCGGATACTCGTCTACCAGTTTGTCCAGGTTTGGGGTCATTCCAGGAATTTCGGAATTGTAATGGGATAGGAATTGCTGGCTCAGGGATTCGGCGACGATGAAAATGATTTTCTTGAACGGTTTTTTCAGGGGGGTTTGGACGCGGTCGTTCAGGCCTTTGGCGACGACCAGCTCTTTTTCCCCGGAAGTAAGCAGGTATGTGGTTTTCTCGGGAGGATAAAGCGCAATGCTCGCTTCCCGGACCAGGATGGCCAAACCTGAATTCTCGAGTTCCACGGTTCGGTAAAAAGCTTTTTCGAGCTGGTCGGATCCGCGGATGGTGTCGTTGGTGCTGTATTGGATCGGGATGAAAGGGGCGCCTATGGCCAGGGCGCTCAGGAAAAGGATGTAAAACCATTTTTTGACTGGCCAAATCTTTTCCTTGGCCCTAATTTTGATCATTGCGGCTGAAAAGGAGATCATTGCCACCATGAATCCAATCAGGGCAACGGTGAGCACGGGGGTGAAAAAGGTGAAAAAAAGATGCCACTCAAACCCCTTGAGCGCATAAAATTGGTAATTCGCCCTTGTCACGAAATAGTAGAAGAGGGTCAGGGTGTTGATCAGGAAGATCACATCGAAAATCCCGATGAGCCACAGTCGTACCAACAGACGTTTGGCATCATGGAAAAGGAGGAAGAAAATCAGGAGATAGGGGGCTATTTCAGAAAGGTAGCGCTTGCACAGGCTCCCCACAACATTGGAAAAAAAATAGACGTTCTGCTGAAAGGGGGAAAGGCCGTTCAGGTGGTAAAGGATGCCGTAAATCAGCACGAAATAGAACAGGAAGAAGCCCAGATAGAAGAAATGGTAATGGCGGATCGCCGCTTTTTCCAGCCGCAAGAGTGCGAACAGTCTTTTCATCCTTCGATTATTACTCGGCTCGTCGAAGCCGAAAATAAAAATGGTGGATGCCCTGAGCGACCCTGAGCTTGTCGAAGGGTGGTCGAAGGGCTGACTCAGGATTAAAACTCGGGATACTCCGAGTTTTAATGGATCAAGGATTCATAAAGACCCCAAAATCGGCTTTCGAAAATGGGGTCTTATTTATTTTAGTTCTGGGGGGCTTTACGCGATTTCCTTCAAGATTTTGTCGACTGAGGCAGCACCGATTCCTTCGATCTTGGCTAGTTCCTTTTTGTCCTTTCCCTTTAGGTCCTCCAGGCTCTTGAAACCGGCCTTTTCCAGTTTGGTCACGATCGCCTTGCCCAAGCTTCCCCAATTTCCGGCAGGGGCTTCGGTCTCACCTTCTACAGAGGCCGCGGCCGCCTCGACCTCTTTTTCGGCGGTTTTCACTTTTGCGAGGTCTGTGTCATCCATGCGGCGGTTCTGCTGGGTCATCTCCTTCACTTTCTCCTTGAAGGCAGGCAATTGCTCGATGTTGTACAAATCCAGCTCATAGCCAGTCAGATCGGAAGCGAGACGCACGTTCTGGCCCTTCTTGCCGATGGCCATGGGGCGCTCGGATTCCTCCACGAACACGGCCGCGCGTTTCTTCACGCGGATATCGTCGCCCGAGTTCACGATGACCACCTCGGCGATCTTGGCCGGTTGCAAGGCGGTTGCGATGAATTGGCGGGGGTCGTCGGACCATTCGATGATATCGACACGCTCGCCGCTCAGCTCCTCCATCACGCTCTGGATGCGGACACCCTTTTGGCCGATGCAGGCGCCAATGGGGTCGATCTTCTCATCCTTGGAGGCCACAGCCACCTTGCTGCGGACGCCTGGATCGCGGGCAATGGATTTCACCTCGACCTCGCCTTCGACCACCTCGGGGATTTCCATCTCGAGTAAGCGAACGACCAGATTCGGGTGCGAGCGTGAAATGCTGAGCTCGGGCCCACGGCTGGTGTGGATGACTTTATCCAAATAGACCTTGATGCGTTTGCCGTTGTAATATTTTTCCCCGGGGATCTGATCTTTGTGGGGGAGCGGGACGGTGTGGTTCTCGATGTTGATGTACAAATTGTCGCCTTCCACGCGCATGACCTGGGCGGAGAGAAGTTCGTTCTCGCGGTTCTTGAACATTTCGTAGAGGGATTCGCGTTCCGCTTCCTGGATGCGTTGCAAAATGACCTGCTTGGCGGATTGGGCCGCGATTCGGCCGTATTCCAAGGGGGTCACGTCGATCTTGATCTCGTCGCCGATCTCCACGTCCTTTTTCATCTTCTTGGCTTCGGCCTTCGAGATTTCGATGTTGGGGTTCTCCACTTTGTCGACCACCTCTTTGATGAGAAGCACCGTGGCGAAAGTGGTGCCTTCGTTCAGCAAGATTTCGACCTCTTCTTCCTTGTTGCCGAAGTCTTTGCGGTACGCGGTGGCTAGAGCCGCTTTCACGGCTTCCATCACCTTCTCGTACGAGATGTTTTTCTCGGCGCAAATCTGGTTCACGGCCGCGATGAATTGCTGATTCATATTGATGAAATTAATTTTTAAACTATAAAACTGAAAATTTTTAAATAATTTTTAAATTTAAAATGTTTAAACTTTAAAAATTAAGATTTATTTTGCAGTTTATAAAATTTACAGTTTAAAAATTCTTGTAAAAAGACAGACCCTAACAATTTAGGCTCTGTACTGTGATCAGTATACTTAAATTTGCCTCCGATGACAAGCGAAAAAATAGGATTCAGGAGTCAGGATTCAGGAAACAGCAAGAGCTTATTCATCTTTCGGGATCCTTTTCTCTACTTCTTCGAAAGGGTGGGATGGGTCCCGTCGTTTGCAGTCGGCGTTCAGGCAATTGGCGCAATCGAGGCGAAAGCTGTTGATCACGGGAACCAGCGCAATTTGGTCGTGGATATCCTCTTGATCGTAAGGTTTTTCTTGCCCATCGGATTTGTCTATAATCCTCATTATGCTTTCAAATATTCCGCCGAGTTGGCGAACGGTTCCACAGGCATCCTCATTGATCATGGCATACAGGGGCGAGGAATCCAGCATGCCTTCGATATCACTTTTTATGTCATCGATTGTTTTCACTTCCGATTCAGTATCTTCATCCTTGATGCCTAAAGCGAGTTTGATTTTTTTTGCCCCTCCCAAAAATTCATCATCAATGGATACTTCGTCCATGCATTTTCTAAAGATTTTGTCTGGAATCTCCAAACCTTGAGTGATTTCATTGAAATTGTAGCCTAGGGAGGGGGGATATTTTTAGCCATAGAGCTAGAAATGAGAAATATTAATGATTTAAGAATAATATTATGAATATATTTAAATTTTTTTCAAGTAAATTCAGGCGGCCAAAATCTTGCTTCTCGTGGCAGAAAGCTGTTGAGCCCTGACCGCTGAGTCCTAGGTTCTCAGCACTTGGTAGATCGTCTCGTCCGTGAATCCTCTGTTTCGTAAAAAGTTCATCAGTTTGAATTTGCGCTTTCGCGGATCCGTCTCTGTCACCTGTCCCTCTTTTTCCTCCAGGGCTTGTTTGGCGAAAACCATCTCATCATAGCCCGCGTCTTGGAGGAGGGATTGAAAAAGATCCTCGTCGATCCCTCTTTTTCGCGCCTCGATTTTCAGTTTCATCCGCCCGATCGGCTTCTGCATCAGGTGGTGCACCAGCTGTTCGGTGTAACGTTTGTCATCCAAAAGCATCACTCGAACCATCTCGTCGAGGACTTTGGAGATCTCGTCCTCCTCATTGGGGAATTTGGCCTCCAGTTTCTTCTGCAATTCGAATCGGCTGGTCATCCGGAATTGGATGAGTCGTAAGGCTGATTCCCAGATTTGGTCGTGGATGCTTTTCATAAAATCATGATAGCACCGCAATCGCAGGTTGGAAAACCTGCGTTGCGATTGTGGTGGATGCGCCAGACGGCAGCGTGGGTTTTCCAACCCGCGATGCCGCACCAATCCCAACCCGCGATGCCGCACCAATCCCAACCCGCGATGCCACGTTGGTTGGTGACATTTTCATTGTCTCCACCCTCCATTTTCGGTACAATGCCACTATGACCCCCAAAGGCCGGAAACCAGGCCGCAAAACCAAGCTGACGGTCCAGTTCAAACCCCTTGAGGGCCAAGTTTTTTTTGATATCAAGCCTCCCAAAAACGAGGAGTGGAAAACGCCAGAACCCGAGACAAAAAAACAGGGCAAATTGCGAGGCTTCTTCTCGTTTTTCGGATTCGCCTTCGCCATATTCCTGATCCTGTTTGTGCTCGGCATCGGCATGAGCGGTTGGGGCCTTTTCGAGCAGGCCAAGCCCTTGGCTTTCGCCGGTTATGATAGCTTGAAAGAAGGGATGGGCGCCCTGAAAAGCCAGGATCTGGCAGGGGCCAAGATCCGTTTTGCCAAGGCCGAGCAGTCGTTCGAGGCGCTTTCCGAACGTCTCCGCTATCTCACAGGGCAGGCCAACCAGTTTTTGGATTCACCGCTGTATCTGGAGGCCGCCAACAAGCTGATCCTCGTTGGCGTCACAGGATCCCAGATCGGTCGCGAGCTGACGGAAATTTTAGAGGGGGCCGAAAAGCTTCCATCCATTTTCACCAATCAGAATCTGAAAGGGGATTCATCCGTGAAGCTCACTGATGTTTTGCGGGATCTCCAAGCGAAAATCGAAGGGTTGAACCAGAAAACACTGGCCCTCAGCCAGGATCTGGATGCGCTGAGCGCAACAGCCCTGCCCACGGATGTGAAGACGCAGATCGCCAAGGCGAAAGAGCCCGTAACCCTGTTTTTGGAGGGCCTCGCGGAGATCCGCGAAAACTTCGGCACTGCCCTGAAATTGCTCGGCGACAAGGTTCCCTATCGCTATCTGGTCCTTTTGCAAAACAACCATGAGCTCCGTGCCACGGGTGGATTCATTGGAAGCTATCTGCTCATCGACGTGAACGACGGAGCCATCGAAAAATTGGAGACCAAAGATGTGTACGCCACCGATGGCAATCTGATCGATTACGTTCCGCCTCCTCCAGGCATCGATAAGGTTGCGGATCGCCTGTACATGCGCGATGCCAATTACAGCCCCGACTTCCCGACTTCGGCCAAGCAGATCATGTGGTTTTTGGAGCACAGCAACGGTCCCTCGGTCGATACCGTGATTGCCATCGACCAGTCCGTGGCCGAGAAGCTTTTGGAGCTCGCGGGTCCCATCGACACCAAGGCTTTCCCGATCCCAGTGACCGCCGCGAATTTCAACGATCTTTTTTCTTTCAACATTGAATCCAAACAATCCGAGACTTCCACGCCCAAGCAGATGCTCATCGATTTCATCCCTCAGGTGAAGGAGAAATTGTTGGGCTTGGGCGATTTCTCGAAATTGGCCGACGTGGCCACAAACTTGATCCAAAGTCGCGACATCCAAGTCTATTCCGAGGATCCCGAAATCGAGGCTTTGGCCACTCGTTTCGGGCTCGATGGCAAGATGGTCGCCGCGGATCCGAAAACCGATTTCTTGGCCCTCGTCACCACCGCCATTGGCGGAAACAAGAGCGATGCCTTCATCCACACGCAGGTCGACCACCACACCGAAGTGGATCGGCTGGGCAAGGTTACGGATCGCTTGACCATCACAAAGACGGACACATGGACCGAGAAGGATTTCGCCACGTGGCAAACGCTCGTCGACCGCTACGGCACAGGCAAGGCCGATCTGAAGACATTAAAATTCATCCAGGGCCAAGGCGACAACATGGATTATTTGCGCGTGTACGTGCCCAAGGGCAGTCGTTTGATCGGCCTGGAAGGCATAGATCTCGCCAAGCTGGCCGCGCCCGAGGATTTAGGCTATTCGGTCTTCGCGTTCCCGTTCGGCCCTTTGTCGCCTGGTATGTCCAAGACCGTCACCATCACCTACGAATTGCCGTTCACGATCAAATCCCAGCCTGGCGATATTTACAAATTCATCAGCCAGAAGCAGTCGGGCAGCGAGAACGTCACGCTTAAAAAGAGCCTCGCCGTGTCCGATGCGCTGAAAATCGTTGAAACGTATCCAAAAGTCGAGAACAGCGCCTTCACTTTGTATCCTGAATTCTCAGTCGCGCTTGATTCCAACCAGATTTTCCTCTCGGCAATTGCCTCCGCTTACTAGAGGGGGCTAGGGGCTCGGGACTGGGGACTCGATGAGTCAAATTTGCTTTTTTGATCGGATTTGGTAAGTTGGTACCCTTTTTTGTAGTGAGGTGAATATTTTGTAATTGAATAATTTATGTTGGGTTCTTTTGAGGAATTGAGAGTTTGGCAAAGGGCACATGCGTTGACGTTGGTGGTCTACAAGTCCACTTTGGCTTTTCCTGTGGAGGAGAAATTCGGTTTGGTAAGCCAATTGCGACGGGCCTCGATTTCAATTGGAAATAATATTGCCGAGGGAAACGGCCGTAGGACGACAAAGGATTATGTCGCTTTTTTGTATATGGCCTATGGTTCCTGTCAGGAGTTACGAAGCATGTTCAGAATAGGTGTCGATTTGGGATATTTGGACAAAATCCGATATGCCCAAATGTCAGACGATGCCCTCGCCATTTCGAAAATGTTGAAAAAACTGATCGCCTCACTATCCGAAAACGACCCTATCCGTTGAGCTCGCTAGTCCCGAGTCCCTAGCCCCTAGTCCCTATCGATTAAGGTAATTCTCGAAAGCGGGTATCAAGTTGGGAATCAAGTTATATCGTATAAAGTCCTTCGGGTCGATCCACACCGCCTCGTCATGGTCCTCGCTGAGGGTGATTTTGTCCGAATCCGCGAAACATTCGAAAAACGTGCCCACAATCTGCCATTGCTGGCCTTTTACCACCGGCCGCCATTCATTCACGAAAAACGGTCGGCCGATCTTGGCATTCAACCCTGTTTCCTCTTTGATCTCGCGGAGCAGGCTTTCATCGAACCGTTGCCCAGGCTGAATGCGTCCGCCCACCACATCGTAACGGCCGGCGTTGGAGCCATCGTTATACTTCGTGGACTCCCGAAGGAGCAGGACTTTGCCGTTGCGGACGATGAAGGCCTTGGTGGCGACGAAGAGTTGGATGTCCATGGAAAATTGGGATTAAAACTTTCTTGAATCGTAGGCCCAGTGTAGCAGAGCCTGCCGTTGGCGAGGTCGGCAGACGAGCTCCCTTGGCCCGCAGGCGTTGATGATTTGCGTCTTGTGCCTGCGTATGGTCTTCCAGCGCTTGATTTGTCGCCTATCCTCCTCTGGCAATCGTCGGCCCATGAAATAGCGGCAATACCATTGGAACCATCCGCGCGGGTCCTCGGGGTGGATCCAACCTTTAGCACGCCACACGGAAAGCGGTTGGCTGGCGTTCACGCCGAAGAAATTGAGCTTCGGGTCGTGTCGCTCATGGTTCAGTTTCGCCTTTTTGTACCAGTCGGCAGGAAATTCCTTTTGGCAATCGCCCAGGTAATGGCCACCAAATACACCGATCTCGAGCATCTGTTTGGGGGTCAGGTCGGGTTTGAACTCGGGATCGAAATTTTTGCCCATCGGGGCCGTGATCGAATAGGTGTAGCTCTTTTGCATCAGGTCGTTCACGGTGATGGTCTTTGGCTTTTTTGCCATGGGATTGGCCAGTTGGGAATTCAGGCTTGATTATATCATTGCTCCCTTTTGTAATCCTGAACCTTATGCCGAACTTGTTTCGGTATCGTTTCAGGATCTCACATTTTTCCGCTCGCCGCGGGGCGGCCGCTTTTGTCCGGTCAAAAGCGGCCAGAAAACCCGCCTGGGGGTTCATGACGCAATCGCAACGTTGTGTCTCATCCCAGCCGCGTTCTGCGCATTCACCCCCGGGTCCCCCCAATGCCGAGAATCCAGCGGTCGTCAGTTTAAGAAAAAGGGATGATTCTCAAACCCCTTTTGGATTATAATCTTCGCTGTCCGGGAAACGCATAACACTAACCAAGAGGCTTATGGATAAACCAATCACTCACGAGGACCACGTGGAGCGGTTTTATTCGCATGGATCGGAAATCCGCGCCCACGAGGCGGATGGTTTCCTTTCTTTCGGGTATTGGAACCCGTACACCAAGGATTATTTCGAGTCGGCCGAAAATCTGGTCGAATTTTTCCTCAAGGAGGGTGCTCCAACCAGCCCCGATGTCATTTTGGATGTCGCCTGCGGCTACGGTGCGGAATCGTTGAGGTTTTTCGATGCCCTGAAACCCCAAAAGATGCACTGTGTCGATATCACCCAGCCCCACATCGATTATGCCCAAAAACGCGCCGAGGAAAAGGGGTTGCAAGACCGCCTTGTTTTCGAGAAACGCGATGCCTGTCGGACCGGCTTTGCCAATGGCATGTTCAGCCAGGTGGTCGGCATCGAGGGCCCAGCGCATTTCAATACCCGGATGGATTTTTTCAAGGAGGCTTATCGGGTGCTGAAAAGCAAGGGGGAGCTGATCCTGACCGACATCATTTTCGACCCCGAAAAGTCGCAAAAGCGCTGGTTTCTCCGCAAGCTTTCGGAACTGGGAGCCAAGCATTGGCACATGCCCGAGGCGAACAAGGTCGGTGCCAAAGGGTATTGCGACCAGCTTCGGGAGGTCGGGTTCAGGGTCGAGAAATTTCTGGCCATCGGCGACCACGTGTTTCCGGGATTCGCCAAGTTCAACGTCAAATGGGAATCCATCAAGAACGCCGTCAAAACACGCGGCCTTTCCATCGGCCTCGGCCTCACGCTCATCTCGTGGATGCTCGGCTACGGCCACCGCAACGGCGTGATTGATTACGTGTTCGTGAAGGCCGTGAAGGATTAGCATTTTGTCATTCCCGAGTAGTCGGGAATCTCCTGTTGTTGACCCCTCAATTCAACCGAAACCCAATCGGCCGGTTTTCTTTCGGTGGCTCCGAGAGCTTTTCAATCGCGTCCCAGATCCGTTTGATCTCCTGATCCGTTTTGTTTGAGTTTTTCAGCATGAATGAGCGCAACTCGAACACGACTTTGGCCAGCTCTTTGCTGGACTCCAAAACGTGTCGAATGCGGACGAACGCTCGCATGATCTCGATGTTCACTTTCACCGCTTGCGGGCTTCGTAGAACGCTCGAAAGCATGGCGACTCCTTGCTCAGTGAAGGCGTAAGGCTTATTCCGAAGACCCATTTTGATGTTTGAATTGGATATCACAAATTGTGATATCCAATTTTGAAGTTCCTCTGAAGACAATTGAAACATGAAGTCATTTGGGAAGCGTTCGTTGTTGCGTTTGACCGCTTGATTTAAGGTTCTAGTTTCAACGCCATATAGTCGTGCCAAATCCTGATCCATCATCACCCGCTGGCCCCGAATGATATAGATGCGATTTTCAATAAGCTCGATGGATACAATAGAAGTTTTCATTTTCATATGAATGCAAAATAAAGTTTGGTTGCCGATTTTAGTAAACATTTGTTCACCAGTCAAGAAGATCAAGCAGTGAGCGCGCGAGGCGACCAGCCCGATCTTTGCATAAAGTTCTAAGGTCACAATTTGTGACTTCCAATTTGCCGCCTGTCATTCCCGCGCAGGCGGGAATCTACTATTATGATGTGGTAGGCATATTGCCCTTTGTGTTCGCTAGTCCCTAATCCCTAGCCCCTAGCCCCTAATTTATGAATTTCTCCACCATCGAAGATCTCAAATCAGCTCTGGAAGATAAGCCGAAAGGCGTCCAGTTCGTGGATGTCCGCACCCTGGCCGAGTTCGCAAAGGCTCACATCGACGGTTTCGTCAACATTCCAATGGATTCCCCGGATGAAGCATGGTCGAAGCTCGACAAAAACGCTCCCACCTTCGTCATCTGCCTGAGCGGTGGTCGCAGCCAGATGGCCTGTGGCGCATTGGAGGCCATGGGCTTTAAGGATCTTCGCAATGTTCAGGGCGGGTTGCTCACATGGCGGGGAAAAGGGGGTGCGGTGGTAACCGGTTAAAAAATGGGTTTCACAGAGCCCGTGGGCCGATTTTTTTGTTATGACGTTGTTTTGTTCTTCGGATTATGGTAAAAATGCAGTCCGTAATTTAGCCATCCCAAATATGAGTTTGAAATTATCCAAGGAAAATTGGTGGAGTGAAATAGGAGCGGCAGACGTGTCTGGCGAGACAAAATCCAACCTAAGGAGCGCAATGTCGAGCTATTGGTACAAGGTGGAAGGCCTGACGGCTTTGACGCCACGAGTGTTGGAATCGGACCTGAGGCGCATCCGCGAGGAGATCGGCGCCCTGATTGTGGAAGGCGAATTGGTGAATATCGATGGCGACCCCATGGAGAAGCGTGACGAAAATGCCCCGGATTCATTTCGGATCCGCCTGACTAAGGCCGTCAAATAATGGATTCGGTGTGTGAGGGGGCTAATTGGGCAGGTCTACTCGCTTGGTGGCTTTCCCGGCGCGGTGTTCTCTTGCGAATTCGGGATCATTGGCAAAGCCTTCCTCAACGATCATTACAGCCTCCTCGAGTCGGCCCAGTTGTACGAGGGAAATAGAACAGGAAAGGTAGAATGTGCCTTTGTGGGGATAGTTTTTAATGGCCTCTTTGCAAATCAAGACGGCATTTTCATTGAGTCCCTCCTCCATTGCTTTCGTGATCAGCCTTCCGTATCCATTGGATTCCAAAAGCTTATGCTCTAGCACGGCCTGGTAGGCGCTTCGCAATTCTTTTGCCGTCTCAAGGGTATCCTCGATATCCTGCACATCATCCTCGAGGAGGAGTTTGAAATCGTCTTTTTCGGTTTTGGCCATAAGGGTGTGCCCGTCATTAAATGTTTTGGAGAATATTATAAATATTTTATAAATTTTGTCAAACTAAAGACGCCCGCAACGTGCAGGGCGGGATGCTGGCGTGGAGAGGGGGTTTTGGGTGGTCGCTTAACTTATCTTGACCTCAAGGTGCCTTCTGAACACCGTTGAGTACCGATCTCCGAAGGTCACCATGGTGATGTCCTTGAACTTCACTGTCGTCAGTTTGTCATCCAGGAGCCCGGTTGCGTCGTAATTCCTAAGCTTTGCATGGTCTTTGGCCACCTGTTCTATGGAGCCTATGACAAATTGGGGCTTGCGCAGATTCTCGCATTCCACAGTCGCATGGAGATCGAATTTCTTGAGATTCTCGAAAACTGTTTTCCAGGAATTCAGGTCGATTTTCTTCTTGAGCCCCAATTGCTTTTCAAGGATCCCTTCTGCCATCAGGATTTTCTTACCGGATTCGTCAAATTTATTGCATCGGATGGGGCCGATCTGGTCCCTTCGGAGGATCACATAGCCATCCAGGGCGAAATCAACTTCCCTTTGGATGAGCAGGAGCTCCTTGGACACGCCTAGGATGAAGCCTCTTGCGTTTTTCTCGCCGTCTTTGACGGTTCGGGCCACACGGATGAGATCCTTCCCTAGTATGTGTTTTGCGATTGTTTTGTCGATGGCGGTGGTTTTCTTCTGCGTAGCGTTCATCGTTTGAGGGGTTAGTTTGATCCTTGGGAGGCCGATTGCTGAATTGCTTACCTAATGCTCGCCCCGACCGACATACCCCCCTCTGGCATCGGATCCCCCACGTTGGTCATCAGGATCATGGTGTTGGGTGGCACGGGATGGACCCCTTTTCCGAAGATGTCGATCGTGTAGGACGAGTCGTCCAACGTGGATATTTTGTCGTTGGGCCCGAGCACGCTGTCCTTGGTGAGGGGGATGACCCTTCCGTCGGCCTTGATGACCCGCACGTCCCCGTCGATTTTGGAAACTTTCGCGACCGCCTTCTCGCTTGCCGGCAGGGGATTGTCGCCCTCCTGCGGGATCTGCGCCTCGCA
>PMDG01000051.1 GCA_003154375.1 Candidatus Peregrinibacteria bacterium
GCTCAAGAAGACCAAGAAAAGGATTCACAGCCCCTGATTCCTGATGATGGGGTTATTGACGCTGAATTACGGAAGGGGCTAGAGGAGCTCTTGTCCCAATTGGATTCAGACATGAAGAAATTTTCAGACCCCTCTGTTGATCAGGGAACAAAATTTAACATTGATGAAAAATGGAAAGATTGGATTCAACAATACGGTGAATTTCCCGTCTCTTACCTCGAAGGGGTGGGTTATGTTGAGGTCGAAGGAAGCTACCACATCCCCTTGATCAAATCAATTCGGAGAATGCTTCAAGGAGCGATTGAAAGGTTACTCTAAAAACGACATTCTGCCGTTTTCGTTCTGTTCCATGAAAATTCTTACAGCCTACTTATAAATTCAGCCCTCTTTTTTGGATCTTTGGGGATCAATGAGCGGGCTTTTTCCAAATCTTCCAACTCCTTGGGGCTCAATTCCACCTTTTCCACGGTAGCCAAGGGGCTTCCCCCCTCTATCTGGGCGATCTGACTCTTTGGGTTGAGTGGCATCCTATCTTCAAAACCAGTGGATCGATTTCTTCCAGTGTTTTTTGATTTGTATAATGCGGCATCGGCCCTGGCGATGAGCCCCTTAGGGTTGTTAAGGTCCTGGATTTTTTTATCAAATTGAACATAGCCTAACGAAACAGTCACTGGTTTTCCTCCCGCCATTACATTCTCCTCGATGGCTCTTCGGATTTTTTCCGATGCCATCGCTAGACCCTCCTTATCCGTCTCGGGCATTATGATCATCATTTCTTCCCCTCCGTAACGGCACAAAATATCAACATTATTTCTTATCGATTTTTTTAGGATTTTAGCCACCTCCTTTAGAACTTGGTCTCCTCCTAGGTGGCCTAAAGTATCATTCACATTCTTGAAATGATCGATATCGATCATGATAAGGCCGAACCCTTTTCCACCATACCGATTGGCACGATTGCATTCTCCTTCGATTCTGGAAAAGAATTCCCTTTGATTGAAAATACCCATCAGATTGTCCGTCACAGCCATCCTCTTTGCGCTAGCCAGTCTCATTTTCTGTTTTAAATCCTTTATGGCGAATTTTCGTGCAACCGACTCGGACAGCCCATTCTCTTTCATGATTTTTCGGGTTTCAGTTTCAATATCCTGCGGATTTGGCTCATCCATTTCATCTTCCTCCATTGCTATTTCATCCGAGATGTCCTTCTCTAAAGCAACAAAAACCATCCTATTCTCAAAAAATAGATTTTTTGTTTTTTCGGAGTTCCCGTACTGTTCAAACCTGCCGAGACCCATTTTTTGTTTTTTTTAAATCTTAATATTATACCAAAAAAACGGCTTTTTTTCAAGCCGCTTAGTCTAATTTGGGTTGAATCTAGCCTTTTAGCCGTTCCCCATCCCGATCAACCCGATGATCAGGCCGACCACGGAGAGCATCCCGCCAATGATCCAGAAGCGCATAGTCACCTTGGATTCCCCCCAGCCCAATTTTTCGAAATGGTGGTGGATCGGGGCGATCAGGAAAACCTTTTTGCCAAACAGTTTTTTGGAAACCAACTGGATGATGACCGAGAGCGTCTCAATGATGAACACCCCTCCAACGATCAAAAGGACGACTAGGGAATTCGTCATCATCGCGATGACCCCAAGTGTCGCGCCGAAAGCAAGGGCACCGGTATCGCCCATCATGAATAAGGCCGGTGGCACATTGTTCCAAAGGAAGGCCAAAAGGGATCCGATCAGGATGCCGCAAAACAGGGCAAGCATGGTGAGCCCCTTGGCATAGGCGATAGCTCCGAACGCGATGAAGGCGAAAACCAGCAAGCCGCCCGCCAGACCATCCAACCCATCCGTGATATTGACCGCATTGGAGGTGGACACAATCACCAGGATGAAAAGGGGGATGTACCACCAGCCAATCGAAAAATCGCCTACACGGGGAATGTGGATGCTGGAGAAACCCAGTTTGTAGTAGAACCACAGCGCCCCCACAATAGCGAAAGCGGTCAGCAACAGGAATTTTGGTTTTGCCTTGATGCCTTTCCCCCCTTTGTATTGGTAAACATTGAACAAATCATCCACTGCACCGAGGATCCCGACGGCCACAAGTGTGAAAAGGGGCAGATAGACCTCGCCTCGATTTAAAAGGGATTGAGGGATCCACCCCAAAAAGGCGAATAGGCGTGACACCAGCACCACGATCAACACCGAAACCCACATGACCACGCCACCCATGGTGGGAGTGCCGCTTTTCTTGGCGTGCAATTCATGGAACATTGTCGCTTCTTTTCCATCCATCGCCACATCGCGGATTTGTTTGCCCAGCTTGAAGCGGATCGCCAATTTTAAGAATGTGGGGGTCAACAGCAGAGTGACCAGGAAGGAAAGCGTGCCCCATCCGAACACCTCGATGAGTCTGGGAACGTGAGTCATAAAACCAATTATGAATTACGAATTATGAATTATAAATTTATTGATTTACCCTCCCACCCAATTCTTAATTATCAATTCATAATTTTTAATTATTTGGGGGTTAGTCGAATTCGCCGACCATGTGGCGGCGCTCAACATCGAAGAAACGCATCTGGGTCTTGTCGAAACGAAGCTCCGCCTTGCCGATAGGACCGTTGCGATGCTTGCGCACAAACACCTCGGTGATGCCGACTTCGTCCTCGGAGAGGTTTTCCTCGTAATAATCTTTGCGGTAAAGCATGAGTACCACATCGGCATCCTGCTCTATGGCGCCGGATTCACGAAGGTCAGCCAGCTGGGGGATTTTGGGGTTCCGAAGTTCGACCGCGCGTGAAAGCTGAGACAGGGCCAAGATGGGAATATGAAGTTCGCGACCCAATTCCTTCAGGGAACGGGAGATCTCGGAGATTTCCTGCACCCGATTCCCCTGATAGGCAACGGTTCCGGTGCTCATGAGCTGGAGGTAGTCGAGCACGATCATGTCGAGGCCATGCTCCATTTGGAGGCGTCGGGCCTTGGCCTTCAGCTGGGGAATGGACATGCCGACAGAATCGTCGATGAAAATGGAAGCTTGGTTCAGCTTGTCCATGGCCTCGCCCATGTTCTCGAAGTCCTTGTCATCTAGTTTTCCGTGCTGGAGTTTCCAGGAATCGACCCCGAGGACCGAGCAGAAGAGGCGGTCGACCAGCTGCTCCTTTGACATTTCCAAAGAGAAAATGCCAACCACTTTCTTTTTTTGGGATTCGATCGCTATTTTTTGGGCGATTGAGAGGGCAAGGGCCGTCTTTCCCATACTCGGGCGGGCTGCCAGGATGATCAGGTCGGAAGGTTGGAAGCCCGAGAGGATCTTATCGAGCGTCTTGAAGCCCGTGGGTATGCCCCTAACCTTGTTTTCCTCGGTCGCATGGTGCAGATTCACGATTTCCTCGTATCGTTTGCTCAGGATATCCTTGATATGGACAAATCGGTCCTTGAGGAAGGTCTGAGAGATGCTGAACACCTCCTTTTCCGATTTTTCCAGCAAGCTTTCAATGGGCTCCTCTTCGTTGAAGCCACAGGAGGTGACCACTTGGCCAGCCTTGATCATGCGGCGCAAGGTTGCCTTGGATTTCACGATTTGGGCGTATTTGAACACATGGGTCGATGTGGGCACGCCTGAAGTGAGCTCGGCCAGGTAAGCTGGGCCACCGATCACCTCGATCAATTTTCGTTCCTCGAGCAGGTTCGCCACAGTGAGAAGGTCGATGGGGTCGTGGCGGTTGTACAGGTCTTGAATCGCCTCGTAAATGATCCGATGCACATCGTAATAGAAATCCGCGGGCGAGATCATGTCTGCCACTTGGATAATGGCATCCTTGTCGATCAGGATAGAGCCCAGCACCGACTGTTCGGCCTCCTTGCTTTGGGGTGGGACTTTGTTCAGGTTATCGGCCATAGGAAGTGTTAGTGACGGCAACAAAAAACGGACTTGGCGGTTGATCCGGCGGTCCTTTTATTTTGTTTTTCGAAGCCTCTGAAGTTTATCCGTTTTGGGGATGGGGCGCAAGTTTGCAAGAGGGCGAAATCATGTTTAGGTTTATAGGGTCGAAATTCCCAGCTTTTCCCTCGCTCCCGTTGGGAACTTATCGCCACCATTTTCTCCCGAAAGTCGCTCGCCGCGACGGGCGATACTCTTTTGTTCGCCCAAAAGATTATCCAGAAAATGCGCCGGGGCTGCGTGGACTCAAATTNNGAATGGGTTCGAGCCTTTTACGAATTGTCCTCTGTCAATCGGTGCAGAGGAACTGTAACCAATTGACACAACGATCCAATGATCCTAAAGACCCTCCCTGCTCCGACAAGTCACGGATGCAAGGAGGGCCATTTCGATACGCGATGGGTTTTGGAACCGAGGGGGATTAAGCTTCCGTCTCGATCCCTTTTTCCTCTTTTGCTTCAATCTTTCCCTTTGAGGTGATGGTCACGACAGGTTCCTCGTTCAGGGCCTTTTCGATCTCGCTCATCAGCTTCGCGTTGGACTTGATGGCCAGGCGGGCGCTTTCACGGCCTTGGCCGATTTTGGTGACTTTATAGGTGTAGAAGGCACCAGATTTGGTGATAATGTTGCGTTTGACGGCCAGATCCAACATGTCGCCGGTTTTCGAGATGCCCTCGTTGAACAGAATGTCGAATTCCGCCTGTTTGAAGGGGGGTGCCACCTTGTTTTTGACCACTTTCANNTTGCCGCCAGTGGTGGTTTCGGGATTGCCGAACATTACACCGATCTTCATGCGGAGCTGGTTCAGGAAGATGACCGAGGTGCCAGTCTTGGAAATGATGGAGGTCAGCTTGCGAAGGGCCTGGCTCATCAGACGGGCCTGGAGGCCCATGAAGGAATCGCCCATCATGCCTTCGATTTCTGCCTTGGGGGTAAGGGCCGCCACGGAGTCGATCACGATCACATCCACGCCGCCGGAACGGGTGAGAGTCTCCACAATCTCCAATGCCTGTTCCCCATTATCGGGCTGTGAGATTAGAAGATTATCGATGTTCACGCCGATCTTGCGGGCATATTCGGGATCCAAAGCATGCTCGGCATCGATGAAGGCGGCATTTCCGCCCTTTTTCTGCGCCTCAGCAATGATATGGAGGGCCAAGGTAGTCTTGCCCGAGCTTTCGGGGCCGAAGATTTCTGTGACGCGGCCGCGCGGGATACCGCCCACGCCCAAGGCCAGATCGAGCGCGAGTGAACCCGTCGGGATCGTTTCAACTTTCATATGAGTCGCTTCGCCCAGCCGCATGATCGATCCTTCGCCGAAACGCTTGAGGATGGTGCCNNGCGATCGCGTTTTTCACGGCGTCGTCTTTCTTGCTGATGATTTTTCCCGATTCCTTGTTCATAACCTTTTTGATTAATTTTTAAAATCTGGATCCAGTTTAGTAAACAGATGTTCACTAGTCAAGATCGATGTGAACTTTTGTTCACTATTTTTCATTATTTGGCTAAATTAAGCCAAAATATTTTATTGACATAATTTGATTAATAGTGTAAATTTATCATCCTGCCGATTCTCTCGAACAGCGATGCGGGTCGGCGATTGTTCTTTCAAAACACTGCTTGCGAATTCCGGTTGCTGCCTTCTGCCCATTCCGTGGCTGGAGGGCAGCAACCGAACGTGAGGCCCACAAATCCGCAATAAGGCGGATCTGGGACTCGAATCAGCAAATAAACCTCCTCGTCCAAGAGGAGTAAGTCCAATGAAACGAATTGCCGTTTTCTTGATGTCCGTGTTTGCGTTGGCGCTTATGCCTGCGCATGTCATGGCGATCATGGCCCCCACTTCCAAAGAAGACGCCAAGATAAAAGAGAAGAAGGGCGTCGAACCTGAGCCAGCGAAGCCCTTGCCGGCCGTAACCAAGCCGACCCCCGAGGC
>PMDG01000056.1:0-7599 GCA_003154375.1 Candidatus Peregrinibacteria bacterium
CGCAAGAAGGCAGAACAGGACCTTAAGGATTCAAAAGATTTCTTGGACAAGATCATCAACACGATGTCGGATCCCGTTTTTGTGAAAGACGACCAGTGCCGATTCGTGCTGGTCAACAATGCCGAGGTTAAGCTGACTGGGCTTACACGCGAAAAGCAGATGGGTAAGACCACCCTTGAATCCTACCCGAAAAATGAGGCTGACACGTTTCTGAAAAATGACCGGACCGTGCTCAAGACCGGAAAGGAAAGCGTCAGCGAGGAGCACCTTACGGACCAAAACGGCAAGATCCTAACCATTGTCACCAAAAAAACGCGGTATGTGGATGCGGCCGGCAACAAGTTCCTCGTTGGCGTCATCCGCGACATCACTGAACGAGTGAGGTCGGAGCAACAATTGAGAGAAAGTGAGGAGCAATACAGGGTCTTAACTGAGAGCGCAACTGACCAGATATTCCTGTTGGATAAAAAACACAGATATCTATCTGCAAACCGAGCTCTATTGAAATTATTCAAGAAACCCATCGACAAGATCGTCGGGAAGCCGATAACCGACTTTTTCCCCAAAGACACCGTAGACAAAATTATCAATAATATTGATTTTGTTTTCAAGTTTGGACACCCTAAAACGAATTTTGAGGAGGAGGTTCAAATAGGGGGTCATATATTTTACAGCAACGTCTCCCTCAACCCTATCAAGGATTCCAAAGGTCGTGTAATTGCGGTTGCGGGAATTGTGAGAGATATCACGAAACTGAAAATGGAAGAAGAGCAGTTGCTGAAATTGAAGCTTGGCTTTGAACGCTCGACACAAGTCATGTTCATGACTGGCCCAGACGGCAAAATCCAGTATGTGAATCCCGCTTTTGAAAAGACTTATGGCTACAAAGCAGACGAAGTGATTGGAAAAACCCCCCGCGTGCTCAAATCCGGGCAACAATCCCTCCAATTTTATAAGGGTTTTTGGAACCAACTTTTGAAGGGAAAGTCCTTTAACGGCGAAGTCATAAACAAGACTAAAAAAGGCGACCTTCTAAACATTCAGAATTCAGTCAATCCGATCCTGGGGCCCAACCGAAACATTCAAGGTTTTCTGGCGATCCAAACCAATATCACGGATCAGAAAATAACCGAATTGGAGTTGACGAAATCGTATGAGGATTTGGAAAGGCGGGTCGAGGAGAGAACATCGGAACTCGCTTTCAAGAATACTTTCTTGAATTTGGAGATGGACAATTCCAACAACGGGACATTGATCGTCGACCCCCATGGGAAAGTCCTTTCCACCAATCGACGCTTTGCGGAGTTATGGGATATCCCCAAAACCCTTTTGAAGACCAAGGACGACAAGAAATTACTCGATTTTGTCCTGAGCCAACTGAAGGATCCCGATGAATTCGTCCATGAGGTGAATCGGCTTTATGCGCATCCAAAAGAAATATCCAAAGTTGTTGTCGAGTTCAAGGATGGACGTGTTTTCGACCGTTATTCGGCACCCCTGATAAGCCCGGAAGGGGCGCATTTCGGTCGTCTTTGGTCTTTCCGTGACATGTCCGCAGAGGCGGCGATCGATCGTGCCAAGACCGAGTTTGTTTCATTGGCTTCCCATCAGCTCCGCACCCCCCTTACTGCCATCAAATGGCTTTTGGAGGAGCTATTCCGCAAGGGGAAATTGGATTCCGACCAGTTGGATAAAATGCTGGATATCCAATCCTCGACCGAACGTTTGATCAAACTGGTCAACGATCTTCTCAACGTTTCCCGTCTGGAATCCGGCGCGTTAGCGGTCGAGCCCGTCAGGGTCAATATCACCACCCTCTTGCAAGATGTCATCAATGAATACCGATTTGTAGCCAAGGAAAGACAACAGCAAATCAAATTCCTGGTTCCCGCCAAACCCATTTTTTTGCGTTTGGATCCCGAATTGTTTCGCCAGACCGTAGGGAACCTCATTTCGAATGCGATCAAATACAGCCTTAAAGGCAAACGGATCACGGTTTCTCTTAAGTCAGTTAAGCGACAAATCCATGTCAGAGTCGAAGATCAGGGGATCGGTATGACCAAGGATGACCTTCGACAGATTTTCTCCAAGTTCTACCGAGCTGCTGATTCCTCCAAATTTTCAGTTTCTAGCTCGGGGTTGGGACTGTATATGGTCCAGAAGATATTGGATTTTTCCGGTGGCACCATTGAAGTGAAGTCTGAAAAAGGGAAGGGAAGCACCTTCACTGTTGTTTATCCTCACTCTGGAATGAAAGAGAGGAAAGGGGCGAAAAGACTGGTATAATCAGATAAACTGCAAAACTGAAAATTTTTAAACTGCAAAATAAATCTTAATTTTTAATGTTTAAACATTGGAATTTAAAAATTATTTAAAAATTTAATTTCATAGTTCAATGCCCACGAAATCCAAAACAGCGCCAGTCAAAAATATTCTGATTGCCGAAGACGACCCTTTTCTCAGCAAGATCATGAAGAACCGTTTGATTGAGGAGGGTTTTTCTATCGATCACGCCTTGGATGGCGAGATGGCTTTGCAGATGATGGCTAAGAAGGGCTATTGCCTCCTGTTGCTCGATCTCATCATGCCCAACATGAACGGGTTCGAAGTCTTGGAAGAACTCAAGAAGAAAAAGATCAAAATCCCTGTGCTGGTGTTCACAAACCTGGCCCAGAAAGAGGATGAAAAGGAGGTGATATCCCTTGGCGCCAAGGGATATTATGTGAAGTCAGATATTTCTATTGATGAGCTGGTGAAAACGGTTAAAACGTTTATGAAAATCTAATAGGAGACCTAATTGTGGGCCTAGTCGTGGACCTAATTGTTTGAATATCGGCCTTAAGCCACCATTAGGTCAACCATCAGGCCAACGATTAGGCCTCCCATAAGGATCAATATCAAACTGAAAACCAATGTCAAAGTTAGAAAAAATGAAAGGCACCATTCTGATCGTTGAGGATGAGGGAGTCATTTCGCTTGATATTCGGAACCTCCTGGTTGAGCTAGGCTACAAAGTCGCGGGGGTCGCCCAATCCGGGAAGGAGGCTTTGGAAATGGTGGAGAAATTCAAACCGGACCTGGTTCTTATGGATATCGTTTTGAAAGGGGCGATGGACGGAATCGAGGCAGCTGCAAAGATCAAATTGCTCCACAACACCCCCAGCATCTTTCTGACCGCCTATGTGGACGAGCAACGAGTGGAACGGGCCAAGTTGACCCAGCCTTTTGGCTATATCCTGAAGCCATTCCGGAACGATGAGCTTAGGGCTGCCATCGAGATGGCCCTTTTCAGGCTTTCGACAGAAAAGATAATGGACGAAAGGGATGTCGAGCGTAAGAGGATCCAGGAATTGCTGAATGAGAGCCAGAGGCACTTCCGCGAGCTGACCGAACGAAGTCTGGATGCCATTTTCAGGACGGATGCCCACGGGATGATCACCTACATTTCACCCGCTTTCATGAAAATGAGCGGCTTCAGGGAAAACGATGTCCTTGGAAAGCGTTTTGACCATTTTTTGCCAGGGGCCGAAAAAGCAAAAGCAGTCAGCGCCTTTGAAAAGGCCAATAAGACCAAAATCCCCACACAGAATCTTCAAATCAAGATTTTGAAGAGCAATGGAAGCTTTTTTTGGGGCGACCTGAGCGGCCATCCAATTTTCAAGGACGGCCACCTGATCGGTTCCGAGGGCTCCATCCGCGATATCACCGATCGTATCCATATCGAGCATTCGCTTGAGGCCTCGGAGCTCCGTTACCGCCGTCTTTTCGAGGCCGCCAGGGACGGCATCCTGATATTGGACTATGATTCGGGGAAGGTGGTCGATGTGAACCCCTTTCTGACCGAGATGCTGGGGCTTGCGAAAGCGAAACTCATCGGCAAGCAGCTGTGGGAATTGGGGTTTTTCAAGGATATCGTCCAAAACAAAACCAACTTTTTGGAACTGAAGCGAAAAAAATATATCCGTTATGAGGATTTGCCCCTGGAGACTGGCAAGGGCCATCGTTTTATCGTTGAGTTCGTCAGCAATGTCTACCATGTCGATGGCACGAAGGTGATCCAGTGCAACATCCGCGACATCACCGTGCGCANNACATCACCAGCGCCAATCCAGCGGTTTTGAAACTTTTGGGCAGCCCCAGCGAGCAGAAAACGGAACAGTTCAATGTTTTGACCCTTGAGCCGATGGTCAAACAAGGACTTTCCACCTTGTTCAAAGAATGCCTGAAAAAGGGGAAAGGCACCGAAGCCTACGGAATGCCCTATATCTCTTTCTGGGGTAAAATCAGCTCAATCAGCTTGAAGATTGTGCCCCTGTCCGATAATACCGGAAAACAGATCGGTTCCATTGCCCTCATCGAGGATGTCACAGAGCGCATGAAGGCCGAGGCAAAAGTGGCCGAGGGCGAGGAGCGGTTCAAGGCCGCCTTTTTGAACGCCCCCGTGGGAATGGCCCTGGTTGGCCCCGATGAGCATCCCCTATTGGTCAATTCCAAACTTTGTTCCATGCTCGGATATTCCGAAAAGGAATTNNAGCTTCAAATACACCGATTTGATCCACCCCGATGAGGTTGCAGAAAGCAAAAAAAGCATTAGTAAACTTGAGAAAGGTTACCCCAAGGTCCTCAATGCCGAAAAGCAGTTTATCCACAAAAACGGATCTATTGTTTCGATCATTGTGAATGCCTTCTCGATCCGAAGCACCACTCCCCATTATGCCGTAGTGCACTTCCTTGATATTTCCGACCGAAAGCGCGCAGAAAACGAGATTTTGCTCAAGAATGCCCTTTTGGATGCCCAGAAAGAGGCATCGGTCGAGGGAATTTTGGCCATTGATCCCAATGGAAAAATGATTTCGCACAATTCCCGCTTTGCCGAGATGTGGAAAATTCCTGAAAAGATCATTCAAACTGACGACGACAGCAAGTTGCTTCATTTTGTTTTGTCACAACTCAAGAAACCCAAAGTTTTTTTGGATTTGGTCAACAAGCTATACAGGGATGCCGAAAAATCAAGCCAAGACCTCTTGGAATTCACCGATGGTCGTGTTTTTAGCCGATACACGAGCCCATTGAAGGATGCCAATGGCCAACCTCTTGGTCGTATTTGGTTTTTCCGCGATATCACCCATGAAAAAGAAATAGATCGGGCCAAAAGCGAGTTCATCACCATCGCCTCCCACGAGCTCAGAACCCCCCTCAGCGGAGTCCGATGGCTACTCGAAGCTGTCCTCCGGCGGGGCCATCTCACCACCCAACAGGCCGAATTTATCCGAAAAGCCTTGGAATCCAATGGGCGGATTATCAATTTGGCCAATGACCTGTTGGATGCGACCTCCTTGGAGGCAGGTTCGATTACCCCAGCCCCTATCAAAACAGATCCTGCCAAATTGGTTGCCAAACTGGTCGAGGAAGCACGTTTGATCGCCAAAGCCAGAAACCAGACTATTTTGTTTGACTCGCCTTCGAAATCCATGACCGTCTCTCTGGATCCCAAGCTTGTTTCCCAGGCGATTTCGAATGTCTTGGTCAATGCCATCAAATATTCTGGCGAAGGCAAGACCATTGCCGTATCTTTCGCGAACAAGGAGGGCAAAGTCGAAATCCATGTCAAAGACCAGGGGGAGGGCATGGACAAAAACGAGCAAAAACGGATTTTTGAGCAGTTTTTCAGGGGAAAAGCGGCGATCCACCGATCCATCCAGGGGTCTGGGCTTGGGCTTTACCTGGCCCAAAAATTTCTTAGGCTTTGTGGCGGATCCATCCGCTTCCATTCCACTCCCGGCAAGGGAACGTCGGTCACTATCTCGCTTCCCATCCTTGCACCAATGAAACCCAAAAAGTCTTTTAGCAAAAAATAATGTTTACCCCATAATCTTAACGACAATGCCAAACTCCTCACGGATTTTAATCGCAGAAGATAACGAATTCCTCAGAATGGCCGTTGCCGGCGCATTGGAGGACGAAGGCATGGAGGTGGTCCGTGTCGCAGATGGCGCAAAAGTCCTTGGTGCCTTGGCCAAACATGATTTCGACCTTTTGTTGCTCGACCTTATTTTGCCAGGGAAAAACGGTTTTGAAATCCTCAAGGAAATGAAAAAAAAGAAGATCAAAGTCCCTGTCTTGGTTTTCACCAACTTATCCCAGAAAAAGGATAGGGAGGAGGCCATGGAGTTGGGGGCTCGGGAGTTTTACGTGAAATCCAATCTATCCATCGATGAGGTGGTTCGAGTGGTCAAGAAATACGCCAAGTCCTAATAGGGGACCTAATGGGGGGCCCGATCGGTGACCTAATAGGGGACCTAATGGTTGGGTAATAACTGACATTCAAACATTAAGGTCCACAACTGGGCCCACAACGAGGCCACAATTAGGACACCTATTAGTTCTAGGTTAAATAAAAATATAATGATAAAACAAAAAAAAGAGGCGATTGACAAGTCAAATGAGCTGTCGCTTGCTGCCTCGGAGCTACGCTACCGCCGCCTTTTCGAGGCGTCGAGGGACGGCAACCTGATCCTGGACTACGACACGGGGAAGGTGATCGACGTGAACCCCTTCCTGACCGAGCTCCTCGGCTTCCCGAGGAAATGGTTCGTGGGCAAGCAGCTTTGGGAGCTGGGCGCATTCAGGGACATCGCGCAGAGCAAGGCGAATTTCCTGAAACTGAAGAAAAACCGGTCCGTCCATTACGACAACCTGCCGATGGAGACCGCCGACGGCCGCACGATCAGCGTCGAGTTCTACACCAACGTCTTCGGCGTGGGTGACAAGAAGGTCATCCAGTGCAACATCCGCGATATCACTGAACGCAAGCAGAAGGAAGAAACATTTGAGAAAAGCAAACACCTCTTGGATGAGGCTGGAAGGTTGGCGATGGTGGGCGGCTGGGAGTTAGACCTAGTGAAAAACAAGATGATTTGGACCGATGCGGTTTATCGCATCCATGAAGTCGGCCGCAATTTCAAGCCGACGGTCGAGACGGGTATCAACTTCTATACCCCTGATTCAAAGCCTATCATCACCGATGCCGTGAAACGGGCCATCGAGAAAGGCAGACCGTTCGATGTTCAGCTCCAACTTATCACTGCCAAGAAGAACCGCATTTGGGTCAGAAGCGTCGGAGAGGCAATAAAGGAAAATGGCAGGGTTGTTAAGATTCGGGGCGTGTTCCAGGACATCACCGAGCGCAGGAAGACGGAGGTGTCGCTTTCCGAGGCGCGCCAGCATTATCAGGATTTATTCGAGAACGCCTCTATCGGCCTTTTACGGAGCACGCCTGGGCCGGAAGGGGCTTTTATCGATGTGAATCCGGCGATGGTCAGAATGTTCGAGGCGGACAGCCGTGAACAACTGATGGCACTTCATCCAAGCACTATTTATTGGGACAAGAGCCAGCGTAAGATCCTCAGCGACGCCATCATGGCCAAGGGTTTTGCCAAAGAAGAAATCAAGTACAAAACCCTCAAGGGAAATTTGATCTGGTGCCATATCTATTCAGTTAAAAAAATCGATGCAAACGGCAAGGTTTATTTTGACAGCACCATTGAAGACTTTACCGAGCGCAAGCGAAAGGAGGAGGAGGCCAGCCGCATGGTGACG
>PMDG01000056.1:7642-10579 GCA_003154375.1 Candidatus Peregrinibacteria bacterium
GTCGGATTTTTGCCGGCGAGAAAGTTACCTCGTTCGAGACCCAGCGCATGACCAAGGACGGGCGGACGCTCGACATCTGGCTGACTGTCACGAAACTGGTGGACAACGCGGGCAAGGTCATCGGCATCGCCGCAACCGACCGTGATATCACGGATCGCAAAAGGACAGAGGAGGTCAAAGACCAGTTTTTGAACACAACGTCCCACGAGCTCAAAAGCCCTCTTATTCCCATCAAATCGCAGTGCCAACTGCTTTTGGATGGCGATTATGGCGTTTTGAACAAAGACCAAAGGGAGGCGGTGGAAATGATCAACAAAAACGAAGACCATCTGGAGAAGTTGGTCACCGATGTTCTCGATATCTCTAAGGCTAGAACCAATAAACTTAAATTCAATTTCGAAAAGGCGGACCTTGGGACCCTCGTCCGCGATTCGGTGGCCAACATCAAGATTGTGGCCAAAAAGGATGGCATTGCCCTTTCGCTGAAGATCGCGCCGGCACTGCCTCGGCTTTTGGTCGACACCAAGCGGATCACACAAGTGATGGGAAATTTGCTGGTCAATGCCCTTAAAAACACACCTGGAAAAGGAACAGTGGCGGTGGAGGTCATTAAAACAAAGGACGGTGTCCAAGTGTCGATTCACGATACGGGCATAGGCATGGACAAGTTGACCTTGGAAAAAATATTCACCCCCTTTTTCCAGGCCGATGCTGGGCTGAACCGAAAATATGGAGGAACAGGGCTTGGACTTTCCATTTGCAAGGAGTTTGTGGAGTCCCATGGTGGAACCATTCGGGGCCTGAGCGAAGGATTGAAAAAGGGAAGCACCTTTGTGTTCACCTTGCCTTTGAAATTCAAACCGCGAATCGAAACCTAATTTATTTATTTAATTAATTAATCATAATCCTATGACAAACAAGCTACGAATTCTCCACGTGGACGATGAGCCGGATATCCTCAAGGTCGTCAAAACCATTTTGGACAAGGAAGGATACGACGTCGTCAGCGCAGAGAGCGGGAAAGACGCCCTGAAAGAGATCGTTAAAAATCATTTTTCCCTGATCCTTCTGGATGTCATGATGCCCGACATGTCTGGTTGGGACCTTTTCACCCGCATCGCGGACATCAAGAAAGGCTACAAAGTCATATTTTTAACGGTGCTCGAGGCCTCTACGAAGAAAATCAAGGAAATGAAAAAAAGCGGAATCAAGGATTACATCACGAAACCGTTTGACCGTGCTGACTTGGTCGCCAGGGTCAAAAAGGCGATCGCGAGCTAGAAACCAATTGAAATTTTCCCCCTTGTTTGTGCTCGGCACTCCCTTTATTAAGGGGGAGAGGGCTCATGGCAGACTCAGAAAGGCAGAATAATAAATAGCCAAATTATGCCAAAAATTCGTAAAACAAAACCGTTTGCCAAAGCATCCGAGGAAAAAAACCTCAAGCAGAAAATTGAAAAATTGAAGATGGAGAACTCCATCTTAAATGATGCCTATTTTCAGTTGAAAAAATCGAAAACGGCCTTTGATCAAAGCATTGAAAAATTGAGACTGAACAGCCAGATCCTCGAGAATATGACCGAAGGCGTTTATCTTGTTCGGGCCTCCGATTACAAGATTTTCTACGCCAACCCCGAGTTTGAGAGGATGTTTGGGTACCGACACGGAGAACTTTTAGGCAAAAATGCCAGTGTGGTCAATGCGTCTGGCAAAGAGAATTCCGAGAAAAACGCAATGAAAATAGTGTCGGAACTAAGAGCCAAAGGGGTTTGGAGCGGTGAGATCCTCAATATCCGAAAAGATGGCACGACGTTCTGGTGCCATGCCGATGTCAGCACATTCAAACATTCCGAATACGGCGAAGTCTGGATTTCGATCCACCAAGACGTCACCGAGCGCAGGAAGAACGACGAGGAGATGAAGGCCTCGGAATTGCGTTTCCGCCGCCTTTTCGAGGCAGGACGGGATGGCAACCTGATCCTGGACTACGACACGGGAAAGGTGATCGACGTGAACCCCTTCCTGACCGAGCTCCTCGGCTTCCCGAGGAAATGGTTCGTGGGCAAGCAGTTATGGGAACTGGGGGCTTTCAAGGATATCGCACAGAGCAAGGCGAATTTCCTGAAATTGAAGAAAAACCGGTCCGTCCATTACGACAACCTTCCGATGGAGACCGCCGACGGCCGAACCATCAGCGTCGAGTTCTACACCAACGTCTTCGGCGTGGGTGATCGCAGGATGATCCAATGCAACATCCGCGACATGTCCGAGCGCAGGAAGGCGGAGGAGGCGCTTGTTGAGGCGCGCCATCATTACCAAGATTTGTTCGAGAGCGCCTCTATCGGTCTTTCGCGGAGCACGCCTGGGCCGAAAGGGGCTTTTATCGATGTGAATCCGGCGATGGTCAGAATGTTCGAGGCGGACAGCCGTGAACAACTGATGGCACTTCATCCAAGCACTATTTATTGGGACAAGAGCCAGCGTAAGATCCTCAGCGACGCCATCATGGCCAAGGGTTTTGCCAAAGAAGAAATCAAGTGTAAAACCCTCAAGGGGAATTTGCTCTTGTGCCATATCTATTCGATTAAAAAAATCGATGCAAACGGCAAGGTCTATTTTGACAGCACCACTGAAGACTTCACCCAGAGCAAGCGGGAGGCCGAGGAGGCCAGCCGCATGGCGACAGTGGTGCGGGACTCGAACGACGCGANNCGATCACGATCCAGGACCTCGACGGGAAAATCACCGCTTGGAACCGCGGCGCCACGCTGATGTACGGCTATGGCGAGAAGGAGGCGAAGCGGAAAAGCATCTGGCAGCTCACACCGCCCAACAAGGCGGCTGAGCAAAGAAAATTCACCCGCCGCCTGCTCGCGGGCGAGAAGGTCGTCTCGCTCGAGACCCAGCGCGTGACCAAGGACGGGCGCCTGCTCGACG
>PMDG01000008.1 GCA_003154375.1 Candidatus Peregrinibacteria bacterium
GGTCATTTCGCTTTCCACGCTTGCGGAAGGCCTTCAAAATGACCAAGGGACCATAGATTCGCTGGCCGAGGGCAAGGATAAGGCCAAAGCCGAGATCGACAATCAGGCAAAACAAGTACTTTTTGATTCCATTTCAGACCTAGGCGACTCGGTTTCGAATATCAATGATCTGAAATCAGCCGAGGTAAAGAAGATCGTTTTTGAAAAAATGATCGCCCGTATCGAGAATGCGCCGCAGCAAAACCTGTTCAACNNGAGATGAGCTTATCGAAGCGGCTAAGCAGGAATACGAGGAGGTTGTGCAGGAGGTGATTGATAAGGTGATCCCGATTCCACGTATTCTGATTCAGCAAAGTAACGAAGTTGCCACGGGATTCAACGAATTTGATCTCGATATTTCAAATCTCAATTATCAACCTGTTTCAGAAGAGATTGTAAGGACGACCCAGAGAACCAACGAATATGAAATCCTCCAAAGCGAGGCGGGAGGCGTCATCCGAGATATCCCGGTCAACATTCTGGTAAATNNGAGCTGATCAATTATCCCGATATCGATTACGACAAAAATAGCGATCTTTTATATAAACTGGCTACCCAAGCAATTCAAAAGCTGGGAAAAGGGCGGAGCGACGAAGAATTGCGCAATATAGTCCTCTATCACAAACGTGAAATAGCCAAATTCATCTATGTTCAGCTGAAAGAACATTTTTTCATGGAACAAGCAGGCTTCGAGCAACCGATCGTTTATCCGTTTACCAAGATTGAGCCGCACAACTTTTCAATGTACACGAAAGACAGCGTCCATCATCACACCGAAACGATCCAGCCGACACATTCTATCCCCACAAAGGTCTTCGGAGGCTTCAAGAAGGCATGCCACAACCTCTACAAATTCGATTCCAAGGCCGAAAAGGATCTTACCGCTATTCTAGAGGCAGACAAAGAGGTTTTGAGGTGGATAAGGCCAGCACAATCGCAATTTAAGATTTACTGGAAGCACAATNNAAAACAAATGTCATAGGCAGTCCTCATTTAAGATTTACTGGAAGCACAATTCGAAGCGTTATGTGCCTGATTTTGTCGTCGAGACCGCGAACGCCATCTACATGGTTGAGATAAAGGCCGAAAACGAGCTGGAAGATGTCGATGTCCAGGAAAAGGCCGAGGCTGGCAAGAAATTCTGCGAAACTGCAACGGAATATAATCAGAAAAACAGGGGCAAAAAGTGGGTTTATGTGCTTATTCCCCATAATGTCGTTAGCTTGAACATGGGATTTGCTGGTTTGGCTGAGAAGTATACAAAATAAGAATGAGGAATTTTATCCAAAAAATATCGGCAGTAAATTATATTACGCTTATAAAGGCGGGGTTTTTGGGGCTATTATCTGCCGAAGCATTTTTTTTATCTAAAGTAATCAGCCTGAAGCTAAATGACTATCTTGTTAGTAGTAATCATGAGCTGGCAGTACTCACATTGACCGTATTTAGCTCGCTATTAATAATTGTCTATTTGGGTATCAGAGGAGTTTTTCAGAGTATTATTACAATTATCAAAAGTTGGCGCATAGATGTATTTATCGCTTTTGGATTAGGAATTTCGCTCAGTGTTTTTTTTGGCGGTATTTGGATCGAAAAATACAAGTATGTGGTCTCTTTGATCGATGTCACCCCCTTAATCATTTTAGTTTTATTGCCCCTAGCATTAGGGCTCCTTCTACTGTTAAGGCTTGCTCAAATTTGGCTCATTAAGAGACAGAACGAAGAATCACCTTTTTTCATTAGCGATTCAGAACAAAAATTCATTAAAGACGATCTGCTTAATTATTCTGATGAGGCAATACGTTTTGCGGAAAGAATTTATAATGACGGCTCATCAGACAGCCTAGTTTTTGGAATTGATGCCCCATGGGGAATTGGGAAATCGTCCTTTGTTAATTTTTGTATCGAATCATGGAAAGATAAAAAATACGACAAAAAGATAATCGTCTACAAATTCAACCCATTAAAATATGAAGGGCGGTCAAACTTGCTGGAAAAGTTTGTAGATGGGCTGGTGCGGACAATCCAAAAAAATGCCTATTTACCTGAGATTCGACCACTATTTTCTAAATATTCTCGATTCATTAGCGGAAAAGCATCTTTTTCATTCCATGGAATTAATTTTGAGATATTCCCCGGAACATACACAGCTGATGATGCTTTTGATGATTTGGACTCAGCATTGGAAAATCTAAATAGAAAAATCATTGTGATCGTTGACGACCTTGATCGCCTTAGCTTTTCGGCAGTCAAGGATGTCCTTTTTAATATAAAGAAAAGCTTTACCTTACCAAATATTTCATATGTGCTTTGTTACGATACCGAGAACATCATTTCCGCAGGTAAACAAAGTGATGATGTAGATAAGATTCGGGAATTTCTCGAAAAATTTGTGAATGTAAAAATTAGCCTTTTCCTCGATAGTGCTACTCTTTCAAAATATGTGACCGATAATTTTGGTCAGGCATTAAAAAATAACCTACAACTTGACCCATATACACTAGAAAAAATCAAAAGAGCCATCGAGGGGCTTGTTGATATCTATAAATCCTCCGATTTTGATAGATACCAACCCTTTTTGGGTGATATTAGAAAACTAAAAAGACTAATCAATACCTTAGTTTTATTTGAAATTGAAAAAGTGGATTTTGAAAATAGTGATTTTAATAAGCAGGACTTGATTCATTTGTTGCTTATTTATATCAATTATCCGAATATTTTCCGAAAGATATACAATGCTGAAATTGGTGGTAAACGCAGCTTTTTCTCTCTAGTGGCTCCCTATGAGGACAATTATCCGAAAAACGAGAATAGGAAATTTGGTGAAAAAGAATACAAGAATTCAACTAAGTATTCGGATTTTATTAAGGGTTTACCGGCCAATCAGCAATTTTTGTTAAATAAAATTTTCGCCGTATCTGAAAGGTTCAAAAATCCAAACATAGACAGCATTTCTGAAGAGGCAAAGAAGACTTACGCATGTTTCAATGGGGGCTGGGGAAGCGGGCGCAATTTAGAGGAGTATCTCAATTTGATTGTCAAACTCGCTAAACCACAAAAGCGCGGGCAATACAGATTTTATTTAAATTCAAAAAATAGGCTTTTGCGGGGTGAATCTATTGAAAAAGTGCTGTCTGATAAAGACTTTGCATATTCAGAGAGTGAAAATAGTCATGAGCAGTTTTGGAGGGTTATCACAAATAGCCTTTCAGAATTTAATAAAGAGGCTGGTGATCGGGTGATTACGTATCTACTGAAAAACATCCAGAATTATTCTATGCTTACAAACGAAGAGATTGGGGTAGGTTTTCGTCATAGTTTGGCATTATTTCTTACTGTAATTTTGGATAATGTTGGATGGATCGATGGTGAGGGTAAGCATTCTCAGAATAACGAAAATAATATATCTGAAATTGCGGAATGGATTTTTGGTGACAAAAGGCATCTGAATAGTGGCGTACTTCAAGTTCTGGGAGATGGGGATAGGGGTATTCTAGGTCTTTACGATCTTCTCGCATTCCGCCTGTTCTGCAGTTCTGACAGAGGCGGTGATATTTACAATCTTCAGCGAGCACTTTTGAAGCACAACTCTCCTTCAATGCCAGTAAGTGGTGCGACTGTTAAAGATGAAATGAGGGAGATTTCACAAAAGGTTTATCAAATATTCAAAGAGACCTATGTAGATAAGAATATTAATATTTTTGACTTGATTGATAATTTGACCCTGGAGGATTTGACTGGGAAGTATTTGAAATTCGTCAAAGCAAAAATTAAATCTAAAGAGGTTAAGGATGAAGATATCGAAAGGGGTGTCGCCGAGCTTAAATCTCAAATGAAAGCCTTTATTACCTATCAATTGGGCAACTCATTCATAAGCCAAGGGGTGGGATGTGGGATTTATGACTCATCAGGGAATGCTGATAAAAACGGGATTAAAAACGAAGTTAACCAGTATCTTTTTAACATATGCTTCAATCCAGAAAAGAATCCAAAGAATTTTGAGCATTTTGTAGGCTATTTATTAATAAACCTTGCCAATACCTTTAGTTCAGAGTCTGACCATAAATATGTTCCTAGTATCGATGAATTCACCAAAGTCCTTAACAGGGAAATGCTGGTCAATTATTGGAAAAAACATTCAGTTTCGATTAGGGCACTAAATTTACCCACTCAAGACAAAAAAATTATTACTGTGAATTATTCGGCCTCGTACAAGGATTTGGAAAAGATATTTAAGTTATTTGATGATTTAGGAGCCCCTAGTGAAATACCAATGCTGGTAGTCGAAAAAACCTAAATAGCCCTCAATGGGGCACTAAGGTCGCGATAACACCTCTCACTGATTGGCAGCGCCACGGGGAATCGAACCCCGGTTAGCGGAATGAGAATCCGCTGTCCTAACCACTAGACGATGGCGCCGTAAGTTGCGAGAAAGCCGGTCCGAGCGAAGTGCAGGCCGTAAGGCCAAACGTAGCAAGGACGGAAATGATTATAATCTGCGAGTCCCAAGGGGGCGAGAAGATTTAAGCATTTCCGAGGCTTTCCCTACTGGCAAATTAAATGCCCTCAGATTTTACCAAGAAAGTGGAACTTGTAAAGCCAAAGGCCTCCTTGCGTGCGGAACACCATCTTTGCTAAGCTCAATCCGACCCAATTTTGGACGCTTAGCTCAGTTGGTAGAGCATCTGCTTTACACGCAGAGGGTCGAGGGTTCGAGTCCCCCAGCGTCCACCATTCGATTCGCCCCCTGCTTACGCTCGGGGCTCACTCATGGCGTCCCGCCCCTTCCTCGAACGGGTTTTTTTAAGCGCGATTTTTTGATATAATCCCCCTTGATCAGTCAAAAATAAAAATATTTATGCCCAAATCGCCAAAAACGGTCGACGCCTCGCAAACTTTTTATGTGGATATTTTGGCTCGCTCTCTTTTGAGGATCGGGATTCCGAAATACCAAGCCTATGAGATTTCCCACCAGATATCCGATCAGCTTTCCCACCAAGCCAAGGACCCCAAAGAGGTCGCCCGATTGGTTGAGGTTATCCTAAAAGCAAAATATCCCAAACTTCTAGGCCGTTATCACGATTGGAGGAAGATCATGAACAGTGAAAAACCCCTCATCATCCTGATCGACGGCGGAACGGGTATCGGAACCTCCACCTTGGCCATGAGGGTGGGGTGGCTTTTGGAGATCATTCGGATTGTCAGCACTGATTCCGTCCGTGAGGTGATCCGCCAATTTTTACGGGAAGACGTATTGCCCATTCTCCATGCCTCAAGCTATCAGGTGGGGGAGTTGGTCAAGGAGGTAAAATCGGAGCATGATCGCCTTATTTTCGGATTCCTAACCCAGTCGAAAGAGGTGCTCCACGGTGTTGAAGCCGTTGTCCGGCGTGCCATCAAGGAAAAGGTCAACGCCATCATTGAAGGCGTCCATTTGGTCCCTGGGGAAATGGGATTCCTGAAAAAATACCAGAAGGAGGCCACGATCGTGGAAGTCATGCTGGATGTGAAGCTGAAATCCAAACACCAGCAACATTTCCAATCCCGGCATCTGCAGAATGCCAACCGGAAAAAGCAGCGCTACATGAGATATTTCAAGGAGATTCGGCTCGTCCGCGATTTTCTAGTCTGCCAAGCCGAGAAAAACGACGTCCCTGTGGTCGAGAATTACGATTTGCGCAAGGCGGAACAGCAAATCCTCGAGATCGTTTATTCGCATTATTTCCACCCATAATCGGTTTTTAACCTTTTCCGTATGAAGACAAAAATCAAAAAGTTCGCGACCGCCTGCCTGGTCGATGGCGAGCACTATCTTTCCAACCTCAAGGAATCGATCAAAACCCTCACGAAGGATTATGATATCCGTTATCTGATTTTCATCGGCGGGACAGAGAAAATCGGAACCCCAGCGGATGTCGAACGAGAACTCCCTTATAAAGTCCTTTTCGCCAGCAGCAAAAACAAGCCGGACTGCGACAAATTAAGCGAAATCCTGAAAAACAATCCCGTGAAATTGGTCTTGGACCTTTCGGATGAGCCGATCATGGATTACATGACCCGTTTCGAGGTAGCCTGCCGTATCCTCCACCGAGGGGTCATATACCGTGGTGCCGATTTCCAATTCGATCCGCTTAATTTCAAAACAATTTTTACCAAGCCTTCAGTTACCATATGGGGATCGGGCAAGCGTGTCGGCAAGACGGCGATCGGCGGAATGGTTGGCCGCGTTTTCAAAAAGGCGAACCTGAAACCCGCGATCATCACTTTGAGCCGTGGCGGACCGAACCAGCCCATTATTGTTCGGGGAGACCAGATCAAGATCGATTTGAAGTATCTTTTGAACATCGATGCCCAAGGGATGCATGCCTCCTCCGACTGTTTTGAGGATGCTTTGACCGCCCAAGTGGCTACGTTCGGATGTCGCCGTTGCGGGGGTGGCTTCGCAGGCAAGGCAATGGTCACGGTTTTGGACAAAGGCGCTCGGATGGCCGAGAAATCATCGTTTGTGAAAAGCATCATTTTGGAGGGCAGCGGGGCCACGGTTCCTGAAATCAAGACCGACAAAGCAATCCTTGTTATGGACATTACCCAGCCGGCCGAGATCCTTGAAGGCTATATGACCCCGCTTAGGTTCCTGATGGCCGATTTGGTCATCCTGAACATGTGCGAGGATTTTCTTGTAAAACAGCCTAAAATCGACCATCTGATCCGACGTATCCGATCCTTTAATCCCAAGATCCGAATAGCAACCACCGTTCTACGGCCACGCCCCCTTTCTTCGATCAAGGGCAAGAAGGTTTTCTTCACTAGCACAGCCCCCGATGAAGCACTCCCTTTCCTAAAATCCTATTTGGAAAAGCACTTTGGCTGCACAGTCAAGGGCATGAGCAACCACCTATCGGTCCGCCCGCTTTTAATCAAAGAAATGAAGGCCATGAAAGGGGTGGATGTGGTTCTTACAGAGCTTAAAGCCGCCTCGATCGCCGTTGCCGCCAAGGAGGCCAGGAAAATGGGGCTGAACACGATCCTCATGGATAATATTGCGACCGTGGTCGACAAGGGCGGGGATGTCAAAGATTTGGAAAAGGAGATCGCCCGTTTGCTCAAATAGCATTGCTTGCCTCAGCCTAATTTCAGGATTTTCATCTTTTGATTATCGATTCGATTTTCTTGTGTGATACCATGATTCCGAAGTTACCCCACCCTTATGCTTTCTGCCCGTGACCTTTCCGTTTTGGATGAACTCCCCCCAGTTAAGATTTGGGGTGACGATTTGGATGATGCCAGCGCCCTCAAGTCTTTCCGTGGAAAGTTTGTGGTGACTTCCGATGGCAAGTTTTTCGCCAAGTTATATCCATCAACCGAGTGGGACAACATTGAATTTTTCCATGATATGCTCGTCCGCGAACTGGGAGTGAAAGACGCCGAAAGCATGGATGTGAAGGAGGTGATCGTGGGAGGCGGGAAGATCGAACTTGAGATCATGCCCGAACATGCCGAATGCAGGCTTTACGGGAAAAGCACCATTTACGGCGATTATGATCCTCTGACGATCGACTCCGACGCCATTTCGAATGAGATCCAAGAGGTTTGCGATCTTGGGGATAAACCGATCCAAGTGGTTGCGGATTATGAAGCCTAGCTCAGTCTAATTGGGGAACTGATTGGAGGTCTGATCGGGCAACTAATTGGGGTTTTTAACTGAATGCTAAATTATTGGGTCGGACCCATTAGTTCTCCCATCAGATCTCCCACTGGGAATTAGGTTCCGTCCCTTTGTTTCACAATGTCCTGCGGTCGGGTGGTGATCACTTTGTCTTCCGCGTAGCTGGCAATGATTTGGATGGCCACATGCTTCAAACCCGCGAAGAACAGGCCTTGTCCGACCGTGGAATTGAGCAACAGGTATTTTTCGCCTTCAGTCAGGTTGAACATCTTCACCAGCCCCTCCACCGCGCTGGGGGACTGCTTCAAGAGAAGCTGCATGGAGGAGTTCGTGATGATCGGGCGTCCGTAGCCGGATTTGATGAAGTCATCCACATCCTGCGTAATGGTTGTGATGCCTAGGTAATATTTGCGGGCGCGTTTGACCAAACCGTAGAGGAAGCGGGCACTGTCCTCGTGCTGGACCAGCGACCAGGCCTCATCGATGACGAGGATACGTCGTTTGAGCTGGGACCTTACCCTGTTCCAGATGTAATTCAGGATGATGTACATGGCAATCGGACGTAGCATGTCCTCAAGATCGCGGATACAGAACACCACCATCCCGGAACCGAGGTCGACGTTGGTCGGCTTGTTGAAAATGCCGCCGAAGGTGCCGATCGTGTATTTTTGAAGCCTTTGAGCGAGGTTTTCCCCGCCTTTCATGCTGCTCAGCACATCGTGCAGGTCTTCCATAGTGGGCGGTTCCATCGAACCTGGGTCTGCGGTTTCCATGGTGATGCCTTTGAGTGCGTAGGTGTCGATCAACGCCTTATCCATCAACCCTTCTTCCTCTGGGTTCAGTTTACCTAGCATCAGGTTTAGAAGCCCATGCAGGGTGATGATGTTGGCACGGAGTAGGTCTCCGGGTTTTTGCTCTTCATCCTTGATTGCCAGCGGAAGGTCGAATGGATTGATGCGCCGATCGGAGTTGAGCGAAACACGCAAATAGGTGCCTCCGACCATCTTGGCCAAGGCTTCGTATTCGTTTTCCGGGTCGATCACGATCACATCCGTTCCCATCATCATGGAACGCAAGATCTCCAGTTTTACGGCGTAGGATTTGCCCGCGCCAGACGTGGCGAAGACCACGGAGTTCGCGTTTTCAAGGGCGAAACGGTCGAAAATCACCAAGCTGTCGTTATGGCGGTTGATTCCATAAAGAATTCCCTCGTTGGAAGTCAGTTCCGAGGAGGTGAAGGGGAATGAGGTGGAAAGGGGACCGGTGTTCATGTTGCGGGCTATCTCCAACTCATCCATGGCCAGGGGAAGCGTCGAATTGAAGCCATGCTCCATCTGTAAATTGGCAGGTTTGGTGAGTACCAAACGTCCTCCGAGAACGCTCTCAAGGCGTGTTTGGATCTTTTNNTTCTCCGCGCTGGATGCTGCGGCGTAATTCCTCGGCATCTTGCAGGGCGGTTTCCAAGGCAGGATCGGCCACCATACCCTTTTCCTGATCGATTCGCATGGACGATTGGATCTGGGCCACCTTTTTTTTCAAGAATTTCATGATGGCCGCGCTGCTCGTGGGATACACGAACATTGAAATATCCATGGCCACATCAAAATTTATCACAGGGGAAAGCCAGTTGGCCTCGATATAACGAGGATAGGAGAACACAAAGAAGCTTTTGCCCACCCAGCTATTCAACTTGAATCGGTCGAACAGGAACTCCATGGATGACGGGGCAATCAGGTCCTTGATCGTCGCCAAACCTTCCTTATAGATTTTTTCTGCCTCCCGGATTTGCTGCTCCTCGGTGCGTTTGTCCAAGGGGACCGCCGGCCTACCCGCTGCGGAAGCCTTAGGCTTCCCCGGAGGGAAGAGTGTCAGCCTCAGCTTTTGGAGGAAGGTCAGCTTTTTCGGTTTTTTCGCGGCCTCGTCGAACACCACGTTTTGGGCTTTTTCCGTCTCTAGCCTGCGCTTGAGGGAGTCGGGGATTCCCGCCTTCGGCATTTGACCCGTCGGAGGTTCCGCGGCGTTCAGGAACACCATGGTTGGTTTTAAGCTGAATCCCTGCGAGTGCGCTCTTTTGAGCTCCATGTTTGTTTTTATTAATCCAATTATTATAGCACTAAAGAGGGAAAAATTCAATCCTCCGCCCTGTCCAATTGGCCTAGAAATGCCCTTTTCAGGCTATTTTGGGCTTAAAAACAGTTGACAGGTGTATGTTTTATTTTATAGAAAAACTATTTTTAGTTGTATTCTAAGCCAAAAGTGGCATATTGAAGCCGAACAGAAGGGTTATTGACAAAATTCTCAATATTGTTACTATAACATCCTTTAAGTTGCCTATTTATGTCTTTGAAATTTGACGATCCCAACAAGCAGACTCCTGAGCAAGAGGCCGCCCGCCCCCAAATCCTGAAATTGGTTTACTCTGGGACTCCAGAGGATCAAAATGCTCAAGAAGACCAAGAAAAGGATTCACAGCCCCTGATTCCTGATGATGGGGTTATTGACGCTGAATTACGGAAGGGGCTAGAGGAGCTCTTGTCCCAATTGGATTCAGACATGAAGAAATTTTCA
>PMDG01000072.1:0-3071 GCA_003154375.1 Candidatus Peregrinibacteria bacterium
TTCCTGGAGACCGACCTGTTCTACGCCGGCCAGCGCCCTGCCTTGAACGTCGGTATCTCAGTCTCACGCGTGGGCTCCTCCGCCCAGACCAAAGCCATGAAAAAGGTGGCCGGCCGCCTGCGCTTGGAGCTCGCCCAGTACCGCGAATTGGCCTCCTTTGCCCAATTCGGTTCTGACCTCGACGAGGGCACTTTGCACCGCATCGAACGGGGCAAACGTTTGACGGAAATTTTGAAGCAAAAACAATTCGCCACCCTGACGTTCGCCAAACAGGTCATGATCCTGTTCGCGGGAACCAACGGACTCACAGACGATGTGCAGGTATCCAAGATGGCTGAATTCGAGGCGGCGATGTACGAATACATGGAAGAGCACCATTCAGAGATCGAAAAAACCCTGATGAAAGATCGGGACATCAGCGATGCGTTCAAGGAGTCGTTGACCAAGGCCATCGCGGAATTCAAGAAGAAGCGGGTTCCAGCCGAATGGATGGTACAGAAAAAGGCCTAATTAATTTTTAATGCTTTCAGTATATGGGAAATCCAGAAGCCAGGCATGAAGAGGACGAAATACCATCAGAACAACAGTCCGCTCATCACAAACTTGACCACTACGAAACTATGAAACCAGTCGTTGAAATCAATGAACTGCCCAAATTCCTTGCCAGTAAGGAGGGCCAACTTTTCCTAAGGGGGGTCAACAAAAAGCAGTCCTGCATCGATGGACGTGTGGATCCTGAAGGTGCCCAATGTTCGGCAGGCTCGGGGATCATCGCGGAACGCGAACCCGAAGTGGCAAAAATGCTCAAGGAAAAGGAATCGATGTTCAAAGAAGGAAAGCTGGAGAGGACCGAATATTTGGAAATCCTTGCCTCGGCAATGCCTGCGAAAAGCCTGATAGAAAATGAGGCAAAAATGATTGAAAACGGGGAATTGGATGAAATCACATGTCACCCGGGCTGCGGTGCGGCCGGCAAATACCTTTCGGACCATGGAATCAAAGACGCCACTCAAGCTGAAGTGGACGAGGTGGCCAAGAAATTCGTGCTGAACAAGATCGCCCAACTGAAAGGAATGACTGGCATGGATATCAAATTCAGCGAATCCAAAGCCGAGGGTCATCATCAGGAAGTCGCGACTTACGTCGACAGCACCAAACGGCTCGACCTGATCGTGGACGATGCGGACAAGCAGCTTCCTAACGGCTTTCTGGTCAGCTCTGGTTTGGCCAACAACGATGTGGGGGAAATCGCCAAGCAGGTGGGGGTCAGCCTTTCGATCGCCTTTGGATCCCACGGGATTGGCCTGAAAAAATTCCTGGAAAACCCCCTATATCCGATTATCCTCATCGACAGCAAGGAAAATCCCCTACCCTCGGGTCTGGAGGATAAAATCAAGGCGGATGCGAACGGGTTCATCGAAAGCATGAGAAAAGAATTGGCGAAGAAGGGCGATAAGACCCAAATTCCGGACAATCTCATCAAGGTGGTAACGGTTCATGTCAAAATTCCTAAAGAATAATTTAAATGCCAGGAAATTTCCGAGAAATCCGCAGGCGTATCAAGGGTGTTAAGAGCACCAAGCAGATCACCAAGACCATGGAAATGGTCTCGGCGAGCAAAATGCGCCGTGCCCAGAACGTGGCGGTCCAAATGCGTGCCTATGCTTTGAAGGCGTTGGAGATCTTGAACAGCGTGGCAGGAAAGACAAAAACCCTCACCCATCCCCTTCTGGAGGTTCGTGAGGGGAAACGGGTCACGGTGGTTCTGATCACATCGGATCGCGGGCTTTGCGGAGGCCTCAACACCAATGTCATCGGCAAAGTGCTTGAGAACATCAAATCCCTGCCCAAGGAAACCGTTTCCTTTATCACCATGGGCAAAAAGGGCCGCGATGCGATCCTCCGGATGGGTTACCAATTGGAGGCCGATTTCTCGGGGCTCAAAAAATTCGACTATGTGGACATCGCTCCCATGATCAACCTGATTCTGGACGATTACATCAATAATAAAACTGATCGGGTGGTGTTGGCTTACCCGAGGTTTGTGAACGCGCTAACCCAAAAGCCAACCTTCGCTCCTCTGTTGCCGTTAGCCAAGGAAAATCTTCAAAAGACACTAGAAGAGTTGAGTGGCGCAGTGCCTGAGGCAAAACCCACCTATCGCTATTTTGAATTCAAATTCGAGCCGCATCGGAACGTGGTCCTACAAGCGCTTCTCCCCAAATTCACCGAATTGCAGATCTTCAAGGCGATCTTGGATTCCCAGGCCTCGGAACACTCAGCTCGAATGGCCGCCATGCGCAACGCTACCGATGCCGCCGAGGAGATCATTGAGGACCTCACCTTCACCTACAACCAAGTCCGCCAAGCGGGTATCACTTCGGAGATTGCCGAGATCAGCACTGCGGCGGAAGCCCTAAAATAATTTCGCATTTCGTATTTCTGATTTCGCATTTATGGATACCTACGAATGCCAAATCTGAAATCTGAAATGCCAAATATTAATTAATCGTCGTAATAATCCCAATCTATGTCTAATACAGGTACAATCACCCGCGTTATCGGCGCCGTCGTGGACTGCGAGTTCCCAGGACAAGTTCCGGGCATCTACAACGCTCTTGTCACCAAAATCGGCGACAAGGAGATCATGCTCGAGGTCCAGCAACATTTGCAGGACAAGCAGGTTCGCGCCGTGGCCATGACCTCAACCGATGGTCTACGCCGTGGCCAAGAGGTGCAGGACACTGGCTCCCCCATCTCGGTTCCCGTTGGGAACGAGGTGCTCGGCCGCCTGTTCGATGTGTTGGGCAACACGATCGACACCGAAAAGAAATTGGTCAGCAAGCACAAACGCTCCATCCACCAGAACCCGCCCAAATTCACGGAACAGAACACCAAGACCGAGATATTCGAGACCGGTATCAAAGTCATCGACCTGATCGCGCCCTTCATCAAAGGTGGAAAAGTGGGTCTGTTCGGAGGCGCGGGCGTGGGAAAGACGGTTTTGATCCAGGAATTAATCCGCAACATCGCAGCAGAGCACGGAGGTTACTCGGTGTTTGCCGGCGTCG
>PMDG01000072.1:3125-4824 GCA_003154375.1 Candidatus Peregrinibacteria bacterium
GACAATATTTTCCGCTTCACCCAAGCCGGTTCCGAGGTTTCCACGCTTTTGGGTCGTATGCCCTCTGCTGTGGGTTACCAGCCGACGTTGGCGAATGAGATGGGTGCCTTGCAGGAACGCATCACCTCCACGAACAAAGGTTCGATCACCTCGGTGCAGGCCGTGTACGTGCCAGCCGACGACCTGACCGACCCTGCGCCAGCCGCCACCTTCGCCCATTTGGATTCCACCGTTGTGCTTTCCCGCGCGCTCACCGAACTTGGCATCTACCCCGCTGTGGATCCGTTGGATTCCACCTCAACCGTTCTCGAGCCCAGCGTGGTCGGGCAAGAGCATTACCGCGTGGCCCGCGAAGTCCAACGCTTGCTACAACGCTATAAGGACCTTCAGGACATCATCGCCATCCTTGGAATGGAGGAATTGACTCCCGACGACAAGCGAACCGTGAGCCGCGCCCGCAAGATCCAGAAATTCATGAGCCAACCGTTCTTCGTGGCTGAGATCTTCACCGGCCACCCCGGCAAATTCGTGAGCCGCGAGGAAACCGTGAAGAGCTTCGCTGGAATCATCGACGGCAAATACGATGACATCCACGAAGATGCCTTCTATATGAAGGGCGGAATCGAGGAGGTGCTCGCAGGTCATAAAAAATAATTTCCGAATTGTTGGCCGAATAGTAGGCCGGATGGTGGACCGAATGGTTGCCCAAAAACAACCACAATGCGGCCCACAATACGGTCCACGATGCGGCCCACCATCCGAAATCTTATGGAAAATACCTTTCAACTCGATATCATCAGCCTGACCCGCCCTGCTTTCTCCGGAAAAGTGGAATCTGTCACGGTGCCTGGAAGCGAGGGGGAAATGACAGTCCTAAAAAATCACATTCCGCTCATCACCCCGTTAGCCTCAGGTGAAGTGGTGATCCGGCAAGGGAAGGAAGTCACGCATATGGCCATAAGCCGTGGTTTCCTGATCGTGGAAAAGGATAAGGCGACCCTAATGGTGGATAGCGCCGAACGGTTGGAGGAATTGGACGAGGTGAAAATCCGGCAGGCCAAGGTGTATGCGGAGAAACTGCTCACTGAAAATAAATTCAAGGACGACCGCGAGTTCGCCGATGCCACCGCCGCGCTCGAGAAATCCATCGCCCATCTTCAGGTGCTCAAGAGGCACCGTTCGCGCCACAAGGGTTCATTGCCCTCATCAGATTCGATGTGAGAAACATGTACGAGTGCGAGCCTGCCTGCCGATAGGCAGGTCTTATCTGCGATTTGAGTCTCATCAATCCCCTTTTGCTGCGATTCGCCTTTTGACCTTCGCCCTTTTGAAGATCCAAATGGTTTTCGCCACTCACCACTGCCCTTCCGCTTTTCTGTTCGATCTTCATCCTCGCGTTCTCCGCGACACCGCCGCCATCGTTCTCGTCACATTTCAACTCGGGAAAAAACACGGAGACCCGTACCGTGTGGAATTGGGTGGTGGTCGCCTCGGCGAGCATACCCAAGATAAGCTCCAAATTTGTAACAGCTTTTAAATAAAGCACATCACTTAATCACAACAACATAAATTAGGCACGCAATTAACACAAAGAGAAGACAAAAAATAACGTCAATAACATGCGGAGCCTTCATCGAATACAAGATGTCATCGATACCGGATAAGGTTCTAATCCATAACGGCCGATATTGATCCAACA
>PMDG01000076.1 GCA_003154375.1 Candidatus Peregrinibacteria bacterium
TCGCGTCCTGGGGGGCGGCGGAGCAGCAGGGAAATTTGGCGATAAGCCACGGCGTGTTTGCTGAGATCGTCGTACACAATCAGGGCATCTTTGCCCTTGTCCAGGAAGTACTCGGCTATGGCGCAACCGGTGTAGGGAGCCAAGTAGTTCAGAGGGGCTGGATCGTTGGCAGACGAGGCGATGACGATGGTGTATTCCATGGCGCCNNGTCTGGCGGTCGCCAATGATGAGCTCTCGCTGGCCCCGGCCGATCGGGATCATGGCGTCGATGGCCTTGATGCCGGTCTGGAGCGGCTGGTTCACGCCCTGGCGCGAAATGACGCCGGATGCGATGCGCTCCACAGGATAATAGGTCTTGGTCTTGATCTCGCCTTTGCCATCCACAGGCTCCGCGATGCCATTGAGCACGCGGCCCACGAGCATCTCGCCAACAGGGACCTCTAGAATGCGTCCAGTGGCCTTTACGGTCTCACCTTCGGCGATGTGGACGTGGTCTCCGAGTACCACGGCTCCGACCGATTCATTTTCAAGGTTCAGGGCCAAGCCCTTCACGCCGGATGCGAATTCGATCATTTCATTGGAGGCGATGTTCTTGAGGCCACTCAGTTCCACAATGCCGTCGCCGGCTTTCACCACGGTTCCGACCTGTTCCAGCTTCGGGGAAAGATCCCATTGGCTGAGGTCGTTTTCGATGGTTTTCACCAGCGTTTCGAGATTGGGTTGGTTGTCTTTCGATACCATAGATTAGAATTAGAATAGGATAATTTTTAAACTGAAAAACTGAAAATTTTATAAATAATTTTTAAATTCGAATTTTTAAACAGGTTTTGAATTTAAAAATTAATATGTTTATTTAAAAATTTGCAGTTTAAAAATTAAAAATTAAAAAATCAGGCAGTCAGTTGTTTCTTCATTTCAATGATTTTGCGGACAAGGCTCGCGTCGATGACCGAATCCTGGAACCTGAGCACCAGTCCACCGAGAAGGGCGGGGTTCACCTTTTCACGGATCAGGATCTCCGATCCGCTAATTTTGGAAAGCGCCTTAGCGACTCGATCCCTCTGCGCTTGGTTGAGGGGTTTAACCGTGATCACATCGGCCGTTTCGACCTTGAATTCCTTCATGCGGATTTCCTTAAGCGCCGCAACCACGCGAGGAAGGTCGGCCATCTGGTTCCGATCGGCCAAGGCCATCAGGACCGCTTGGCATTCCTCACCCAATGGAAGCATGGGCAGGGTTTTCTGGAGGATCGCTCTTTTTTCGGCGGGTTTCGTCAGGATCCCTTTCAGGGCCTTGAAGTATTTTGTCTGTCTTACGGCTTCATAGAACCGGTCGAGATCCTCGATCAGATGGTTCATGGGAGCCGCCTCCTTGATTTTAAAGGAGCGGACAATAGCCTGCGCGATGGTTTTAGGCGCTTTTCTCATAGGGCTTCGACTTCTTTCAGGGCTAGGTTGATATTGCGTTCGTAGAACTCCTCACCCATATCCTGCTGTAACGATCGGGTGACCAGAAGAAGGGCCAGCTTGCCGACCCTTTTTTTGGTCTCCTCGACCATGGCCTTGCGCTCGAGCTCGATTTGCTCGCGGGCCGCGGCCTTAACACGGTCGGATTCAGCGGTTGCGGAAACCAGGATTTTCTCGCGATCATTCTCGGCCGTCTTCTTGGCATCGCCAATGATCTCGGTGGCCTCCTTTTTGGCCAAGGCACGCTTATGGCCGACTTCCTCTTCCATAGAAGCTGCCTTTTTGTCGATCTCATCCGCCTTTTTGAGGCTATCCTCGATGCGCTTGCGGCGCTGTTCGAGCATATTGAGAATCGGCCTATAAAGCAGTTTGGTCAGGATGGCGAGCAGGATGCCAAAGTTGACGATTTGGGCGAGCAGGACCTTGAAGTCGATGCCCAATTTACTTAATGCTTCCATAATTGAGGATTACTGTTTGGAAAACTAATTGGGACGACTAATGGGTTGACTAATAGTTTGATTTTGGACAATTAGTTCACCCATAAGTTCACCTATTAGAGATTTATACGAACTTGAGGATCAAAGCGACGACCAGCGCGTAGATGGCGATGGCTTCCGCGAAGGCAAGGCCCAAGATCATGGCGGCTTGTACTTTGCCGGCGGCTTCCGGGTTTCGGCCGATGGCCTCAACGGACTTGCTGCCGATCATACCGATGGCCAAGGCCGGGAATATGGCGCCGATGGCAATGGTGAAGGCCACCGCGAACAGTTTGAGAGTATCGTTCATAATAGGTTAAGGATTATAGATTAAATAAATAAGTAAGTTGATTCGGTTAGCGATCAACGATCAATCCCGCGAGACGGGGCTGGTCGTTGACAGTTAATCAATGCTCATCGTGTCCGACGGTGGCCCCGTTCAGGAAGACCAACGTCAGCATGGTGAACACCAAGCCCTGGACCACGCCCACGAACACCTCTAGGGCGTAGAAGGGGATCGGGACAATGTAAGGGGCCAGAAAGGTCATCACCAACAGGAGCACCTCGCCGGCGAAGATGTTTCCGAAAAGACGGAAAGAGAATGAGACGATTTTTGCCAATTCCGACACGATTTCGAGGATACCCACGAAGAATTGGATTGGGCCCGAAAAATTGAAGTATTTCTTCAGATATCCCAAGTGCAAGTGCTTGAAGCCCATGTATTGGACATAGACGATGGTGCTGATGGCCAGCGCCAAGGTGAAGGATAAATCGCTGGAGCCCGCCCGAAAGAGGGGAACAAATTCAGTGGTGTTCACGCCAAAGCCGATCGCGCCGACTCCGGGAACCAACCCCATCCAGTTTGAGCAGGCGACAAACATGAAAATGGTGAACGCATAGGCGAAGAACTCCAACGCTTTTTTATGATCGTTGGTCACTGACTCGACTAGGCCTAGGAATGCCTCGATGATCGTCTCAAAGACGTTTTGCAGACCCGATGGGACCCTTTGCATTTTCCGAGTCGCCAAAAATGCGACCACAATAAGCAGGCCCATGACAATCCACGTGGTCAGAAGCGAGTTCATGACCGGAAGTCCGAATAGAGAGAATACCTTTTCTGCGGCGATGGATACTGGATGCATGGGGAGGGGGAACAACAATTTACAATTTCCAATTTGCAATTTTCAAAAAATTTTCAATTCTTAATTCTTAATTTCCAATTTTTTTCACATTATTTCATCTTTTGGAGCGGTTGGACGATTTGCCAGACTATATAGAGGGCGCAGACCAATCCCAGCACGGCGCCTACAAGGATGAAAATGGGCGTGGTGCCATAATGCCGATCGACCCACACACCTCCTAGTATAAATAAGGTAGTGCTTAGCGCGGTCGAGATTCCGACCTGCATGGCCATGGCGAGCACGGCCTTCATGGTCATTTCGGCATTTTGCTTCACTTCAAGTTTTTAAACAGCAAATACTTAGCGCAACGGCTGAAAATGTCAATACTTTTAGAGGTCTCTTTTTTGGAGACTGTTTTTTTATTTTGAAATGATGGCCAACGGTTGTCTTTGCCGATTATTTTGGTACATTAGTCTTATTCCTAATCCATCAACGATGAACTGGATCAATATGGTTGTCATAGTGCTTGGCCTTGCCTTGTTCGAGACGATCGCGAGCGTCGATAACGCCGTGATCAACGCCGAGGTGCTTGCCACCATGCAACCCAAGGGACGGCGTTGGTTTTTGGTGTGGGGCATCCTGATCGCCGTATTCGTGGTCCGAGGTTTGCTGCCGTGGCTCATCGTGTGGGGCGTGAACCCTTCGCTTGGGGCAATCGGCGCCCTGACTTCCACCTTTAGCAACGACCCCAGCGTGAGAGCATCGATCGATTTGGCTTCGCCCATCTTACTGGCAGGTGGTGGCACTTTTCTTATTTTCCTATTCTTCCACTGGCTTTTCCTAGAGGAAAAACATTATGGATTGCCGCGTTTCGAGGGTTTTTTCGCCAAAAAAGGGATTTGGTTTTATGCCGCGGTGTCGGTCATTCTTTCGGTTGTCGTCTGGTATGCCCTCAGACAGAATCCGATGATGGCATTTGGCGCCGTGCTTGGCTCCACCGCCTTTTTTATTACCCACGGTTTCAAGCAAAACGCAGAGGAGAAGGAACGATCATTGACCGACAAAAGCCTGTCGGACATCAGCAAATTGATGTACTTGGAAATTATCGATGCCACGTTTTCCATCGATGGCGTCTTAGGCGCATTTGCCTTCACCTTGTCCGTGCCCCTGATTTTACTTGGCAACGGCCTTGGCGCAGTCATCGTGCGGCAGATCACTGTTGGGAATATCGATCGGATCAAGAAGTACATTTTTCTCAAAAACGGCGCCATGTATTCGATCCTTTTCCTGGGAACTTTCATGATTCTCAAGTCTTTTGGCGTCAAAGTCCCGGAATGGGCCTCGAGTTTGGCTACGTTCGCATCGGTCGGCTACTTTTTTTTCAAGTCGAAGAAGCATTTGAAACTCCAGATCAGTTGAAAGCCCAATAATCAAAACGGTCAGCTTGCGCCTTAAATATTTATTTTATGAAACTTCTTTATTCCGAAGCCCAAATCAAAAAGGAAGTCGAACGCGTTGCCGCCGAGATTGTTGAGCATTACCAAGGCAAAACGCTTCTGATCGTGGGAATCCTCACGGGCGCCTATATCTTCAAGGCCGATCTCGTTCGAGCTATATATAGGAGAGCAAAGGAAAGAAATTTGGAGATCACCCTGGAGGACGATTTCACAACGGCCAGCAGCTATTTCCACGGTCGGAAGAGCGGATCTTTACGAATCGTCTACGACCTCAACACCGACCCAAAGGACAAGGAGGTCCTTGTCGTGGATGACATCTGGGACACGGGCAACACCTCCAGATACGTTCGTGATTACTATCTGTTCCGCAAAGCCAAAAGCGTCGAGGTCGCCGTGTTCATCCGCCGTGTTGGCAATATTTCGTCAGAAGGTCCGAAATACGTTTGTTTCAATCATTCGGGAAAGGACTTTTTTGTCGGCTATGGCTTGGATGACAAGGGAATCAAGCGGGAAATCCCCGAGGTCTATGGACTTGAGGCGGGCGAGATGTAATATTTCCTTTTCATTCAGAACGCAGTGGAACGGAGTGAAGAATCCCCCAACGTCTCTCACGGTTGTATTTGGGAGATTCTTCGTTTCACTCCGTTGCACTCTGAATGAAAAGATGGGGGATTGCTCCTCGCGATTACCATTTTTTTGGCATACGTGGCTTCTTGCTCCAGCTTCCCGACCCCCCTCGGTTTTTGCGGCTTTGGTAGGGGTTCTTGGCGCCTCGGTATCCTTCCGACGACCCATAGCTTGAATGTCCTCCTGAATGGCTGGGGCGATGCCCTGCCGGAGCGGATTGAAACGGGGCCGTGTTCACATGAGGTGCCTTGGGGGCGACAGGAAGCCCATCAGGTCGGGTCACCTTGATGCTTTTTTGGATCAGGCGTTCGATCTTGCGGATGTCTTGTTGTTCTTGGGGGGTAGCAAACGATATGGCACGCCCTTCCTTGCCGGCGCGGCCGGTACGGCCGATGCGGTGGACGTAGTCCTCCAATTTGTCGGGCAAATCGTAGTTAATGACAACTTCGATGTCTTTCACATCGATGCCGCGAGCGGCAATGTCTGTGGCCACCAAGATTCGGTATTTGCCTCGCTTGAAGCCTTCCAGGGCATCTTTTCGTTGAGCGAGCGAGCGGTTGGAATGGATCTCCGCAGCCGAATGACCAGCGTTCCTGAGGGCGAAACAAATTTTCTTGGCCCCATGCTTGGTGCGGGAGAAAAGCAGAATTGTGCCTGAGTATTTTTTGAGCAAGGTTTCGAGCAAAGCACGCTTGGACTCCCTTTGGACGATCATTATTTCTTGCTCCACATCTTCGGCGGCTGTGCCTTGAGGGGCCACTTCCACCCGGACCGGGAGTTTCATGTGATGGGTGGCGATTTTCACGATGTCCGTGGGCATGGTGGCGGAAAAGAGCATGGTTTGGCGTTCTTTGGGCAGTTTGTCGAGAATCTTGTTGATCTGCGGGGCGAAACCCATGTC